>NZ_JASJXB010000007.1:0-248389 GCF_035018885.1 Variovorax sp. LG9.2 | reverse complement strand
GCAGCCGCGGCATCTTGTAGTTGACGACCGCCACGCCGACGGTGTCTTTGCTGCTCGATATGTCTCCGTGAATCATGATTCAACCTTGTCTGGGGCTTGTTAGACGAAAGTCATTCTGCAAAGCGGTCGCGTGGCGGCGAATACGTTGATTGACGTAGCCCCTTGCGGCTCGACGTGACGGCGCCGGTACGACCCCGGCGCGGTGTACCGTCTGTGTATTCCGGAATCGGACTACGTCAGCGGACAAACTCTGATGTGCGCCGGCGGACTCACAGGAATCTAAGAACATGCTGCCTCAATTGCACCGCCACGAATGGATGAGTGAAGAGATCGACGCGTTCCGCGAACAGGCGCGACGCTATATCGCCGGTGAGATGACGCCACAGCTCGACGGCTGGCGCCGTCAGGGCTTTATCCCGCGCGAGGTGTGGAAGCCGTTCGGTGCCATGGGCCTGTTGCTGCCCGAAATCGACGAAAGCTGGGGTGGCGCCGGTGCCAATCTCGCCTATCAGCTGGTGGTGCAAGACGAGCTCGCCAAGGCCGAGATCCCCGGCAACACAGCGGTTCACTCCATCGCCTCGCACTACATCCTGGCCTACGGCACCGAAGAACAAAAGCAGCGCTGGCTGCCCAAGCTCGCGAGCGGAGACATGCTGGCCGCCATCGCCATGACCGAGCCGAATTGCGGCTCCGATCTGAAGGCACTGCGCACCAAAGCTCGGCGCGACGGCGACCACTATGTCATCGACGGCGCCAAGACCTTCATCACCAATGGCTTCACCTGCAACCTGCTGGTGCTGGCGGTGCGCACCGGTGAGGCGGGGAGCCGTGGCGTGTCGCTGGTCGTGCTCGAAACCGAAGACCTGCCGGGCTTTCGTGTGGGGCGCCGGCTGGAAAAAATCGGCCAGCACGCCTCCGACACCGCCGAGCTGTTTTTCGACGGCGTACGCGTGCCGACCGACAACCTGGTGGGCGGCAAGGAGGGCGACGGCTTCATCCAGCTGATGAGCCAGTTGCCCTACGAGCGCATGTTGCTTGCCGTCTCCGCCGCTGCGGTGATCGAGCGCGCGCTCGAAGTGACGGTCGAGTACACCAAGGAACGCAAGGCCTTCGGCCAGAGCGTCTTCGACTTTCAGAACACCCGCTTCAAGCTCGCCGAAGTCGCGACGATGGCGCACGTGGTGCGCACCTTCGTCAACGACTGCACGCAGCGCCTGCTCGATGGCACGCTCGACAACGAGGCCGCCTACATGGCCAAGTGGTGGTGCTCCGAGCAGCAGTGCAAGGCGACGGACGAGTGCCTGCAGCTGTTCGGCGGCTACGGCTACATGGCCGAGTACCCGATCGCGCGGATGTACGCGGATGCGCGTGTGCAGCGCATCTACGGCGGCACGACCGAGGTCATGAAAGATCTGATCGCGCGCAAGCTTTAGCCGAACTCAGCTGGCGAGCAAGCCCTTCAACGCATCGTCCAGCACCTTGATGTCCGCCGGGCTGGTGCCCGGACCGCCGGCGAAGTGGCCCCAATGCGTCTCGACCACTTGCAGCGTCGCGTTGGGCATGTGCGCGACTTCGAACTCGTTGTCCGCGGGCGGAAAGTACAGGTCGGTCGACGCCGGCATGACGATCGCCTTGGCCTTGATCGCGCCGAGTGCCTTGACGAAGTCGCCGTTGAACAGCTCGTTGTTGCTGATGTCGCCGTTCTGCCAGGTCGACAGCATCGTGAGCAGGTTGTTCGCGTCTCGATTCAGGAAGAGTCCTTCCCAGAACCCGACCATGAAGTCTTCGAGCGAGGCGTAGCCCATCACCTCCATGTCGAGCTTGTGGCGATAGAACGCCTGCGAGAAGCCCCAGCCTGCATAGACGCGGCCAAAGGCGCGCAGGCCCTTGGTCGGTGGCGAGGTGTACCAGCCGTCTTCGAAGGCGACGTCGGCCAGCAGCGCGGCCTTGGCACCCTCGAGAAACACGTGGTTGTGGCGCGAACACTTGGCCGAGCCCATGAACGGCAGGATGCGTTCGACCATGTCCGGGTACATCGCTCCCCAGTGGTACGTTTGCAGCGCGCCCATCGACCAGCCCGTGACCAGCGCCACCTTTTCGATGCCAAAGAGTTCGGTCACCAGCTTGTGCTGGCACTTGACGTTGTCGTAGGCGGTAATGTCCGGAAATCGCGATGCGTTGTACGGTGCCGGATAGTTGCTGGCCGAGGTCGAGAGACCATTGCCCAGCATGTTGGGAATGATGATGAAGTACTTGGCCGGGTCGAGTGCCATGCCTGCACCGATGAGCCATTCGTTCTCGTAGTGCTGGCCTGAATACCAGGTAGGGTAGACGATGACATTGTCCTTGGCCGCGTTGAGCGTGCCAAAGGTCTTGTACGCCAGCTTGACGTCGCGCAGCGTCTTCTTGCACTGCAGAACGACATCGCCGAGGTCGAACATCTTGTAGTCGGTCATGGTGGTTCCTTGGTCGGGGGTGAAAATTAGGGAGAGTTCGGTTCAGGCCATCGCGGCCAGGCCGTGCGCCTCGGTCGCGGCCCAGCTGCAGCACACGCGCTGGCCCACCGACACGGGGTCGCCGAAGAAGGTGTTCTCTTCGACGTAGACCACGCAGCCGGGCGCCGTCGGGTCGTCGGTGACCAGGCTCACCTTCATGTAGATACCCTGGTATTCCAGCTCACGGACGCGGCCGCGCAAGGTGTTGACGGCCAGCACCATCGCATCGTCTTCGCCGGTGACGCGCATGCGGTCGCGGCGCACCGCAAAGGAGACGCCGGTGCCGATCGCGACCGAGGTCGAACCCAAGGTCGAGCCGGCAAAATCCTCGCGCGGCAGGCGGTAGCAAGCGCCCTGCGCACCGCGCAAGGTGACGAGGCCGGCATCGAGCTCGACCACCTCGCCGTGCATCACGTTCTGGCCGCCGATGAAGGCCGCGACGTACTCGGTGCGCGGCTGCGCATAGATCTCACGCGGCGGCGCCGACTGCGCGATGCGGCCCTTGTCCATCACGACCACCTGGTCGGCCACCGCGATGGCTTCGAGCTGTGTGTGCGTCACATGCACGAAGGTAATGCCCAGCTCGCGCTGCATGCCGCGCAGCTCGCCCCGCATCTGCAGGCGCAGGAATTCGTCGAGGGCCGACAACGGCTCATCCAGCAGCAGCACGGTCGGCCGCATGATGATGGCGCGGGCCAATGCCACCCGCTGTTGCTGGCCGCCGGACAGCTGGCCCGGCAAGCGGTCGGTCAATGCGGTCAGTTGCACTTGCTCGATGACGCGATCGGCCTCGTACATCCGCTCCTTCTTTGCAACGCCACGCACGCGCATCGCGAAGGCCACGTTGTCGCGCACGGAGAGATGCGGGAACAGCGCGTAGTTCTGGAACATCATCGCCGTGCCCCGCTCGCGCGGCGACTTGTCGATGACGTTCTTGCCGTCGATCAGGATGGCGCCTTCGCTCGGCGTCTCGTGACCAGCGATCATCCGCAGCATCGTCGTCTTGCCACAACCGCTCGGGCCGAGCAGACAGCAGTAGGTGCCAGCCTCTATGCGCAGGTCGATGTTGTCGACGGCGGTGGTGCCGTCGGCGTAGCGCTTGGTCAGTGCGGCCAGAACGACGCCGCCGTGTGCTGAATCAAGGGCTCCGGTCGGCACCACTGCGCCGACGGAAATCGGTGGTGAGGTGACGGCGGAAATTGAGGTTGCGTTGTCCATGTACATGGTGCCGTGCAGTCGATAGAAGATGGATGCGAAGTCGGTGTGTGCGATCTCGGCGCCTCAGTGCGCCGAAGGTGCCAGCCGCCGCCGCTGAATCACCACCACGGCAAGGATTGCCAGGCCGATGAAGAGAAACGAGATCGCCGTCGTCACCGTGCCCAGCGCATAGATCGTGGGCGACGTCACGTTCTGCGTCATGCTCCAGATCTCGATCGGCATGGTGTTGCGCGAGCCGGTGGTCTGCAGCGTGCGGGCGAATTCGTCGTAAGACAGCGTGAAGCCGAACAGTGCGATCGCAATGATCCCGGGCGCCAATATGGGCAGCACGATGAGGCGCAGCGTCTGTGCCGGTGTCGCGCCCATGTCGCGCGCCGCTTCCTCATACGCCGGGTTGAAGCGGCCGAACACCGCGAAGGTGATGAGCACACCGAACGGCAAGGTCCACGACAGCTGAGCGCCGAGTGCCGACGTCGTCCAGTCGGTCTGCCAGCCGAAGATGCTGAACATCAATCCGATGCCGATGCCAAGGATGTAGCCCGGCGCTGTCAGCGCGATGATCACGCCATAGAAAATGGCGGTGCTGCCGCGCACGTTGCGGCGGAAGCCGAGACCGGCCGCGACAGAGAAGACCACCGTGACGACCATCACCACCAGCGCCAGCGGAATCGAGCGCTGCACCGCGCCGGCGATGTCGCCGCTGCGGCCTTCCCACAGTTGACGGAACCAATGCACCGAGAGGCCGCGCATCGGGAAAGACAAGGCACCCTGCTCGCCCTGGAACGACAGCAGGTACATGCACAGCATCGGGCCGTAAAGGAACAGCACGTAGGCCGCGAAGAACAGCGCAAGTGCGTAGAAGGTCCATGGGCGCACAGGCGCATCACCCACCGAACGCTTGATCGCAGGGGCCGACATCGTCATGGTCATTGCCGCAGGTGTCGCCATGCCCTTACCTCTTCTGCACGAGTTCTTGCCGCACGTCGACGAAACGCGTGAGCACTGCGATCAACGCCGTCAGGATCAGCAGCAAGATCACAGCCGAGGCCGCAGCCGGCGGGAACAGCAAGGTCGACACGTTGTCGTACATGGCCGACACCACCGACGCCGAGCCACCGCCGCTCATCACCTTGACCACATAGAAGTCGCCCATCACCAGCGTGATGACGAAGATCGAGCCCATCACGATGCCGGACTTGGTGAGCGGCATCACCACCAGCAGCATCGTCTTCAGGCGGCTCGCGCCAGCGTCCCGCGCCGCCTCGAAAAGGTTGCGGTCAATGCGACTCATCGAGTTGAAAATCGGCACGATCATGAAGATGGTGAACAGGTGTACATACGCCACCACCACCGAGAAATCGGAGAACAGCAGGATGCGCAACGGCACCCGGATGAGGCCGAGTTTCATCAGCACGGTGTTGATGGCGCCCTGCTCCGCCAGCACCGGCATCCACGAGATCATGCGGATCACGTTCGATGTCCAGAAGGGCACCGTGCACAGCAAGAAGAGGCCGATGGCGACGGTGCGATTACGCACGTGGAACACCAGGAAGTACGCGACGAAGAAACCGATGACCGCCGACGCCGCCCAGGTCATGAGCGCGTACTTGATCATCTTCAGGTAGAGCGACACCGTCAGGCCGGAGGTCAGGATTGCCTGATAGTTCTCGAAGGTAAAGGCCGGAATGGTGTCGAAGCCGTCGGTCTTGAAGAAGCTGACGATCACCACGAACACCAGCGGCGCCGCGACGAAGAGCAGCAGCACCAACACCAGCGGCGTCAGTTGAAGATAGGACTTGGTTCGTTCGCGCATGCGTCGCTTCCGCTCCCGTCAAACGATCAAGCAGCCTTGAACTCGTTCCACCTTTGCACCATGTACTGGTTCTCGTCCATCACCGTGTTCCAGCAAGCGATGTTCGAGAAGCGCTGTGCCAGCGAGCCGCCGTCGCGCACCGTGTTGACCGCGCCGATCGGCTGGCCGTGGTCGCTCTTGATGACTTCGGCCGCGGGCTTGCCCATGTACCAGTAATCGAACTCCGCCGGCGTCATCTGCGACTTGGCAGTGCGCGGCACTGGGCTGTAGTAGCCGTGACGTGCCACGTACGCACCTTGCCATCCCGAGTAGTACCAGTTGAGGTACTCATAGGCAGCTTCGAGCTTCTTGCCGCTCAGGTGCTTCATCAGGCTCATGCCGTTGCACCAGCCGCGATACCCTTCCTTGCCGTTCGGCTTGATCGCCATTGGCGCGTAGACGCAGGGGATGCCTTTCTCCAGCACGGCAGTGACGGCTGGCGACCACATCGACTGAATGAATACTTCACCGCTAGCCATCAGCTCGACCGACTGCTCGAAGGTGCTCCACGAAGCGCGGAAGTGACCCTTCTTCTTCAGGTCGATCAGCGCATTGATCGTGATGTCTATCTCCTTCTTGGTCATGTTCCCCTTGTTGCCATAGACCAGGTCACCGCGCGACTCCAATGCTTGCGCAGCGTCCATGATCCCGATGTTGGGAATGTCCAGAATGGCGGCGCGGCCGGCGAACTTGGGGTCGATCAGGTCTTTCCACTCGGTGACTTCGCGGCCGACCTTGTCGGGGCGATAACCGAGCGAATCTGCGTTGAAGACCTGCGGCAGGAAGGTCAGGTATTGCTGCTGGCCTTCGACGATTTTCTTGGCCGCGGCGCTCTCGGTGTACATCACCTCGTAAGGCGAGATGCCCTGGCGCGAGATCTTGCGACCTTCATACACGCCGGTCGTGAAGATCGGCAGGATGCCGTCGAACTCCTTGATCTTCTTGGAGTCGATGCCCTGCAGCAGTTGCCGTTGCATCGCGACCTTGACCTGCCAGCCTTCCATGTCGGCGATGTCGACGCTGTTGGGCTGCGTGACAAAGCGGGTGATGGAAGCCGACGTATCGAGGTTTTGCATCTCGATCTTGAAACCGAGGTCCTTCGAAGCCTGCTCGCCGATCTCGCGTTGCACCGCATACGACACGCCGATGTGGCGAAGCGTGATGCCCTGGAAGTCGCGCTTCATGATCTGCGGAAATCCGGCGATCGGCATGCCTGCCAACGCGGTACCGACAGCGGCGCCGGCTGCAGCTTTCAACATGCCGCGGCGGCTGGTGCCAGGCGCGATTGCAGCGGCAGTGACCGCAGTGGCGGGCTTGTTGATCTCGTCGGTCATGGTGTCACTCCAAAGGGGTTTGCGATGAAGACGAGTGTCGGGACTCGAGCGCGTTACTCAAATACGTGGGATCGCGCATAAGTGCGTTTTGTGTTGATGACGGGGACGATCGCCAGACACGCCCGCGCAAACAGCTATTTGCACATACCGAACAACTCAAACAAAAGCGCGACTAAATAACGTCCCGTCCATCACCAGAGAAGCCGCAGCAGTCCGAGTCTCGACATTGAGCTTCTCGAACACGTGCTGCAGATGCTTGTCCACCGTGCGCGGACTCATGCCAAGGATCTCGCCGACATCGCGATTGATCTTTCCGCACGCTACCCAGTAGAGAACTTCTGCTTCGCGACTGGTGAGTCCGCAAACACCGGTCAATGCTTCCGGCTCGGGCACGCTGGCGCGCTTGCGGACCAGCAACGTGATGCCGCTGCCGTCACTGGCCAGGCGCGACAGGCTCAGGCGACGGCCATCGACCACGACCGACAGCGGATCCGGCCCGCGCGCGTCGAGCCACACCATTGCCACGGGAGGCAGGCGACCTTCGCTCGACAGATAGCCGCGCAACCACTCGCGTGAGGCGGGTGATTGCCAGCGCACGCACCCGGCTGAATCGACCGACAACATCGCATGGCCCGCGGCATCGACAGCGTCGCGTGCGCTGGCCATCTGCCGCGCATTGCGCACGTGCGCGACGATGCGCACCAGCACCTCGGGCGGGTTGAGCGGCTTGGTGAGGTAGTCGACGCCGCCGGCCTGGAAGCCTGCGAGGATGTGGCCGATTTCGGTCAGGCCGGTCATGAAGACGACGGGGATGTGGGCAGTCAGCGGATCGGTCTTCAGGCGCCGGCAGGTCTCGAAACCGTCGATGCCCGGCATCATCGCGTCGAGCAATATCAGGTCTGGCATCAGCAACGCCACCCGGTCGAGGGCGCTCTGGCCGTCGGTTGCGACGAGCACTCGGTAACCGGCGGCGTCGAGTGCCTCGTGCAGCATCGCCAGGTTTTCGGGGGCGTCGTCGACGATCAGCACCACGCCGGGATCGCTCGTCATACGCTGCCCTCTTCCAGCACGCGTGCGAAGCCTTGCAGGTCGAAGCGCTGCACGCAACCGCGCAGCACCTTGGTAACCGGCGCATAACGCGTGTCGAGCAGGTCAAGCTCTTCCAGCTTCTCGAGGATGCCGCGCACGTAGCCCATGTCGCCGAGCTGGCGCAGCACCAGCAGGCTGGCTTCGGGCAACATCGTTCGACTGCTGCCGGTCTCGACGTAGTCGACACCATCGTCCGGCGTCGCCCATACCAGGTCGAGCTTGGTGCGCACCCGCTCCAGCAAGTCGTCGATGCGAAAGGGCTTGATCAGGAAATCTTCGCGAGTCACGCCCACGTCGTTGCGCAAGTCGCTGTCGAAGGCGTTGGCCGACACGATGAGCACGGGCGCCATCGAGATGCGATTGGCGCGCAGCAGCCGCGCCGTCTCCCAGCCGTCGATCTCGGGCATGTCGATGTCGAGCAGGATCAGGTCGGGCGCGAACTGGCTTGCGACGCGCAGTGCCTCGACACCCGATGCGGCCTGCATCACGGTGAAGCCCAACGGCTCGAGCACATCGCTCAGTAGTTGCCGGTCGGCCGGCGCATCGTCGACCACCAGCACGCGCTTCGGCTCGCCTGCATAGCCGCTGATATGGCGCGGTGCCGGGGCATCGACTGGCATCTTCGGATGTGCGACCGAAGGCAGAAAGAGGCGCACCGAGAAGCACGAGCCAGTCCCGACGCGGCTGCTTGCTGTGAGCTCGCCCCCCATCAGGCTGGTCAGCAAACTGGAGATCGTCAATCCCAAACCAACGCCACCGGCCGCCGGACTCGCGCTGTTGTCGGCGCGCTCGAAAGGCAGAAAGATGCGCTCCATGTCGTCGTCGGCGATGCCGGGACCGGAGTCTTCGATCTCGAAGGTCGCGATCTCCGTCGCATAGCGCACGCGGAAGATCACCTGCCCGCGCCCGGTGTACTTGACCGCGTTGGCGAGCAGGTTGATGAGCAGTTGCGCGAGTCGCTTGCGGTCGCCGCGCACCGCTGGTGGCAACGGATCGGTCGGCTGGTACGAAAACGCAATGCCCTTGTTGCGCGCCTCGAGCTGAAAGATGTCCGCGAGCTGCGTCAGGAAGTCGGCGAAATGGATCTCTTGCCGCACCAGCGTGAGCCGGCCGGTCTCGATGCGCGCGATGTCGAGCAAGCCATCGATGAGCGACACCACGTGGTCGCCGCTTTTGCGGATTACCTCCAGCGCGGCGCGGCGGTTTGGCGGCAGGCTCAGGTCGCGCTCCAGGATTTGCGCGTAGCCCAGGATGCTGTTGAGCGGCGTGCGCAGCTCGTGGCTGATCGTGGTGATGAAACGGCTCTTGGCCTGGTTGGCCCGTTCGGCGACTTGGCGCGCGGCCTGCAGCGCCGCGTCGGTCACTTCATGCGCGCTGATTTCTTCGCGCAACAGCAGCGCCTGCCGGTTCGACTCGTCCTGCGCGACGCGCCGGCTATCGGACGTCAGCAGCAACCAGCACGAGCCGATGGCCACCACCAGCAAGACCAGCGCGCAGGCGATCTTGATGCGCATCAGGTGCCACAGTGCGGGCGAGCCCGGTGCCAGCTCGCGCAACACCTGCCCCTCCTGCGCCACGATAAAAGACAGAATGGCGCCGAGCACCAACGCGAGGCCGAGCAGGCATGCCAGGTAGTGCATGCGACGGCTGAGTGCGACCTTCAACACCTTCGGCGCCCAGCGTGTGAAGGCTTCGGCGAACTGATGCCCCAGGCCAGTGCGCGGCTTGCACACATCCTTGCAGCGCGCATCGAGCGAGCAGCACAGCGAGCAGATGTTGCAGCCGTAGGCAGGGCAACTTGCCATGTCCTCGACCTCGTACGACTTCTGGCACACCCCGCAAGCCACCGAAGTGCCTTCAGCAAACGGCGCCGGTTGCCGCGCGATGTAGTACTTGCCGCCGGTCATCCACGCGACCAGCGGCGCGCAGCAAAAGGCCACGCAAAAGCCGATGGCCGTGCTGAAGGCCTGCGCCGCCGGCCCGAAAACGCCGACGAAGGCACTGAGCGCCAGCACTGTGCCGAGACCCATCGAGACGAAGCCGACCGGGTTGATGTCGTAGAGATAAGCGCGGCGGAATTCGATGCCGGGCGGGCTCAGCCCCAACGGCTTGTTGATGACCAAATCTGCCACCAGCGCGCCGATCCACGCCACCGCGAAGTTCGCATAGAAGCCGAGCATGCCTTCGAGCACGTCGAAGATGCCGACCTTGATCAACGCCACGCCGATCAGCACGTTGAACACCAGCCACACCAGCCGTCCTGGATGCGCATGCGTCAGCCGTGCAAAGAAGTTCGACCACGCAAGAGACCCGGCGTAGGCGTTGTTGACGTTGATCTTGATCTGCGAGACCGTGACGAACAGGCAGGTCAACGCCAGGATCCATGCCGGGTCTCGGAGCACCTGCGCGAAGCCGACGAGGTACATCTGCGTTGGCTTGACCGCCTCGGATGGCGCCATGCCCTGGCGGATGGCGAGGTAGGCCAGCACTGCACCGCCGAGCATCTTGGCGCCGCCGATCAAGATCCATCCCGGGCCGGCCGCCAGCACCGCAGTCCACCAGCGCCACGCCTGCCCGGCACGTGGCTTGGGCATGAAGCGCAGCGAGTCGACCTGCTGTCCGATCTGCGCGACCATCGACGCGACCACCGTACCCGCCGCGCCCAACAGCAGCCAGTCGAAGTGGCCGTCGTTGATGCCGTACGACGCATGCATCAGCCCCGTCAGATGGTCGGGCCAGCGAATGATCAAAAAGGCGTAGGGCAGCACCAGCAACACCAGCCACAGCGGCTGCGTCCAGGCCTGCAGCCTGCTGATCATGGTGATGCCGTACATCACCAGCGGTATCACCACCACCGAACAGATCAGATAGCCCAGCCACAACGGAATGCCCAGCCCCAGCTCCAGCGCCGACGCCATGATCGACGCTTCCAGCGAGAAGAAGATGAAGGTGAACGATGCGTACACCAGCGAGCTGAAGGTCGAGCCGAGGTAGCCGAAACCCGAGCCGCGCGTCAGCAGGTCGATGTCGACCGAGTACCGCGCCGCGTAGATGCTGATCGGGATGCCCGTCAGAAAAATGAAGATGCCGACGAGCGCGATGGCCCAGAAGGCATTGAAGAAGCCATAGTCCAGCGCGATGGAGGCGCCGATGGCTTCGAGCGCCAAAAAAGAAGTGGCGCCCAGCGCGGTGTTCGCGACCCGGAATTCGCTCCACTTCCTGAAGCTTCGCGGCGTGTAGCGCAGCGCGTAGTCCTCGATGGTTTCGTCGGCGACCCAAGCGTTGTATTCGCGCCGGATCGGCACGATGCGCTGAGTCGGTTCCATCGGGACGACGTCAGTGGCTGATCATCCACGGCCGCCGCCCCGGCGCACTCTTTGCCCCGTTCGGTGCCGTCACTGTCGCGCCGCGCTTGGCGCCACTGCAGCAACCACAACCCGACGGGTGCTTGAGCCGAGCATAGTCACCAGAGCGCTTGGGCTCGTGCGAAGCGCGTTCGTTGACGGCAATGGCACGGCGCGTGCCATCAGACATCAATGAAAGTCGTGGCGCGCCGGACAGCACCCGCGGCGATGCGCCGCCGCAGTCCGGACACGCGGCCGGCAGGTCTCGCTGGCTCACGCTGCGGAGGGCGTCGAACCCCCCGCAACCGCCGCATTCGTAGTCGTAAGTGGGCATGCGCGATCACTCAAATGATGTCGTGCGACAACGGCATGTTGATGCTGCCGTCGATGAACTTCGTCGGCCCGTTGGCGTTCGGGTTGATGTCGAAGTCGAAGATCTCGGTCGGCAGCCAGAGCGTCGCGCAGGAGTTGGGCACGTCGACCACGCCGCTGATGTGGCCCTGCACCGGCGCCGTGCCGAGGATCGAATAGGCCTGCGCGCCGGAGTAGCCGAACTTCTTCAGGTACTCGATCGCGTTCAGACAAGCCTGGCGGTACGCGACGTTGACGTCGAGGTAGTACTGCTTGCCGGACTCGTCGACCGAGATGCCCTCGAAGATGAGGTAGTCCTTGTAGTTGGGCGTCATCACGCTCGGCTTGAAGATCGGGTTCTTGATGCCGTACTTGGCCATGCCGCCCTTGATGAGCGTGACCTTCATGTGCACCCAGCCGGCCATTTCGATGGCACCGCAGAAGGTGATTTCGCCGTCGCCCTGGCTGAAGTGCAGGTCGCCGACCGACAGGCCTGCGCCGTCGACATACACCGGAAAGAACACCTTGGAGCCGCGCGACAGATCCTTGATGTCGCAGTTGCCGCCGTGCTCGCGTGGCGGCACGGTGCGTGCGCCTTCTGCCGCCGCCTTGGCCTTGGCTTCACCCGTCAGGCGGCCCATGTGTGCGGTGCCGGCCGAAGGCGGGTTGGCCAGGCCACCGGTCGGGTTGGTGTCGATCAGTTGCTGCTCGCGTGTGTTCCACATGTCGAGCATCGACTTGTCCGGCAGGCAGCCGATCAGGCCGGGGTGGATCAGGCCGGCAAAGTTGACGCCCGGGATGTGGCGCGAGCTGGTGAACATGCCCTTGAAATCCCAGATCGATTTCTGCGCCTCAGGGAAATGCTCGGTCAGAAAGCCGCCGCCGTTCTTCTTCGAGAAGAAACCGTTGAAGCCCCACAGCGAATCTTGCTTGGCGCCGATGTCGAGCAGGTCGACCACCAGCAGGTCGCCGGGCTCGGCACCCTTCACTCCCACCGGACCCGACAGGTAATGCACCGTCGTCAGGTCGATGTCGCGCACGTCGTCGGCGCTGTCGTTGTTCTTGATGAAGCCGCCGGTCCAATCGAAGGTCTCGAGGATGAAGTCGTCGCCCGGATTGACCCAGCAGGCCATCGGAATGTCCGGGTGCCAGCGGTTGTGGATGTTCTCGTTCTCGGTGGGCGACTTCGTCAGGTCGACCTTGATCAGCGTGTCTGTCATCTCTATGGCTCCAGGGTTGTGGTCAAACGGAAAGGTATGCCTTGATGTGGTTCACATCGGTCTTGTCGCGCGCGGTCTCGTGTACGAAGATGCCGCCCTCGATCACGAAGAGCCGGTCGGCCACATCCATCGCAAAGCTGAGCACCTGCTCCGACACGATGATGGTGATGCCGCGCATCTTTCGGATCTCGTTGAGCGCCTTGGCGATGTCCTTGATGATCGATGGCTGGATGCCTTCGGTCGGCTCGTCGAGCAGCAGCACCTTGGGGTCTGTCACCAGTGCCCGCGCAATGGCGAGCTGTTGCTGTTGACCGCCGGAGAGGTTGCCGCCCTTGCGCTTTTTCATGTCCCACAGCACTGGAAACAGCGCATAGATTTCTTCGGGGATGCGGCGCGTCTTCGAGTTCTCGAGGCCGGTCTGAATGTTCTCTTCGACGGTCAGCGTCGGAAAGATCATGCGGCCCTGCGGTACGTAGGCAATGCCCTTGGCGACGCGCACATAACTCTCGTCGCGCGACACTTCCTGGTCCGCCACCTTGATGCTGCCGCTCTTGATCGGCAGTACGCCCATCAAGCTCTTGAAGAGCGTCGTCTTGCCCATGCCGTTGCGGCCCATGATGGCGACCGTTTCGTTGGCGTAACCCTCGAAGCTGATGCCGTGAAGCGCTTCGCTCTGGCCGTACGCGACGTGCAGGTCTTCTACCTTCAGCATGACGTTGCTCATCTTTGCTTCTCCGATGCTGCGGTGAGTTGGGGGGAACGTTGCGGGATGCTGGCAAACCTCATCAATGCCCCAGGTACACGTCGATGACCTTCGGATCCGCCTGCACCTGCTCCATCGGCCCCTCGGCCAGAATCTTGCCCTGGTGCATGACGGTGACCTTGTGCGCGATACGCTTGACGAAGTCCATGTCGTGCTCGATGACGATGACCGAGCGGCCTTTACAGATGCGTTGCAGCAGGTCGGCGGTGAGCTCTCGTTCGCGTGCGCTCATGCCGGCGATGGGCTCGTCGAGCATCAGCAACTCCGGCTCCTGCATCAGCAGCATGCCGATCTCCAGCCACTGTTTCTGTCCGTGGCTCAGCAGGCCGGCTTCGGTGTCGAGCTTGTCGTGCAGATGGATGTCTTCGGCGATGGTCTTGACGCGGCTCTTGACCTCGTCGGTGCACTTGAAGGCGAGCGCGCCCATGACGGAGCGGCCGGCCGGGAACGACACTTCGAGGTTCTGGAAAACGCTCAGGTTCTCGTAGATCGACGGTGTCTGGAACTTGCGGCCGATGCCCAGGCGCACGCGCTTGTGCTCGGCCATCTTGGTGAGCTCGGTGTTCTTGAACTTGATGCTGCCGGCACTCGCCTTGGTCTTGCCGCAGATGAGGTCGAGCAGCGTGGTCTTGCCGGCGCCGTTGGGGCCGATGATCACGCGCAGCTCGTTCTTGTCGATGTAGAGCGTCAGCGCGTCGATGGCTTTGAAGCCGTCGAACGAGACGGTCAGGTCTTCCACTGCGAGGGCGAAGTCGGTGTTGCTCATGGGGTGCTCCTGGAACGGGTTCAGGCGCGCTGGGTGCTGACGCCGTCGGGCAGCGTCGGCTCGGCGGCGCTGTCGACCGTGGCGGCCACGGCGGCCGCATGCAATGCCGGCGACTGCGGTGCGTCGTCGCCGAGCGGCAGCAACTTGCGGCGCTGCAGGCGCGGCCGGATGTGCTCTTCCCACACGCCGGCCAGGCCCATCGGGAACGCCATCGTCACGCCGATGAAAAGACCAGCCATCAGGAACAGCCACATGTCCGGAAAGCTCTCGGAGAAGTACGTCTTGCCGAAGTTCACCAGCAACGTGCCGTACACCGCACCGACCAGGCTCATGCGTCCGCCGACCGCCGCGAAGATCACCATCTCGACCGAAGGCACGATGCCCACGAAGCTCGGCGACATGAAGCCGACCTGCAACGAGAACAGCGCGCCGCCGATGCCCGACAGCGCGGCCGCCAGGCAGAAGGTGAAGACCTTGAAGTTGGCCACGTCGTAGCCGGAGAAGCGCACGCGGTCTTCCTTGTCGCGCATGGCCAGCAGCAGCGTGCCGGCCTTGCCGGTCTGGATCCAGCGGCAAAGAATGATGCTGGCGAGCAGCAGCCCGACGCACAGGAAATACAACACGTACTTGGCGTGGTCGGTACGCGTGTCCCAGCCCAGCACCGTCTTCAGGTCGGTCATGCCATTGACACCGCCGGTGTAGCCCTGCTGGCCGATGATGAGCACCGTCAAGATCAGCGCGACCGCCTGCGTGATGATCGCGAAGTACACGCCACCGACCCGCCGCTTGAACATCGCGAAGCTGATGATCCAGGCCAGCAGCGTCGGTGCCGCGATCACCAAAATGAGCGTGAGCGTCAGGCTCTTGAAGGGCAGCCACATCAACGGCAGTTCGGTGATCTGGTTCCAGTCCATGAAGTCGGGGATGCCCGGCGTCGTCTGGATCTTGGTGGTGATCGGGTCCGAGGCTTCGAGCTTCAAGAACATCGCCATCGCATAGCCACCGATGCCGAAGAAGATGCCCTGCCCCAGGCTCAGCACACCGCCGTAGCCCCACACCATCACCAGCCCGACGGCGACGAAGGCATAGGTCAGGTACTTGCCGATCAGGTTGAGCCGGAAGATGTCCAGGCTCAACGGCAGGATGACTACCAGCAGGATGGCCAGCAGCAACAGGCTGCCGAGCTGGTAGCGCTTGATGAAGGTCTTGAGGGCGATCATTTAGCGGCGCACCTTGGAAGCGAAGAGGCCCTGGGGCCGGATCATGAGAATCAGCACGATGAGCGTGAGCGTCAGCACCTTGGCCATCGAGCCGGCCATGAAGAACTCGGTGATCGATTGCGTCTGCGCGATGCCGAAAGCCGACACCACGGTGCCGAACAAGCTGGCCGCGCCGCCGAAGGTGACGACCAGGAACGAGTCGACGATGTAGAGCTGGCCCGAGGTCGGTCCGGTCGAGCCGATGGTGGTGAAGGCCGCGCCGGCGACACCGGCGATGCCGCAGCCGATCGCGAAGGTCAGCCGGTCGGTCTTCTTGGTGTTGATGCCGATGGCGTTGGCCATCACCCGATTGGCGACCGTGGCGCGCACGCGCAGGCCCCAGCGGCTCTTGCTGAGCGCCAGCAACATGCCGCAAGTGACAACCGTGGTCAGCACCAGCACGAACATCCCGTTGATCGGAATGTCGAGTCCGGGAATCGGCGCCCAGGAACCGAGCAGCCACTCGGGCAGCACCGGACTCACTTCCTTGGGGCCGATGAAGGTACGAAAGCACTGCTGCATCGCGAGGCTGATGCCCCAGGTGGCGAGCAGCGTGTCGAGCGGCCGCTTGTACAAGTGGCGGATGAGTGCCCACTCGACCAGCCAGCCGGCGACGAACGCAAAAAAGAACGCCAACAGCACGGCGAACGGAAAGTAGTACGGCAGCAGCGTCGGTGCATGCTTTTCGACGAGCGTCGAGCCGAGATAGATGGTGTAGGCGCCGATGGTCATGAACTCGCCATGCGCCATGTTGATGACGCCCATCTGGCCGAAGATGACCGCGAGACCCAGGCCCATCAGCAGCAGCACCGCGAACAGGCTCAGGCCCGCGAAGCCCTGCATCAGGCCAATGTTCAGCAACTCTGAAAAACTCATATCGCTCCCGCGTATTGCCCCCTCTCCCGAGGGCGGGAGAGGGTTTTGGGTGAGGGTTGCCCCTCGGTGACTTGCGGCTTACTGGTAACCCTTGGGGAATGGATCCGGCTTGATGAGTTCCGGCGATTCCGACACCACCTTGAAGCTGCCGTCCGGCAAGCCCATCGCAATGCGCGACTTGCTCCACAGGTGATGGTTGGCGTCGAGCTTCACGTAGCCTTCTGGCGCCTGCTTGAGTTCGATGCCTGGCGATGCGGCGACGACCTTGTCGACGTCGAAGCTCTTGGCGCGCTCGACTGCGGCCTTCCACAACCAGGGGCCGAGGTAGCCGGCCTGGGTCACGTCGCCGATCACCGAGTCCTTGCCGTACTTGGCCTTGAAGGCGGCAACGAACTTCTTGTTGTTCTCGTTGTCCAGCGACTGGAAGTACTTCATCGACGAGTAGAAGCCAGCGAAATTCTCGCCGCCGACACCGGTCATTTCGTCTTCCGTCACTGCCAGCGTCACGAGCAGTTGCTTGTCACCGGTGATGCCGGCCGCCTTGAGTGCTTTGTAGAAGGCGACGTTGGAGCCACCGACCACGGCTGCATAGATGCAGTCGGGCTTTTGCAGCTTGATCTTGTTCATCAGCGAGCCGAAGTTGGTGCTGCCCAGTGGGTAGTACTCCTCGCCGACGACCTTGCCCTTTTGAAAATTCTCGATGTGCTTGCGCGCGATCTTCATCGAGGTGCGTGGCCAGATGTAGTCGGAGCCGATCAGGAAGAAGGTCTTAGCCTTCTTCTCGGTCTTGGCCCATTCCAGGCTGTACAGAATCTGCTGCGTGGCTTCCTGGCCGGTGTAGAAAACGTTCTTCGACTGCTCCAGGCCTTCGTAGAAGGTCGGGTAGTACAGCAAGCCGTTCTCTTTTTCGAACACCGGCAGCACGGCCTTGCGCGAAGCCGAGGTCCAGCAGCCGAACACCGCAGCGCAATGGTCGTTGATGAGCAGCTTCTTGGCCTTCTCGGCAAAGGTCGGCCAGTCGGATGCGCCGTCTTCCTTGATGACTTTGATCTTGCGACCGAGGATGCCGCCCATGGCGTTGATTTCATCGATGGCGAGTTGCTCGGCCTGGATCGAGCCGGTTTCGCTGATGGCCATGGTGCCGGTCGACGAATGCAGCTGGCCGACGATGACTTCGGTGTCGGTCACTGCCAGCTTGGTCGTGTTGACCGAAGCGGTTGGCTGCGCAAAGGCAAGGCCACCCAGGCCCATCATGGGCAAGGCAGCGGCGCCCTGAAGCAAGCGGCGGCGGCGCATCGCAATGCGCTCGGGCGATTCATCGATGGACGGGTCTTGATCGCGGGACATGGCGGTATCTCCAGGCAGGTTGAAGTTCAAAAACGAACACGGGGCGCCGGGTATGCACCACAGCTGTGCGCTTTGAGTGATCGCACTGAGTGCGGCACACCGAGCGCCATGGCCTGCACTCTAGAAACGGAATGCGTACTTCCGAATACGTCAATCAACGTAGCCTTGCCGACCAGCCGTGCGGCGAGACTGGCGATCCGTCGTCGAGTTCGCTTGCTCCGGCGGAACGGACAAGGAGCGCTTCTTGCAGAGTCTTAGGCAAACACCATTCCTGATAGAACGGAACATGCCGCCCGCGAACTCGTCTGCCACCTCTTCCGCCCCATCCTCCACACCGTCTTCCACGACGTCGCCCGTCACCGGTCAGAAGATCTTTCGCATTCGTCGCGACTACAACACCTGGGTCGCCAACGAGACGCTGGAGGACTACGCGCTGCGCTACACGCCGCGCAGTTTTCGCAAGTGGTCGGAGTTCGGCGTGGCCAACACCGCGTTCGGCGCCACCTCGTTCCTGGCGCTGGAGGCCATCGGCGGCGCCATCGCCCTGAGCTACGGTTTCTCGAACGCGCTGTGGGCCATCCTGGTGGTCGGCATCATCACGTTCCTGACCGGCCTGCCCATCTGCTACTACGCCGCCAAGTACGGCGTCGACATGGACCTGCTCACACGCGGCGCCGGCTTCGGTTACCTCGGCTCGACGCTGACTTCGCTCATCTACGCGAGCTTCACCTTCATCTTTTTCGCGCTGGAGGCGGCCATCCTGGCGCTCGCGCTGCAGATGTATTTCGACTGGCCGCTGGCAGCCTGTTACCTCGTCTCGTCGATCGTCATCATCCCGCTGGTGATGCGCGGCATCACGATGATCTCCAAGCTGCAGCTATGGACGCAGCCGATCTGGCTCGTCTTGTTCTTCTGCCCGTTCATTGCGGTGGCGATCAAGAACCCACAGGCCTTTGCCGACTTCACCGGGCTGGTCGGGCGCATCTCGGGCAACAACGACTTCGATCCGCTAATGTTCGGTGCCGGCGCCACGGTCGCCTTTTCGCTTGTGGTGCAGATCGGCGAGCAGGTCGACTACCTGCGCTTCCTGCCGGAGAAGACCGCCGCCAACCGGCGCCGCTGGTGGGCTGCCGTATTGGTCGCCGGGCCGGGCTGGATCGTGCCCGGCATGCTGAAGATGATGGGCGGCGCCTTCCTTGCGTTCCTGGCGCTACAGCACGAGATCAAGCCCGACCACGCGGTCGAGCCGACGCACATGTACCTGGCCGGCTTCGCCTACGTCTTCAAGGACCCGGCATGGGTGCTAGGCATCACGACGCTGTTCGTCGTGGTGTCGCAGATGAAGATCAACATCACCAACGCCTATGCCGGCTCGCTGGCGTGGTCGAACTTCTTCGCGCGGCTCACGCACAGCCATCCGGGCCGCGTGGTGTGGCTGGTGTTCAACGTGCTCATCGCGCTCCTGCTGATGACGCTCGGCGTGTTCGCAGCGCTGGAGAAAGTGCTCGGCCTCTACAGCAACATCGCCATCGCATGGGTCGGCGCGCTGGTGGCCGACCTGGTCATCAACAAGCCGCTGGGCTGGAGCCCTAAATCGATCGAGTTCAAGCGCGCCCATTTGTACGACATCAACCCCGTCGGGCTCGTGTCGATGCTGGTAGCGGCGACGATTGCGATGGTGGCCTATGCCGGGCTGCTCGGGCGCTGGGCCGAGTCGTTCTCGCCCTTCATCGCGCTGTTGACAGCGCTGTTGGTATCGCCTCTCCTGGCCTGGAAAACCAAAGGCCGCTACTACCTGGCGCGCACCGACCTGCAGCACTGGACGCCGGGGCAGATCGTGCGCTGCTCGGTTTGCGACAACAGCTTCGAGTCGGAGGACATGGCGCACTGCCCGGCCTACAGCGCACCGATCTGCTCGCTGTGCTGCACCCTCGAATCGCGCTGCCACGACGCGTGCAAGAAAGACTCCCGCGCGTCGGAGCAGATCAGCGTCTGGCTCAAGGCACTGCTGCCACCGGCGGTTGCGCTGCGGCTCAACTTCCGGGTCGTCCACTACATCCTCGTCACGACATCGCTGATCGCCTTGCTCGCCACGGTGATGGGCATCGTCTATGCGCAGGAAGGCTTGCTCAACGCCGATGCCGCCGGCGTGTTTTTGCAAACGCCCTTTCTCAAGGTCTTCGCGATGCTGTCGATGGTGGTGGCCGTCGCCGCCTGGTGGATCGTGCTGGGCAGCGAGAGCCGCAAGATGGCGCAGGAAGAATCGAACCGCCATAACCACCTGCTCACGCTGGAGATCGAGGCGCACGGCCGCACCGGCGCCGCGCTACAGGCAGCCAAGGAAGCCGCCGAAGCCGCGAACCAGGCCAAGACCCGTTACGTGGCCGGCATGACGCACGAGCTGCGCACGCCGCTCAACAGCATCCTCGGTTACTCGCAGATCCTGCTGAAGAACGACGACACCGCGCGCCCGCCGCGGGAAGCGGTGCAGACCATCCACCGCAGCGGCGAACACATGCTGAGCCTGATCGACGGGCTGCTCGACCTGGCGCGCATCGAGGCCGGGCGCCTGCAGCTGGAGTCGATGCCGCTCGCGCTGCCGGACTTTCTGGAAGAAGTCGTCCGCATGGTGCGACCGCAGGCCGAGAGCAAGGGCCTGGCCTTCGTCTACACGCAGAGCGGCAGGGTGCCACCCTGGGTGCAGGCCGATGCCAAGCGGCTGCGCCAGATCCTCATCAACCTGTTGAGCAACGCGGTGCGCTTTACCGATGCCGGCAGCGTGACGCTGCATGTCGATGCACGCAGACAGGTGTTGCGCTTCGATGTGGTCGACACCGGCATCGGCGTCGCACCGCAAGACCATCAGCGCATCTTCTTGCCGTTCGAACGCGGTGCCGCCGGCCGGCGCCATGGCGGCGAGCCGGGCACCGGCCTCGGGCTCACCATCACCGGCCTGTTGACTTCGCTGATGGGCGGCGATCTGCAACTCGCGGACACCTCGTCGAAAGGCAGCGTCTTCAGCGTGCGTGTGTACCTGCGCGGGGTGGCCGACCCCGGTCCGCAGGTCGTCCCGCAGCGCGTGATTTCCGGCTACTTCGGGCCGCGCCGCACGCTGCTGGTGGTCGACGACCAACCGGTGCAACGGCAGATGCTCGCCGGCATGCTGGCGCCGCTGGGCTTCGATGTGCGCGAGGCTGCCAGCGGCACCGAGTGCCTCGACAGCCTGCGCCAGCACGTGCCCTCCGCCATCCTGCTCGACCTCAGCATGGACGACATGGACGGCTGGGAAACGGCAGGCCGCGTGCGCGCCGCCGGCTTTGCCGTGCCGATCATCATCGTGTCGGCCAACGTGTTCGAGAACCAGGCCGACAGGCTGCGACTGCACGATTGCCAGGCCTTCGTCGGCAAGCCGGTGATCGAGTCGGAACTCACCACCACGCTGGAGCGACACCTCGGTCTGCAGTGGCTGCAGCCAGGGCTGGTGCCGGCTGGC
Organism: Variovorax sp. LG9.2; assembly: GCF_035018885.1. Classification (NCBI taxonomy): domain Bacteria; kingdom Pseudomonadati; phylum Pseudomonadota; class Betaproteobacteria; order Burkholderiales; family Comamonadaceae; genus Variovorax; species Variovorax sp. LG9.2. Next base: position 226,982 of record NZ_JASJXB010000007.1, on the reverse strand, counting down.
GGGCAGACATCGGCAGAAGCCGCGCCCGAGTTGCTGACCTTGCCCGAAGAAGCGCGACACGAACTCATGCGGCTGGTTCAGGTCGGCCATGTGCGCGGCCTGCAGCAGGCGCTAGACCGGCTCGCAGCGGCGCACCCCGACCTGGCCGCCACCTGCACGCATCTGCGCGGCATGGTGGCTCGCTTCGATCTCGACAGTTTCAAGAACGCACTCGCCGAGGAGGTCCATGCCCCCAATTCCTGAAGCCGACCGCCCCGTGGTGCTGGTGGTCGACGATGCACCGAGCAGCCTGGGCATGTTGTGCGACACGCTGGAGGCCAGCGGCTACACCGTGCTGGTCGCGGCGGACGGCGAATCGGCGCTGCAGCGGCTCGAACTCGTGGTACCCGACGCCATCCTGCTCGACGGCATGATGCCGGGCCTCTCGGGCTTCGAGACCTGCCGCCGCATCAAGGCCAACCCGGCGCTGGCGCACATCCCGGTCTTGTTCATGACCGGCATGTCGGAGACGCACGACGTGGTCGAAGGCTTTGCCAGCGGCGGTGTCGACTATGTGGTGAAACCGATTCGTGCGCAGGAGGTGCTGGCGCGACTGCACACGCATGCCCGTAACGCGCGCATCACCCGGATGGCGCGCGACGCCGTCGATGTGGCTGGCATGGGCGTGGTGTTCGTCGACACGCGCGGCCGGCTGGCTTGGCGCTCACCGCAAGCTGCCCTGTGGCTGCATGCGCTCGGCGAACCCGCCGAGCCCGGCCATTTGCCGGCGGCGCTCGAAGACTCATTGGTCCACGGCAGCACGCACGTCGTCACCACCGCAGGCGGCACGCGGCTGTCGGTGCGCAACCTAGGCGCGGCCACGCTGGGCGAAACCATGCTGCTGCTGGCCTTGCACAAAGAAGGCCCCGCCGCATTGGCGCGCCTCACCGAAGCCGCGCTCACGCCGCGCGAAACCGAGGTGCTGTCATGGCTCGCCAAGGGCAAGACCAACCGCGATATCGGAGACATCCTGGGCATGAGCCCGCGCACGGTGAACAAGCACCTGGAGCACATCTTCGAGAAGCTGGGGGTGGAGACGCGTTCTGCTGCGGCGGCGTTGGCGAGTGGGCATCTGGTGTGACGCGAAATGAGGCGCCCTCAAGCAGTCTTGCGTTTGACGATCTGCGCCGATGATTTTGGCCGGCCGCGCTGCTTCTCCCGGATCAGGTCTGCCAATAGCTTTACTTTGGGCTGCGGCGAGTCCTTGCGCCAAATGAGCATCGTCCTCACCGTCCGGAAATCACCCTTGAGTTTGTGCTCCGAAAGCCTCGCGCGCTCGGTGTAGGTGTCCAATACGGCGGCCGGAATGAGCGCGACACCCATGCCCGCTACGCAACACCCAAGGATGGCGTGGTAGGAGCCGACCTCGATGATCCGACGCGGCGCCATGTTGTCTCGAGCGCACCAGGCCTCCAGTCGTTGACGATGTGGACAGTCGGGCTCGAAAACCAACAGCGTTCCCTTGCGGATGTCGTGGGCAGAGCGAATCGGCGGGTGACCGACAGGACCAATAATTACCAGTTGCTCCGTACACACTGCAAGGCTGTCCAACCGCGGATCGGAGACTGGTTCAGCGACCAGCGCTGCGTCGAGTTCCCCCGACAACACGCGGATCGTCAGCGGACGAGGCGCGCCCGTGCGAAGTTCTATCGACAGCTCCGGGTAGCGCTCGTGGATTTGCCCGAGAAGCGACGGTAGACGGATGGCCGCTGTGCTTTCCATAGAGCCCAGATGAAGTACCCCGCGTGGCATTTGTTCGTGCATGGCACCACGCGCTTCCTCGGCTAGCAAAAGCAGGCGGTTAGCGAATTCAAGAAGCACCTTGCCCTGCGGTGACAACTGGAGACGCCGGCCCTCCCGGCCGAAGAGTGCGACACCGAGGTCGTCTTCAAGATTCTTGATGCGCGTCGTGACATTGGACGGAACACGATGCAGGAGCGCGGCCGCCCGCGTGATACCGCCGGCCGTGGCGACAGCTTGGAAAACGCGCAAATCGGACAAGTCCATATTCTCAATTCAAGAATAAAATAATTTTAATTATTCACTTTATAAGACAGCATCAGATTCCTAAACTGCGATCACTTCATTGTCGAAGTCTCACCGCTCCTTGAAAGACGCCCCATGATCGTGACCGTTTTCAGATCCAGACTGAACGCCGAATCCCAGAACGAATACCAACAATCTGCCGCACGGATGAGTGAACTTGCCAAGGGCATTGCCGGCTACATCTCGCACAAGGGATTCACCGCCGCAGATGGCGAACGTGTGACGATCGTTGAGTTTGATTCCGAGGAAGGCCTGCGGGCCTGGGCGACCCATCCCGAGCACGTGGAGGCCAAGAAAATGGGGCGGCAGGTGTTCTTCTCGGAGTACCGCGTGCAGGTTTGCAACGTCGTTCGGGACACCGCCAACAGAAAGCCCGCCACGCATCGCGTCGATGCTTGAATACGAAAAGGATGTCGATGCGGATGCGATCGTTCGCAACGCGGAGCGATCCAGCGACAAGCCGCGTCAACTTCAGGGTCGTTCCGCGGTACTGAATTCCTCCGGCGTGGCAGCACATCTCCGCCGTCACGAAATCTGGTCAACCCGTTCCAGGCCTGCGCTAACCGACTGCTTCTGGGCCGATAGCGGTCATTCAATGTGATTGCCCGTATCGGTCAGTTCGACGTGGGAGCATTGCTACTCCGCTTGCTCACGCGTTCTAGGAAGCCATCTACGACCGGCCCCCACAGCCCGGTCAAGGAAAGGATGTGATGGCCGTCTTGCCCCGAACGTGTTTCGAGCACATGAAACTGCCCCTGCCCCCCGGCAATCTCGAAGGCGTCGAAGCTCTTGCGACTGTGAGCAACGCTATAGAAAGGATCGTTTTCCGCATACAACCATAGGCTCGGCCCGGGGAACTTTGCTCCTCTCTCGGCGATGACGGGATTGATCATCTCGGATGCGAACCCATGTTCATCAACCCAGCCGCCTACAAAATTCAGAACGCCGCCGAAGAGATCGGGGTGCGACGCAGCGGATGCCAACGCAAGGAAGCCCCCACGAGAATGGCCTCCGATCAGAAGGTGGTCGCGGCTCACGTCAGCTCTCTCGAGCAGATGCTCTACAACGCACGCCAGGTCTCGCAGTGCGCGCTCGAATCCTGGAAGAGCGTATTGGGGATCGTCAGAGTACTGCGACCGATCTGGTTTGAAGCCTTCGTCGTAAAGTCCTCCCGACTTTCCGCGCCCGCGTCGCTGGGGGAAGACGACCATCCAACCGCGATCATTGAAGTGCTTCGCCAACGTTGGACTGGTCACCGTGCTGGTAAACAGCGACGGATCGTTTCCAACACCCGTCGAACCATGATTGAACACAAGCGTCGGGAAGGGACCCAGCCCATTCGGCTTGAACGTCACCATCTCGAGCGTGATCTCTTCGCCATGCTCGAACTCGCCGGTAGGCACGCGTTCGATGACGCGCCTCACTCCTGCACTCCCGTGTGATAGGACACCCGCTATCCATCTGCCGTCGACCTCGCGCCACAAAAGTTCAACAACCTCCGGATTTCTCATTCGAAACCGGAGGCTTGCGCCGTTTGTGAATCGACCTCGAAGTTCATTTCCATGAATCTGAGCGAGTACACGTTCGCTATAGACACCCTGACCATCGGATGCGCGCGCACAAACGATGGTGGCAGCGTGGAGAGAAAGATTCTCAACTATCAGCTTGACGTCGCAGCTCCGGCCCTGGCCGGCCCATCCGGACCACACCCCGGACCAGGCTGAGATCAATGCCGGCAGATCGCTCGGCGGCTGTATTACCGCGACGTCGGCTGGTGCGGCAGCTTCAACTGTGCTCTCAGAAGCTTCCGGCTCCAGAGCACTCATGAACTCGGGCCAAATTGCGGTGGTCTCTTGTTCGGCGGACATAGGCTGTCGAGTGCTACCTTCAAACATCGGGTTGTACCCGTACCCTTAAGCCGGCAATTCCAACGTCTCCCACTGACGCAGCAATGCGACCTGTCGGCGGAGCTGGTCAGAGGGCATCGTTTGCGAACCCCATACGGGGACTCGTCCTGCGTACTCTCCGAGCAACCAAAATTGCCGCACTGCCATGAACCGTGCGATGGCGGCAAAGTCCGCGTCTGCGACCGGTCTTTTAGCTCGGTAGGCGGAGATGTAATGTTTCCACTGCATCTCCGCCTTGTCGGTCACCTTGGCGTCCGGTACGCGCGGGTACAGGTTCCATGGGTAGACCGCGAGCTCATATGCCAGGTAGCCCGGTCCCGCCTCGTCAAAATCGAAAAAAACGGCTCGGCGTTGCCCTTGGGCGTCGGTAACAACGAAGTTGTTTTGGCCATGCGCGTCGCCGTGGCACAGCACGCGACTCAGTTCACCCAGGCCCAGGATTGCATCGTGTAGTCGCAAGCCCAGCTTCTCGAACTGGGGACGTAATTCGTCAGTCATGGACGGCGCGCGAAGCAGGCCTTCCAGCGGCCGCAGCAGAAGGTAATCCAGGTCAAGCACGTAGTCGCTTGCCGGGCCCTGGTAGCTTTCGCCACCTCTGTGCAAGTCGACCATTCCGTGCGCAAAGGCTTGGATGTCAGCAGTTGCCTCTCCGGTGAACTCCCCATCCAGATAGTCGAAGAGCATCAGCATCCGGGGGCCTTCCGGCAGCAGCACCTTTATGGCAACTTCGCCGGTCGCCGTAGTCACGCACCGAGAGACTTGGCAGCCGACGTGGGCCCAGTGCTCGAGCGCCGCAGCCTCGAACAAGATATTGGGACCACCTCGCGGGCGCTCGGCACAAAGCCTCGCCACAACGCGCCGCCCGCTGGCAAAGCTCAGGCGATAAACCTGATTAAAACTTCTGCGTAGGAATTCACTCTCGACGACATTGCCGAGGCCGTAGCGGTCCTGGACCAAGGCGGCGATGCTGACAGCCGTTGGCGTCGATTGCGCGATTTCCAATGGCATGTCGCCCCGCAAGAAAAGGGCGCGATTATGGCGCAACGATCGGTCGGGCTGGAACGACGGCCTCTGGCCGCTCTGCGCTTCTACATCGCACGAGCCAAGAGCGCTTGCGCGAGCAGCGTTTCTGCGAACGCTACTGCGGATCAGCCACACGATGGAACGTCGATCGTCTGATTCAGAGGTCTTGCCGTCGACCACATCGTCCGTCATGACCGCCCGATGACCCGATGACCCGATGACCCGATGACCCGGCGGCACAAGGCGTCAGCCGACTCGGCTTGCCAGTAAGCACCGACACGAACTATCGCGCTAACCGTTAGAGTTTTTAGCGAGGTTCACCTCGCACAACAAAGACTCGATGAACAACCAACAGCTCCCACCTGACCGATCCGCCGGCTCGACCCCGCTTCGACTGGCGCTGATCGCGGCCGTCGTCGCAGTGATCGCAGCCGCCTTCGCTTACACCGCGGGCTGGCTTTCGCCCGACCGCGTCACGCAGACCAAAATCGTCGACAACCTCGCGCCACCCGCCGGTGCAGCATTGGGTTTCCGCCGCAATCATTCGAAAGGCATCTGCTTCACCGGCACCTTCGACTCCAATGGCGCAGGCGCTGCGTTGTCCAAGGCGCAGGTCCTTTCGCCCGGCAGCTTTCCGGTCACTGGCCGCTTCAATCTTGCAGTCGCCGACCCGAATACCGAAGACGCGACCTCGCGCGTGCGAGGGTTGAGTCTGCGCATTCAATCGCCTGACGGGCAGGAGTGGCGCTCCGCCATGATCGATGCGCCGTTTTTTCCAGTCGCGAGTCCGCAAGCTTTCTACGACCTGCAATTGGCACAGCAGTCGAAGGCTCCTGACGCGATGAAGAACTTCGTCGGCACCCATCCGGAGCTGGCAGTGTTCGGCAAGTGGGCGGGCAGCGCACCCTTTACCGGCTCCTATGCGGAGGAGGCCTACAACAGCCTGAACAGCTTCATTTTTACCAACGCGCAGGGCCAGGATCAGGCAATACGCTGGTCGTTCATTCCGGCCGCGTCGCCGGTCGCGGTGCCGTTAGACGAGCTCAAGAAACGCGGCCCCGATTTCCTGGGCAAGGACATCACAGACCGTGTCGCGCAGTCGCCTCAACGCTGGAGCTTGATGGTCACCGCGGCCAACCCGGGCGACCCCACCGCAGACCCGAGCAAGGCCTGGCCTGAAGACCGCCGCAAGATCGATGTGGGCGCACTCGTCGTGCGCAAGATCGAGCCCGAAGCCGACGGCCCCTGCCGCGACATCAACTTCGATCCCGTCGTGCTGCCCGCGGGCATGCGCACTTCAGATGACCCGTTCCCGGCCGCGCGATCGGCTGCCTACTCGGTGTCTTACAACCGCCGGACCGCCGAAGAAAGCAGCTATCCGCGTACCGCTTCGGGAGCCAAGCAATGATTGCCAACACGAGCCCGATCAAGCATCGATTCACGCCACTCCAGCGTGCACTCCACTGGCTGATGGCGATCTGCATCATCGCGATGCTCTTCATCGGTGTCGGCATGGTCTCGACGATTAAGCCGCAGTACCTCACGCTGGTGTCGATCCACAAGCCACTGGGCATCACCATCCTCGTGCTCGCACTCATTAGGCTGATCGTTCGATGGCGTGATGGTGCACCGCCGCTGCCGATCGGCATGCCCGAGCCGATGAAGCTGGCGGCGCGCCTGTCGCATGTCGTTTTCTACCTGCTAATGATCGCGATGCCTCTGATCGGCTGGGCGATGTTGTCGGCAGCCGACTATCCGGTGATCGTTGCCGGCCTGCATCTGCCGGCCAACGTGCCGCCGAACCCAGGCTTGCACAGCGTGTTGTGGAAGACGCACCAGTTCCTGGCATTCACCTTCTTCGCGTTGATCCTCATTCATCTGGCGGCGGCACTGTTTCACAAGCTCGTGCGACGCGATGGCGTGTACGAGGCGATGGGGCCGACCGGTGGATCAGTTGCTGCAAGTCGCGCTGATTGAGCGGTCGTAGCTCGAGCCTGTTGAACCAGATGAGAACCGTCTTCCTCGTGAGTCGCGCCACATTGCTGGTGGGCGCCTTTTTGCTGGCCGAGTGGTCCAGCTTCGTCGTGAAGGCTGCCACCGAAGTCATGTAGCACCGCACCGCACCGCACCGCACCGCATCATCCAGCCTTCAACCGACACGCCGCCCGAACAATCCTGTTCACCGGATTCGGCTCCATGTCCCGAAACAACATCGGCCGCGGGTTGCCGCCGTAGTCCGCCACGGTGTGCGGCTCGCCTTGCCACAGCGGCTGCGCGTAGTACCTTGCCTGCACATAGGCTGCACGCCGCGCCTGGCAGTCGAAAACCACCTGCGACTCATAAGACCGGTAAGGGATGTTGTCCCAGTTGACGCGTTCCGCCGATCGATTGACTCGGACGTTCATGCGCTTGGACGCCGCCCTGTTGTCGCCTTCGACGCCGATAGCCACCGGGTCGACCTGCACCGTGTTGGAGGCCGGATCACCCGGATTGCCCGCCACGGTGAACCACTCAATTTGCAAGGGTGTTTGCGCATGCGCCGCCGAGGCCGCCGCCATCACCACCACCACCGCCGCTCCCGCCAGCCGCACCCTCATTTCGTCATCTCCGCTCTTTGTCGATGTAAACGTTTTCGAACATCGCGCGTCAAGCCGCTCAAGACGCACTCCCAAGCCGCTGCAACGCCTCCAACGACCGCAGCTCGATGCGGCCGTAGCCTAACCCGATCACTCGATCCTTTGCCAGCGCATTCAGTTCCTTGGACAGGGTCTGCCGCGTGACGCCGAGCATCATTGCCAGCGCCTCTTGCGGCAACCTGACACTGCGCCGAGGCTCGGCAGCTTGGGTTGCGTCACCCCGCGCCAGCGTGAGCAGACGCCGCGCAACACGAGCCCGCAGGCCGCGCAGCGTGGCGTCTTCCATCATCGCGTAGAGGCCGCGCACGCGCGCCGCCAGCAGGGCCGCGATGGCGTTGGCAAAGGCGACGTCGCGCATCTGCTGCGCGAAGGTTTCAGGCGGCACCACCAGCAGGTCGAGGGCGGTGAGCGCGGTCGCATCGTGCGTGCGGGGCGAGCCGTCGATAAGCGTGATTTCGCCGAACCAGTTGCCTGGCTCCAGCACAGCGAGGATCGCTTCGCGGCCGTCTTGCCGCAACGTCGAGATCTTGATGCGGCCAGCGGCCAGGCCATGAAAGCCGCCACCGGTCGACGGCAACGCATCGCCCTGCCGGAAGACCATCGTGCCCTTCGGCACATGCACCACCTCGGCCGCGGCGAGCAATGCGTCGCGTTGCGCGCGGGGGATGCCGGCAAACCACGGGTTGGACTCCATCGCGGCGCGATGCGGCGCTGAAAGACGAGGTTTTACAGGCGACGGCATGGGCTAGAACTGGAGATGTACCGGAGGCAGACCGGGGGTTTACCAGAGGTGATTATTGTCAAATTTTTGACAGTTGCACCGCGGGTGCAGGACTACAGTGGTCGCACGCCCTCAAACAACAACGGAAGACAGACACGATGAATGCAAGAGCGAACTTCGTCCGCATGCAGGACAGCACACGCGAAGACTGGCAAACGATCGGCGGTGAATTCATGCAGTTCGCAGGCGGCCTGCCGCAGCGCGTGGTCAAGCATCTGCAGATCCTGGAAGGCGACTACGGCGGCTTTCCGATCGACCGCTACACGCACTCGCTGCAGACCGCGACGCGCGCGCTGCGTGATGGCCGCGACGACGAGTACGTGGTGTGCGCACTGCTGCACGACATCGGCGACACGCTCGGCGCCTTCAACCACCCAGACATCGCTGCCGCCATCCTCAAGCCCTTCGTGACCGAAGACAACCTCTGGATGGTGCAGCACCACGGCATCTTTCAGGGCCACTACTTCTTTCACCACATCGGGCTCGATCGCAACATGCGCGACAACTTCCGCGAGAGCCCGCACTACGACCGTACGGCTGAATTTTGCGAGCTCTACGACAACCCGGCCTTCGACGCCACCGCCGAGACGCTGCCGATTGCCGAGTTCATGCCGATGCTGCAGCGCGTGATGGCGCAGCCACGGCAAAGCATCTACAAAGCGGCCGCAGTCAAGACCGCACCCGCGACCCCCGAAACCGTCTGAAGGAACACCCCATGAACGCCAGCACCCAAAACGTCAAGCAACTCGTCTCCGCCGAAGAATGGCAACTGCGTGTCGATCTCGCCGCCTGCTATCGCCTGGTCGCGCACTACGGCTGGAGCGACCTCGTCTTTACGCACATCACCGCGCGCATCCCCGGCCCGGAGCACCACTTCCTCATCAACCCGTATGGCCTGATGTTCGACGAGATCACCGCGTCGAGCCTGGTGAAGATCGACATGCAGTGCAACAAGGTGATCGACTCGCCCTACCCGGTGAACCCGGCCGGCTTCGTCATCCACAGCGCCGTGCACGAAGCGCGCGAAGACATCGTCTGCGTCATGCACACGCACACGCGTGCGGGCGTCGGCGTCAGCGCGCAAAAGAACGGCATCCTGCCGATCAGCCAGCAATCGACCTTCGTCCTGGGCTCGCTGGCGTATCACAACTACGAAGGCGTGGCCTTCCGTGAAGACGAAAAACCGCGCCTGCAGGCCGCCCTGGGCACCGCCAATTTCCTGATGCTGCGCAACCACGGGCTGCTGGTCTGCGGCAAGACAATCGCAGATGCGTTCTTGTCGATGTACACCTTCGAGAGCACCTGCCAGATCCAGATCGCGGCGCAGGCCGGCGGTGGCGAGCTGACGCAAGTGAATCCCAAGATCGTCGAAGGCGTGGGCCTGGCAATGAAGGTGCAGACCGGCGGCCTGGGCGGCACGTTCGTCTGGCCGTCGCTGATCCGCAAGCTCGACAAGCTGGACCCGACGTACAAGGACTAGCCCGGGAAGATCGATAGCGGCGTGCCCGAGCTGACCCGGGCACGCGCCAGAGCCCCGGCGCGCATACTCCGCACTTTGCGGGCCACCGCTGTGCGGCCCGGCTCACATGCCCGGTTACCAAGTCAAGCTGGAGCACATCGCCATCGAGGGCGTCCACGACCTCGTCATTCGCTCGCTGCTCGACCGCCAGCAATTCTCCGATCCGCAAGGCGAAGCGCACGACCTCGGGATCTCTTCCGCGACCTGGCCGCTCTTCGGGCTGCTCTGGCCTTCGGGCGCAGAGCTCGCGGCACGCATGGCACTTCGACCGGTGATCGCAGGCAGCCGCATTCTTGAAATCGGCTGCGGACTGGCACTGGCGAGCTTGGTCGGCCATCGACTCGGCAACGATATGACGGCCAGCGATTGCCATCCACTGGCCGCCGTGTTCTTGCTCGAAAACTTGCGGCTCAACAACCTGCCGCCGATGAAGTACCGGCACGGCGACTGGCGACTGGCGCCGCCGCATTCGACGCGCGCCCTGGTGCACGGCTTCTTCGATCTGATCATCGGCAGCGATCTCCTTTACGAACGGGACGACGATGCGCACTTGGCAGGCTTTATCGGCCGCCACGCCGCTGTTGGCGCCGAGGTGTGGATCGTCGACCCGAACCGCAGCAACCGCCCGGCCTTCAATCGTCAAATGGCGAACGAGGGGTTCTCGATGCAGGAAGAAAAGCTCGACCGGCTGGCGACGGCGCAAAGCGCTGCGTACAAGGGGCGCATGCTGACCTATCGGCGGGATTGAACGCTACGTTGTTGCGTGGCGGGCGACCGTAGACTTGTCTGCAATGACCCATACGATCTCTCCTGCGGTCGTCGCCGCCTTCGCACCGACCGGCACGCTGCGCGCGTCGATCAACCTCGGCAACCCGATTCTTGCCAACAAGGACGCGACCGGTGCACCGGTCGGCGTGTCGATCGACCTGGCCCACGAGCTTGCGCGTCGGCTCGGTGTCGGCATCGAACTGGTGCTGTTCGATAAGGCTGCAGCCTCGGTCGAGGCCGTCAAGAACGAGAAGGCCGACATCGGCTTCTTCGCCATCGATCCGGCACGCAGCGAAGGCTTGCGATTCACCGCGCCCTATGTACTCATCGAAGGCAGCTATCTGGTGCCGGACTTGTCTTCGCTCACCGACAACGCCGAGGTCGATCGTACCGGGCAGCGCATCGCCGTCGGCTCAGGCAGCGCCTACGACCTCTTCCTCACGCGCGAAATCAAGCAGGCCGAAATCGTTCGCATGGCCAGCGCTCCGGCGGTGCTTGCCGCACTGCGTGACGGCCAAGTCGAGGTCGCGGCCGGCATTCGGCAACTGCTTGAAGGCGAGGCGCAACGTGCGGCCGGCGTGCGGATGCTGCCCGGCCGCTTCATGGTGATTCAGCAGGCGATGGGACTGCCGGCATGTCGCGGCGCAGAAGCGCAAAGCGTGCTCGCCGCCTTCGTCGAAGAAATGAAAAGCACAGGCTTCGTTGCCGATGCGCTGAAGCGTCATCGCATTGAAGGGGCTGCCGTGGCGCCATCGCAGCCGGCGCCCGCCAAATCAATCTGAACTCGCAAGAAAGAACATATGACCACTCTCATCCAAACGAAGAGTCTGGGCGGCGCATTGCTCATCGCAGCACTGCTCGGCGCCTGCACCTCCACAGCCGTGAAAGTCGGCGGCGCCCCGGACAAGGCGCGCACCGATTGCATCACCGCCGCCGCGCGTCAATACAGCGTGCCGCGGGAGAGCCTGGCGATCACCAGCGCATCGTCACCACGCGATGGGCTCTATGAAATTCGTATTGCCAGTGCCGATGGTCGTCGCCAGGTGGTTTGCAATGCGGACGACAACGGAGCTGTGTTGGGGATCGTCCACGCGCGTTAGGTCGCACCAGCCCAACGTCGGGGGGAAGCCGCACCCGCTCCGACGCGATCAGCGATAACGCGCGACCGTCAGGCCTTCCGTATCGATCTCCGGCTTGCGCCCATCGATCAGATCCGCCATCACGCGGCCTGTACCCGCCGCCATGGTCCAGCCCAATGTGCCGTGGCCGGTCGCCAACATCAGGTTGTCGATGGACGTTGCACCGATGACGGGCGTGCCGTCCGGCGTCATGGGGCGCAGGCCCGTCCAGAAGGTCGCATCTTTGACAGGACCGCCGCGCGGGAACAGGTCGGTGACGACGTGTTCGAGCGTGTCACGCCGACCCTGATCGAGCGCGAGGTCGAAGCCCGACAACTGTGCCGTGCCACCGACGCGGATGCGATCGCCCAGGCGCGTCACCGCGACCTTGAAGGTCTCGTCCATCACCGTCGATTCGGGTGCGCCACTGGCGTCGGTGATCGGCACGGTGATCGAGAAGCCCTTGACCGGGTACACCGGCAAGCCGATGCCGAGCGGCTTGAGTACGGCCGGCGAATAGCTGCCGAGCGCGACCACATAGCGATCGGCTTCGAAGGTGCCGGCATCGGTACGCACGCCCGTGATACCGACGCCGTGACGTTCGATCGCCTGGATCGAAACGCCAAAGCGGAAGGTCGCGCCTGCGGCTTCGGCCAGCTTGGCCAGCGCCTGGGTGAACTTGAAGCAGTCGCCCGTCTCATCGCCCGGCAACCGCAAGCCGCCGACGAACTTTTCCTTGACGCCGGCGAGTGCCGGTTCGTACTGCACGCAACCTTCGCGGTCGAGCACTTGGTACGGCACGCCGGATTTCTTCAGCACTTCGACGTCTTGCGCGGTGCCGTCGAGCTGGTGTTGCGTGCGGAACAGTTGCAGCGTGCCCTGTGCACGATCGTCGTACTGGATGCCGGTGTCGGCGCGCAAGGCTTTGAGGCAATCGCGGCTGTATTCGGCCAGGCGCACCATGCGGCCCTTGTTGATCTCGTAGCGCGCCTCGGTGCAGTTGCGCAGCATCGACAAGCCCCAGCGCCACATGGCGGGGTCGAGCATCGGCTTGATGACCAGCGGGCTGTGCTGCATCAACATCCACTTGATGGCCTTGAGCGGCACGCCGGGACCAGCCCAAGGTGCCGAATAACCAGGAGAGACTTCGCCGGCATTGCCGAAGCTGGTCTCCATGGCCGGTGCGGGCTGGCGGTCGAGCACCGTGACTTCATGGCCGGCGCGGGCCAGGTAATAAGCGGTCGAGGTGCCGATCACACCGCTGCCCAGGATCAAGACTCTCATTCCAACCTTTGTTCGTTTCTTACAGATCCAGCGCGTCGTGCAATTGCTGTGCCGACCAGCGCTGCCGCATCGGCGACGCACCGGAAGACTGGCCCGCCTGCGCCGCCGCTTCCAGCAATGCGACCATCTTCGCATTGCGTGGCGCGGTGGCGTTCAGCGATTGGGCGAGCCGCACGACCTCGCCGCTCAGCGCATCGATCTCGGTGCGGCGGCCCAGCGCGAGGTCGTCGGCCATGCTGGAACGCGCCTTGGCATCGATCTTCAGCATGCGCGCGGCGACGATGCGAAAGAGCCAGTCGGGCAGCCTGAGCAAGCCCGGCAAGCGATGGGCCGGCACGGCAGCCACTTGCGCTGGCGCGATGCCCGCGCGCTGCAGCACCGACAGTGCCTCGTCGATCAACGCCGCGAAGCAGCGGCGATAACCGCGCTGCAGGAGTTGATCGCGCAGCGGCAAACCCGACAGCGCATTGACCGGGTTGTTGAGGTTGAGCAGCAGCTTGCCCCATTGCACGGGCAACAGGTTGGCATGCAGGTCGAGCGGAACACCCGCGCGCTCGAAGACTGCGGTCCATTCACGAAGCGATGCGTCGTCCTGCGCCGCGAGCCGGCCCGGCGTGCCGCGATGGAATGCACCGGGACCGATCTCCGCCACGTTGTACGGCACCATGCCGGGCAACACGTTCAGATGCGGCGCAGCACGCGAGGCCACGGCCGCGTTGGAGATGCCGTTCTGCAACGAGAGAACCGGCGTGCCGGGCGGCAAGACGGCGCCGAGTTGTGCGGCCGCCTCGGCGGTCGCGCCGCTCTTGACCGCAAGCAGCACGAGTGCGGGCCGGGCATTCGCCGGCACCTCGGCGAGCAATTGCAGATCGGCGGCGGCAACGTGATGCTTCGCGCCATCGAGGTCGGTCAATGACAGGCCATGCTGCGCGAGCGACTGCAGCACGCGTGGCCGGCCGACGAGGGTCACGCGCACGCCCGCCGCCGCGAGACTGCCGCCGATGAAGCAGCCGATGGTTCCCGCGCCCATCACCAGTACCTCTGGCACTTCGCCGGGCACACCGTTGGCAAAGGCACCGGTGATGGCTTGCACCGTGTTCAGGCGCGTTCCGCCACCCAGGCGTGCACGGACTTCAAAGCCGCCGGCAATGCGGCTGCATCGGTGCCGCCCGCCATCGCCATGTCGGCCTTGCCGCCGCCCTTGCCGCCCACTTGCTGAGCGACGAAATTGACCAACTCTCCAGCCTTGATCTTGGTCACGCTGTCGGACGTGACGCCGGCCGCGATCTGCACCTTGCTGCCATCGACGGCAGCAAGCACGATCACCGCGCTCTTCAGCTTGTCCTTGAGCTTGTCCATGGTGTCGCGCAAAGTCTTTGCATCGCCACCGTCGAGCTTGGCCACCAACAGCTTGATGCCGTTGACGTCGATCGCCTGCGCGATCAGCTCGTCGCCCTTCGACGAGGCGAGCTTGCCCTTGAGGGCCGTGACTTCCCGCTCCAGCGCCCGGGTCTGATCCAGCATTTGAGTGAGCCGGCTTTGCAGCTCGGCGGTCGGCGTCTTGAGCGTGGCGGCCACGCTGTGCACGGTCGATTCGAGGTCTTGCAGATAGTGCAGCACGTTAGCGCCGGTCACGGCTTCGATACGTCGCACGCCCGCGGCCACGCCGCCTTCGCTGACGATCTTGAACATGCCGATGTCGCCGGTTCGGCTCACGTGCGTGCCCCCGCACAGCTCGCGACTGGAGCCGATGTCGAGCACGCGAACCGACTCGCCGTACTTCTCGCCGAACAGCATCATGGCGCCGGTCTTCTGGGCCGATTCCATGTCCATCACGCGCGACTGCGTCGCAACGTTGGCAAGAATCTCGGCGTTGACGCGCTTCTCGATTTCGAGCGTCTGCTCGTGCGTGACCGCGCCGTTGTGCGCAAAGTCGAAGCGCGTCTTGTCGGCATCGACCAGCGAGCCCTTTTGCTGCACGTGCTCGCCGAGCACTTCGCGCAAGGCCTTGTGCATCAGGTGCGTCACGCTGTGATTGCGCATCGTTGCGGCACGGCGCACGCCATCGACCGCCGCCTTGACCGCATCGCCGACCTTCAGCGTGCCCTGCGTTTGCGTGCCGTGATGACCGAACACGTCGGCCTTGATCTTCTGCGTGTCTTCGACGCCGAACTGCACGCCTTCGGCCGTGATGAAACCCTGGTCGCCGACCTGGCCGCCGCTCTCGGAATAGAAGGGCGTGGTGTCGAGCACGACGATGCCGGGCTGGCCTTCCTTGAGCTCGGACACCGGCGCGCCTTCGAAGTAGAGCGCCTGCACGATGGCCCGCTCTTCGAGGTGCTCGTAGCCGGTGAAGGTGTTGCTGGTGCCGCCGTATTCGACGTTGCGGTCCATCTTGAACTTACCGGCCGCGCGGCCCTTGGCTTTCTGCTGTTCCATGGCGGCGTTGAAGCCGGCCTCGTCGACCGTGACGCCACGCTCGCGGCACACGTCGGCCGACAGGTCCAGCGGGAAGCCGAAGGTATCGTGCAGCTTGAAAGCGACGTCGCCGGGCAGCGCCTTGGTATCGCCGCCGAGTGCCGCGTCGAGGATTTCCATGCCGTTGGCCAGCGTCTCGAAGAAGCGCTCTTCCTCCTGCTTCAGCACGGCAGTGATGCGCTTCTCATCCGCCACCAGCTTCGGGTAAGCCTCGCCCATCAACGCCACCAGATCGGGCACCAGCTTGTGGAAGAACGGTTTCTTCTGCCCGAGCTTGTAGCCATGCCGAATGGCGCGGCGAATGATGCGGCGCTGCACGTAGCCGCGGCCTTCGTTCGAAGGGATCACGCCGTCAGCCACCAGGAACGCCGTTGCGCGGATGTGGTCGGCGATGACCCGCAGGCTCTTGTTGCTCTCGTCGGTTTCGCCGGTCTCCCGTGCCGCGGCCTTGACGAGCCTGTCGAAAAGGTCGATCTCGTAGTTGTTGTGCACGTGCTGCAGGATGGCGGCCAGCCGCTCCAGGCCCATGCCGGTATCGACGCACGGCGCGGGCAGCTTCTTGACCGATCCGTCGGGCTGCATGTCGAACTGCATGAACACGTTGTTCCAGATCTCGATGTAGCGGTCGCCGTCTTCGTCCGGGCTGCCGGGCGGGCCGCCAGCGATCTCGGGGCCGTGGTCGTAGAAGATTTCCGAGCACGGGCCGCAAGGACCGGTGTCGGCCATCATCCAGAAGTTGTCGGACATATAGCGTCCGCCCTTGTTGTCGCCGATGCGCACCACGCGTTCTGGCGGCAGGCCGATCTCCTTGGTCCAGATGTCGTAGGCCTCGTCGTCCTCGATGTAGACGGTGGCCCAGAGCTTTTCGGCCGGCAGCTTGTAGACCTTGGTGAGCAGCTCGAAGGCCCATGTGAGCGACTCGCGCTTGAAGTAGTCGCCGAAGCTCCAGTTGCCCAGCATCTCGAAGAAGGTGTGGTGCCGTGCCGTGTAGCCGACGTTCTCCAGGTCGTTGTGCTTGCCGCCGGCCCGCAGGCAGGCCTGTACCGACGCTGCGCGGACATACGAGCGCTTGTCTTCCCCGAGGAACACGTCCTTGAACTGGACCATGCCCGAGTTGGTGAACATGAGCGTCGGGTCGTTGCCAGGCACCAGCGAGCTCGACGGCACGACCGTGTGCCCCTTGGAGGCGAAGAAGTCGAGGAAGGTCTTGCGGATGTCGGCGACGGTGGCGTTGGCGGTGACGTTCGCCGAGCTGGAAGGAGATTGGGACATGGTGGTGGCTTTTCGCCGGCTTCGCGCAGCCGACTTGTTTCTTCGCAGTTTGGGGGCGTCCGTGAATCGTCGATGGGGGTCGTCGACCGGCCCGGAGGCTTCAATTTTAACGGTTCGGCAAGGCCCGGCACACCCGCGGGGACAGATGCAGGCATCCGACTTGCTAGTCTGCTTGCCAGTGAGGCAAGGTCTGTTCATCATGGCGGGCAACTTCGCGACACCCCATTGAATATTCCAACGACCGCCGAACCCCTAGTGCGCTTCCAGCGCGTCCAGAAGACCTACGACGGCGAGCATCTCGTGGTGCGCCAGCTCGACCTGGACATCCATCGCGGCGAGTTTCTGAGCCTGCTCGGCCCGTCGGGCTCGGGCAAGACGACCACGCTCATGATGTTGGCGGGTTTCGAGTCGCCGACCTCGGGCGACATCCTGCTCGATGGCCGGCAGATCACCGGCACGCCGCCGCACAAGCGGCACTTCGGCATGGTGTTCCAGAACTACGCGCTGTTCCCGCACCTGACGGTCGGGCAGAACGTGGCCTACCCGCTCACGGTGCGCAAGGTGTCGAAGGACGATCAGACGACTCGGGTGAAGCGCGCGCTCGACATGGTGCAGCTCGAGGGGATGACCGATCGACTGCCGGGCCAGCTCTCCGGCGGCCAGCAGCAACGTGTGGCGCTCGCGCGCGCGCTGGTCTTCGAGCCACAGCTTGTGCTGATGGACGAGCCGCTGGGCGCGCTCGACAAGCAGTTGCGCGAGCACATGCAACTCGAGCTGAAAGAAATCCATCGCCAGCTCGGCGTGACCTTCGTCTACGTGACGCACGACCAGGGCGAAGCGCTGACCATGAGCGACCGCGTGGCGGTGTTCAACGAGGGCGTGATCCAGCAGCTCGACACGGTCGACCGGCTGTACGAGATGCCTGCCAACCGCTTCGTGGCGGGGTTCGTCGGTGACAACACTGTGCTCAAGGGAACGCTCCAGACCGCGGGAGAGCATGCCGTCATGGCGTTGCCGAATGGCGGCCTGCTCGGTGGGTTGAACGTCGGCGGCTCGGCTACCGGCGCCGCGGTCGAGATGTGCATCCGGCCCGAGCGCGTGGTACTGCACTCCGCCGACGCAGCACCCGGTACAAACACGCTGGCGGCCGAGGTGGCGCGTGTCATCTACTACGGCGACCACCTGCGGCTGCTCTGCAACGTCGGCGCCGGGCAGACCGAAGCCACCGTCAAGCTGCCGATGTCAGGGCTCATCGGCCTGGCGCCGCCGCGGGCTGGCGACAGCGTTTCGCTTGAGTTCCCGGTCGCTCATGCGCGTATCTACGCGGTGTAGCCCCGCTGTTCTGTTCTTATTCTTATTCTTGTTTTTGCCCCGTCAACATAAAGGAAGACTCACCATGAAAAAGACTTTTCTCGCTTGTACCGTTGCCTTGGTGGCCGGCCTCGCCGCGCCGGCCTTCGCGCAGACGCAGATCACCGTCGTGAACTTCGGCGGAGCCAACGCCAACGCGCAGAAGAAGGCCTATTACGAGCCGATCGAGAAAGCGGGCATCAAGGTGGTGCCGGTCGAATACAACGGCGAGCAGGCCAAGATCAAGGCCATGGTCGAGACCAAGAAGGTTACCTGGGACGTGGTCGAGGTCGAGTCCCCCGACGTGGCGCGCGGCTGCGACGAGGGCCTGTTCGAAAAGCTCGACTATTCGAAAATCGGCAGTAAGGCCGACTTCCTGCCCTCGGCCGTCACCGACTGCGGCGTCGGCGTTTTCGTGTGGTCGACCGTGATGGCCTACAACGGCGAAAAGCTCAAGACCGCACCCACCAGCTGGGCCGATTTCTGGGACGTGAAGAAGATCCCCGGCAAGCGCGGCATGCGCAAGGGCGCACGCTACAACCTCGAGTTCGCGCTGATGGCCGATGGCGTGAAGCCGGCCGATGTCTACAAGGTGCTGGCCACCAAGGACGGCGCGGAGCGCGCCTTCAAGAAGCTGACCGAGCTCAAGCCCAACATCCAGTGGTGGGAAGCCGGTGCGCAGCCACCCCAGTTCCTGGTGGCGGGCGACGTGGTGCTGACCACTGTGTACAACGGCCGCATCGACGCGGCCAACCGCGAAGGCCGCGACCTCAAGATCTACTGGCCGGGCGGCATCTACGACCTGGACTACTGGGTCATCCCCAAGGGCGCACCCAATAAGGAAGCCTCGCTCAAGTTCATCCAGTTCGCGATGAAGCCGGAGAACCAGGCCGTCTATTCGCAGGCTATTCCGTATGGCCCGACCAACACAAAGACGCTGGCTTCGCTGGACAAGAAGGTGCTCGCAGACCTGCCGACCTCGGCGTCCAACGCCAAGGAGGCGCTGCAGTTCAACGTGTCGTTCTGGGCCGACCAGGGCGAGGCGCTGGAGAAGCGCTTCGCTTCGTGGGCGACACAGTAATCGCGCAAGCGACGCTGCCGTTTTTTAGATGACGATGAGCACGGCGGCGCTGGGCGCTGGCATCTCCGCGGAAGCGCCACCGGGCGACCTGCGGCATGCCCTGGCGCGCGCCGAGTCACGCCGAAAATGGCGCGCCTTTGCGCTCACGCTGCCGCTGCTGATCTTCCTGCTGCTGACGCTGCTGGTGCCGATCGTGGCGCTGCTGCAGCGCGCCATCCAAAACCCTGAAGTCGCGAACGCACTGCCCCGCACGGTGCGCGCGCTCGACGAATGGGACCGCAAGGATGCGCCGACTGCCGCGGCCTATGCGGCTGTCGCAGCCGATCTGGCCCAGCTGCCCGACAGCTCCGACGCGGGCGCCCTGGCGCGCCGCCTGAATACCGAAATCGCCGGCGCCCGTTCGCTGGTGATGGGCACCTTTCGCGCACTGCCGATCACCGGTACCCCGGACGAAGTCAAAGCTCGCCTGATCGAACTCGACCCGCGCTGGGGCGAGGCGCCGTACTGGCAGGCGATCGCCAAGAACGGCTCGCGCTGGACGGCCGACTATCTGCTCGCGTCGGTCGACCTGCGTCGCGACGCTGACGGCAGCATCGAACGCATGCCGCCCGACCAGCGCGCCTTCACCGGCATCCTTCTGCGCACTTTCAACATCAGCGCGGTGGTGACTTTCTTCTGCCTGCTGCTGGCCTACCCGCTCGCCTGGTGGCTGGCGTCGCTGCCGGCTCGCAAGGCCAACGTTCTGATGATCCTGGTGCTGGTGCCGTTCTGGACATCCATCCTGGTGCGCGTAGCGGCGTGGATCGTGCTGCTGCAGTCCGAAGGGCTGGTCAACCGCGGGCTGATCGGCATCGGCCTCATCGACAACCCGCTGCCGCTGCTCTTCAACCGCACCGGCGTGATCATCTCGATGGTGCATATCCTGTTGCCCTTCATGATCCTGCCGCTCTACAGCGTGATGAAGAGCGTGCCGCCGACCTACGTGCGCGCGGCCATCTCGCTCGGCAGTCCGCCGCTGGCCGCGTTCTTCCGGGTGTACGTGCCGCAGACCTATCCGGGCATCGGTGCCGGTGCGCTGCTGGTCTTTATCCTGGCCATCGGCTACTACGTGACGCCGGCTTTGCTGGGCGGCGCAAGCGACCAGATGCTGAGCTACTACGTCGCGCGCTATACGAATGTCGAGGTCAACTGGGGCATGGCATGCGCGCTGGGCTCGCTGTTGCTGGTCGCCACGCTGGTGCTTTATGCGGTGTATCGGCGCATCGGCAAGGCCGATCTGAGCTTGGGCTGAAACAGCCAATCTACCCGATACGCAAACGACGGCCATGCCCAAGTTCCTCGACCTCCCGGTGTTTCCGGTGTTCCCGGCTTACGCCACCTTCGCCGACAAGCTCGGCTGGTGGGCGGTGCGCTGCTTCTGCGTGCTGGTGCTGGGCTTCCTCCTGGCGCCGATCCTGGTAGTGATCCCGCTGTCGTTCTCCGACAGTTCCTTTCTTGCGTACCCGATCCCGGCATGGTCGCTCAAGTGGTATCGCAACCTGTTCGAGTCGTCCGAATGGGGACGCGCAGCGCGCAACAGCTTTATCGTCGCACCCGCGGCAACGGTGGTCGCAACCGCACTGGGCACCCTGGCAGCAGTCGGCTTGTCGCGCACCGACTTCCGCTTCAAGGGCCTGCTGATGGCCGTGCTGATCTCGCCGATGGTGGTGCCCATCGTGGTGGTCGGCGTCGCAACGTACCTCTACTTCGCGCCGATCGGGCTGGCCGACACTTACTTCGGGCTGATCGTGGTGCATGCAGCGCTCGGTGCACCCTTCGTGCTGACGACGGTGCTGGCCACGCTGGCGAGCTTCGATCACAACCTGGTGCGAGCCTCGCTCAGCCTGGGCGAGACGCCGTTCAATACGTTCTGGCGCATCACGCTGCCGATCATCGCGCCGGGCGTGATCTCCGGTGCGCTGTTCGCTTTCGCAACCTCGTTCGATGAAGTGGTGGTGACGCTGTTTCTTGCCGGACCCGATCAGGTCACGTTGCCGCGCCAGATGTTCACCGGTATCCGCGAGAACATCTCGCCGACCATCGCTGCAGTGGCGACGTTGCTGATCGTGTTCACAACCATTTTGCTGCTGGTGCTCGAGTGGTTGCGCGGGCGGCGCCGCTGAGAACGATGCGGGTGCCATGACCGCGCGCTGGCTGGCCGATGCCGTGTTGGTACTGCACGGCCTTTTTATCGTCTTCGTGCTGATCGGCGCGGTCGGCGTTGCGCGCTGGCCGCGGCTGGCCTGGGCGCACCTCGCGGCCGTTGCGTGGGCCGTGTACGTGGCGGCAGCAGGCCGCATCTGCCCGCTCACACCCATCGAAAACACCCTGCGCCGGGCGGCAGGAGAAGCCGGCTACGACGGCGGCTTCATCGAACACTACCTGCTCGCCTCGATCTACCCGGACGGGCTGACGCGCGGCGTGCAGATCGGGCTCGGCATCTTCGTGCTGGCGCTCAATTTCGCACTGTATGCGCGATGGCTTGCAAGGCGCCGACGCGCTTCAGACCGGCCCTAGACTGGCCTTAGACCGACCACTTGGCCATCAGCTTTTCAGCACCCATCGAGTCGTAGTTCTCGAAGGGCTGATGGATCCACGGATTGGTCGGCAAGAACTCGACCGAATAGTCAGGTGTAAACGTCGACAACGCCTTGGTCCAGATCACTGCGCTGCGCAGCTCGGAGATCGGCGCGTAGTTGGTGCGCAGCATCTCCATGACGGCGTGCAGCGTGTGGCCCGAGTCGGCCAGGTCGTCGACCAGCAGCACGCGTCCCGCGATCTCGCCCTTCGGCGTGGTGATGAAGCGCGCAATATCGAGATGGCCTTGCACCGTGCCGGCGTCGGCGCGATACGAGCTGGTCGACATGATGGCCAGTGGCTTGTCGAAGATGCGCGACAGCACATCGCCGGGCCGCATGCCGCCGCGAGCGAGGCAAAGGATGGTGTCGAACTCCCACTCCGACTGGAAGATCTTGATCGCGAGCTTCTCGACCAGATTGTTGTACTCGTCGTAACTTACGTAGAGGTGCTTGCCGTCTTCGGTCAACATGGGAACGGTCTCCTGGGATCAGTCTGCGAGAAAAGGGTGCCGCATCATGATCGTGTGATCGCGATCCGGGCTGGTCGACACCATGTGAATCGGCACGCCGGTGACGTGTTCGATGCGCTGCAAATACAGACGCGCCGCGATGGGCAACTTGTCGTACTGCGTGACGCCGACCGTGCTTTCGCTCCAGCCTTCGAGCTTTTCGTAGATGGGCGTGCACTGTTCGATTTCGTCAGCGCCCATCGGCAGGATGTCGGTGTATTCGCCATCGAGCATGTAGCCGGTGCAAAGCAACAACTCGTCGATCCCATCGAGCACGTCGAGCTTGGTGATGCAAAGGCCTGAAAGTCCGTTGACCTGCGCCGATCGCTTGAGCAGCGCCGCGTCGAACCAGCCGCAACGACGGCTGCGGCCGGTCGTCACGCCTTTTTCTGCACCGACGGTGCTCAGGTGATAGCCCACGGTGCCGGGCGTTTCCCAGTCGAGCTCGGTCGGGAACGGGCCGCCGCCGACGCGCGTGCAATAAGCCTTCGTGATGCCGAGCACATAGTGCAGCATGCCGGGGCCAACACCCGAACCCGCCGCCGCATTGCCGGCCACGCAATTGCTCGACGTCACGTAGGGATAGGTGCCGTGGTCGACATCGAGCAGCGTGCCCTGCGCGCCTTCGAACAACAGGTTGGCGCCCGCCTTGTGTGCATCGTTGAGCTCACGCGACACGTCGGCCATCATCGGCTTAAGCAGCACGGCGTGACGCATGGCTTCTTCGAACACCATGTCGTAGTCGATGGCCGGCGCGCTGAGCACCTGGGTCAGCACATGGTTGTGCAGGTCGAGCAACACGCGCAGCTTTTGCGCGAAGCGCTCCGGATGCTTCAGGTCTTGCACGCGCAGTGCGCGGCGTGCGATCTTGTCTTCATACGCTGGGCCGATGCCGCGCCCGGTGGTGCCGATCTTCTCGCTGCCGCCCTTCTCGCGATAGGTCTCGCGAGCGATGTCAAGCGCGGCATGGAACGGAAGAATCAGCGGGCAAGCCTCGCTGATGCGCAGCCGCGAACGCACCTCGACGCCGGCCTTCTCCAGCCCTTCGATTTCCTCGAAGAGCTTGGCAGCCGACAGGACGACGCCGTTGCCGATGTAGCACTTGACGCCCGGCCGCATGATGCCGCTCGGGATCAGGTGCAGGGCGGTTTTCACGCCGTTGATGACGAGCGTGTGGCCCGCGTTGTGGCCGCCCTGGAAGCGGACCACGCCCTGGGCGCTCTCGGTCAGCCAGTCGACCAGCTTGCCCTTGCCCTCATCGCCCCATTGGGTGCCGACGACGACCACATTTCTTCCGGTGGTTACGCTCATTTGAATTTCCTGAATCAGATCACTTGCACACTCCATTGGCCGGCGCGCTCGACGAGCTCGCGGTCGCAATGGAATTCTTCGATTTCGCTGCCGTGTCCCGGTAGCACGCACACCACGGTTTCCCCGGTTTGGCGCAGATCGGCGATCGCCTTGCGAAGCCCCGATGCATCGCTCCATGGCGCACGGATGGCGGCGCGCAACGGACGCGTCGGCACCACGCCGACGAGCTCACGCAGGTCGAGGCTGAAACCGACCGCCGGCCGATTGCGCCCGAACACCGCGCCGACTTCGTCGTAGCGGCCGCCACGCACCAGGGCATCTGCTGCGCCCGGCACGTAGATGCCAAAGCGCATGCCGCTGTAATACGCATAGCCTCGCAGATCGGCCAGGTCGAAGCTCACCTCGGCGCCATCGAGCCGCGCGGCGAGTTGCCTCAGATTGGCCAGCGCCGGCAGCACGCCGGGGATGGCCCTCAATGCCTTCTCGGCTTCGTCGAGCACGCTGACATCGCCATAGAGCTGCACCAGTGCCGCAAGCCCTTCACGCGATGTCGTCGGAAATTTCTGCGTGAGCGAATTAAGCTCGCTCGCATCCTTGGCGGCCAGCGCCGCATGCACGCGACCGATGGTCGCCGCATCGACCAGCACGCCTGCCAACAGTGCACGCACGATGCGCGCGTCAGCCATGTCGACGATGGCACCTTGCGGCACGTCAGCGGCATGAAGACAGTCGAGCGCCAGCAGCAAGGTTTCGGTGTCGGCTTCGAGGCCGGCATGGCCATAGATCTCGGCGCCGAACTGCAGCGGCTCGCGCGTGGCATGCGGCCTGTCCGGCTTGGTGTGCAGCACCGGGCCGCAGTAGCACAGCCGTGCGACGCCTTCCCGGTTCAGCAGGTGGGCGTCGATGCGCGCGACTTGTGGCGTGGTGTCTGCGCGCAGCCCCATGCTTCGGCCGGAAAGCTGGTCGACGAGTTTGAAAGTCTGAAGATCGAGTGCCTCGCCGGTGCCGGACAGCAACGATTCGAGGTGCTCGAGCAACGGCGGCATTACCAACTCATAGCCGTAGCCGCGGGCGGTATCGAGCAGTTGGCGACGAAGTTCTTCGATGTGGCGTGCCTCGGAAGGCAGTACATCGGCAATGTGATCCGGGAGGACCCAAGCGGACATGAGAAATGACGGGTGGGTTAAACCGGAATTCTAATTGCTGGGGCCGACGGCCCCGCGCTCAGATTGGCTGGGTCGAACGTTGGGCTAGCTCACCAGCCAAAGCAACACTAGCCCAAGGACGATGCTGCAAAGGCCGAAGAAGCGCAGCTGGCCATCGCGCAACTGAAGCAGTTGACTGAAGGCGCGTCGCCAGCCGCCCGGCGAGACCAGAGGCAGGATGCCTTCGATCACCAGCACCAGAGCCAGCGCGCTCCAGAATGTTTCAGCAGTCACACGGGCCCGGCATCAAGGCGGCACGTCAGCCAGCAACGCACATCAGCCGGCCATCAACGGCGCGGTGCCGCTGCAGGCGTCGTAGTCGAGCCCGAACTCTGCATCGCCCTGAAGAAGTCGGACGAAGGATCGAGCACCAGAACGTCGCTCTTCTTGTTGAAGCTCTGCTTGTACGCGTCAAGGCTGCGATAGAACTGCGCGAACTGCGGATCTTTGCCGAACGACTCGCTGTAGGCCGCAGCAGCTTGTGCATCGCCCTCGCCCTTGATTTTCTGTGCATCGCGGTAAGCGTTGGCGACCGTGACCTCACGCTGGCGATCCGCATCGGCACGGATCTTTTCGCCTTCGGCAAAACCGGTCGAGCGCAATTCGTTGGCGACCCGCTTGCGCTCGGCCTCCATGCGTCGATAGACCGACTCGGTAATGGCTTCGACATAGTCGACACGTGTAATGCGCACATCGACGATGTCAACGCCCCACGGCTTCGCGCCCTTGACCACGGCGAGCACTTCGCGCTGAACGTCCGCCATCAGCGCTTCACGTCGTACCGAAATCAGGTCGCGCACAGTGCGCTTGTTGATGTTCTCTTGGAACGCGTTGCGCACCACGCGGTTGAGTTGCACTGCACCTGCGTTCTCATCGATTCCGACGTTTCGAATGTATTCCGACGCATCGCTGATGCGCCAGCGCACATACCAGTCGATAACGACTCGCTGCTTTTCAGCCGTCAGCATCGGTTCGGTTTCGAGGCTGGAGAGCATCAACAAACGCTTGTCAAGATACGAGACATTCTGGAACGGTGGCGGCAGCTTGAAGTTCAAGCCTGGCTCTTTGATGACCTGCTTGATCTGGCCGAGCGCATACACGACCCCGAACTGGCGCTGATCGACAACGAATAGCGTGGAGCTGAGCAACACGAGAACCACCAGGATGGTGGAAGCGATGAAACCGATTCTGTTCATGTTCATGCTCCGGCTCAACGCGCGTCACGGTCGCGGGAACGACCATCGCGCGCTCGGGCTTCGCCACCATTGGGAATGACCGGAATCACCGATGACTGCGGAGTAGCGGTGCCCGCCACATTTGGCGAGGCACCATCGGCGGGCGCAGGCACCGGGCTGACGCCGCTCGATGCCATGAGTTTGTCGAGAGGCAGGTAGAGCAAGTTGGAGCCCGATTTGGAGTCGACCAGAACCTTGGTCGTATTGCTGTAGATCTGCTGCATCGCGTCGGTGTACATGCGGTCACGGGTGACCTGCGGAGCCTTCTGGTATTCGGTGAGCACGGCGCCGAAGCGTCCGGCATCGCCCTGAGCCTGGGCGACGATTCGCGCCTTGTAGGCATCGGATTCTTCTTTCAGGCGCGACGCGGTACCGGTCGCACGGGGAATGACGTCGTTGGCATACGCCTGGGCCTCGTTCTTGGCACGCTCCCTCTCCTGACCAGCCTTCAGCACATCATCGAACGCCGCCTGCACTTGCTCGGGAGGACGCACGCCGCCTTGCTGCAAATTGATCGCCACCACGTCGACGCCGACCTTGTAACGGTCGAGGATGGTCTGCATCAGTATGCGCACGCGCGGCGAGATCTGGTCGCGCTCTTCGGCGAGCGCCGCGTCCATCTTCATCTTGCCGACGACTTCGCGAACGGCTGTTTCAGCAACCTGGACAACCGTGTCTGCCGGTGCCTTGCTCTCGAAAAGATATGCCTGCGCGTTGCTCAAACGGTACTGCACCGCGAACTTGATTTCGACGATGTTCTCGTCTTCGGTCAACATGGCCGACTCACGCAGCCCGGTTGAACGCACGATGCTGTCGCGCCCGACGTCGACCGAACGGATCTGCGAGGTAACGACAAGCTCGTGACGCTGGATCGGGTACGGCAACCGCCAGTTGAAGCCTGCGCCCACCGTCTCTTTGAAGCGACCGAACTGGGTAATGACGGCCTGCTGGCCTTCGTTCACGATGAAGAAGCCGGTGCCGAGCCAGATGAGCACGGCAACCGCCGCCACCAGGCCGAGGCCGACGCCCGCGTTCTTCATGTCGGGGCGGAAGCCGCCGGGGCCACCGCCACCGTTGCCGCTAGGCCGGTTCTTGTCGCCACCGCCACCACGACCGCCGCCGAAGAGACCGCCGAGCTTGCGATTGAAGTCACGCCACAACTCATCGAGGTCAGGGGGGCCCTGGTTCGGGCCCTGGCCGCGCGGCCGATTGTTGTTGCCCGAAGGCGGTGGTGGCGGTGTACTTGGCGGATCGGCATCGGGCCGATTGGCGCCCGCGCGCTCGCCATTAGACGAGGGCTCGTCACCTCGCCCCCATTTTCCGTCGTTCAGGTTAAACATTCCCTGAAACCGGCTCCACACTGGCTTTGCATTCATTCGCTTCTGTTCTCTCGTCAGTGACGGGATTGTGCCCAATCAGTTTGCAGCATCGTGCAATTCAGCGTCGGACGCTAAGGTCATGGTCGCATCGGAAACCGAACCGGAGCGCAGTGCCAACTCGGCTCGCAATGCCGGCAGGCCTTCACCCGTATGCGCGCTCAGAAAAATCCTGGGAATCCGTACTCCCTCTATTTCCATCTCGTCAACCAGATGCAGCGGTTGTCGTCCAGTTTCAAGGGCGTCGATCTTGTTGAACACCACCAATTGCGGAACGCTGTCGGCACCGATCTCTTTCAGCACCGTTTGGACCTCGGCCATTTGCTCGGGGTAATGGGGATTCGACGCGTCGACGACATGCAAAAGCAGATCGGCATCGATGGCCTCCTGCAGCGTCGCCTTGAAGGCATCGACCAGCCCGTGCGGCAGATCGCGGATGAAGCCGACGGTGTCGGAGATGGAAACCTGGCGACGCGCGTCGCCCAAGTAGAGTGACCGAGTTGTCGTGTCGAGCGTGGCGAAGAGCTGGTCTGCCGCATAGGCACGCGCCTTGACCAGCGCGTTGAACAGCGACGACTTGCCAGCATTTGTATAGCCGACCAGCGAGATATTGAAAATCTCGCGGCGCTCGCGCTGACGGCGCTGGGTTCCGCGTTGCTTTTGCACCTTGGCCAGGCGTTCGCGCGTGCGCTTGATCGACTCGCTGATCATTCGACGGTCGAGCTCGATCTGCTTTTCACCGGGGCCACCACGGACACCGGCACCGCCGGTCTGGCGCTCCAAATGAGACCAGCGACGAACCAGTCGCGTGCTCAGATATTGGAGGCGCGCAAGCTCGACCTGCAGCTTGCCTTCATGCGAGCGGGCGCGTTGAGCGAAGATTTCAAGGATGAGAAAGGTTCGGTCATACACCGCCATGTCGAGCGTTCGCTCCAGATTGCGCTGCTGTGCCGGACTCAGGCTCTGGTCGAAGATGACTTCACTGGCGCGATGCATTTCGGCCAGTTCTTTGATCTCTTCGGCTTTGCCGCTGCCGATGAACAATGCGGCGTCGGGGGCTTTGCGCTTGCACACCACCCGTGCAATAGGGGTCAATCCGGCCGTTTGCGCGAGAAGGCCAAGTTCTTCGAGCTCTGCGTCGAAATGCGGCAACCCGAAGTCCACGCCGACGAGAACGGCGGCGCCTTCCTGGCGGGGAATCAGATCAGACAAGCGGAGTCAAATATGGAGAAAGGCGCGGCAGGCGAACCCGCCGCGCCGTTCAAGCGGCAACGTCGTCGTTCTCGGCAGCCGAGAAATTGACGGCGCGACCCGGCACGATGGTGGAAATAGCGTGCTTGTAGACCATCTGTGTCACCGTATTGCGAAGCAAAACGACGTACTGGTCGAACGACTCGATCTGGCCCTGCAGCTTGATGCCGTTGACCAGATAGATCGAAACCGGCACGTGCTCGCGACGCAGGGTGTTCAGAAAGGGGTCTTGAAGAAGCTGCCCTTTATTGCTCACGATATTCTCCGTGTTCAAGAGTTGTTGTTGGAAATCTCACCTTAACACAGGGTTTCTGCGCTGCAGCATTGGCATCCAAAACCCTCTGAAAATAACGGCACTCAAAATCCGGAACTTGAGGCGCTGTAGTGAGTCATCCGCGCTCTTTGGCATGCAATCCGTTACTTGCGATCTTTGTCGGCAAATGGGTTTGTCGACGTTTTGAACTCGATGCGCATCGGTGTGCCGACCAAATCGAATTCTTTTCGAATGCGTCCTTCGAGAAAGCGCTTGTACGCCTCGGTCACGTGTTCGAGCGAATTCCCGTGAATCACGATCACCGGTGGATTCATTCCGCCCTGGTGCGCGTAACGCATCTTCGGGCGGAACATTCCGGCACGTTGAGGCGACTGGAACTGCACCGCTTCGAGCAGCAAGCGTGTCAGCACGGGTGTCGACATCTTTCGGGTTGCCGATTTATGCGCCTGCGCAATCGACTGCCAGACCGGGCCCAGGCCTTGACGCTTGATCGCTGAGATGAAGTGCAGCGCCGCGAACTTCAAAAACGGTAACCGCGTTTCGATCTGCCGCTGAATCTGTTCTCGCTGGTAGCTGTCGATCGATTCCCATTTGTTGATGGCGATGACCACCGCGCGACCGCTCTCCAGAATGTAGCCGGCAATATGCGCGTCCTGGTCGGTCACGCCCTGTGATGCGTCGAGCAGCAGCAGCACGACGTTGGCCGATTCGATAGCCTGCAAGGTCTTCACGACCGAGAACTTCTCTATGGCCTCGAAGACTTTGCCCTTGCGGCGCAGGCCGGCCGTATCGATCAGCTCGAACTTCTGGCCGTTGCGCTCGAAGGGCACGGTGATCGCGTCGCGCGTCGTGCCGGGCAAATCGAAAGCGACCAGACGCTCTTCGCCGAGCCAGGTGTTGATCAGGGTCGACTTGCCGACGTTGGGACGCCCCGCGACCGCCAGCTTGATGGGCTTGTTCGGGTCGTCTTCGTCAGCGTCTTCTTCAGGGTCGACCAGATTCAGCGGCTCGAGTGCCAGCTCGACCAGATCGCGAATGCCCTGACCGTGCGCGGCCGAAATACCATGCACATCGCCCAGGCCCAGCTCGTAAAAGTCGACCAGCTTGGTGCCGTCCTGCATGCCTTCGGCTTTGTTGGCCACCAGCACCGTTGGCTTGCCCAGGCGTCGCAGTTCGTTCGCGATGTCATGGTCCTGCGCCGAGATGCCTTCCCGCGCGTCGACCACGAACACGACGACATCGGCCTCGGCGACCGCCTGCCGTGTCTGCTTGGCCATCTCCTTGAAGATGCCGCTGCCCGCGTCGGGTTCGAAGCCGCCGGTATCGATCACGATGAACTCGTGCTTGCCCTGGCGACCATTTCCGTAGTGGCGGTCGCGGGTCAGCCCGGCATAGTCCGCGACGATGGCGTCGCGCGTTTGCGTCAGTCGGTTGAAAAGGGTCGATTTTCCGACGTTGGGACGCCCGACCAGAGCAATGACGGGTTTCACAGTCGGGCTTTCAAAACTTATTCAGGCCGGTAGCCGTACACGCCGCCATTGCGGGTGACGACGACGACCGTGTTGCCGGCAAGGACCGGCGTGGCAGCGATGGCCGAACCATCGGTGGTCACGCGGTTGAGCGGCGAGCCGTCTTCGCGCGACAGGAAATGGACCAGGCCCGTGCTGTCGCCGACGACGACAGAGCGGCCGACCGAGAGGGGTGCTGTCAGATCGCGGTACTTCAGACGCTCGCTGACCCATCCGCGCTCGCCATCGGCACGACGCCAGGCCATCACGTTACCGTTCGATTCGGTGCCGTAGACGAAGCGATCGTCACCGCTGAGGCCTTCGGCGCCGGACGCCGGCTTGCTCCAGATGAGCGTGCCGCGCTGCGAATCGACGCAGCCCACGCTGGCGTAATAGGCACGCGCGCAGACGGTATCGCCAACCCGGCTCACGGTGCCGGTCAGGTCGACCAGGCGCTCCACGTCGTTGGTGCCGCGCGGCGCCGCGATCGGCGATTCCCAGCGCGACGAACCGTTGTTCGGATTGAGGCCGACGAGTCGCCCACCCACGCCGGTCACCAGGGTGTCGCCGACAGCGACCAGCACGCCGGGCTTCTTCAGCACGAGGTTTTCTGCGGTGCGCTGCTGCGACCAGAGACGGCGACCGGTTTGCCCATCCCACGCGCTGGTGGTGCGATCAGCGGCTTGCACGAACACCCTACGTCCCGCGACCAGCGGTGCCGTGTATGACTCGGCACTGAGGCGCTGCTTCCAGAGCACCTTGCCGTTTTCGAGCGCAACGAGTTCGTTGTTCCGAGTGACGACCGCGACGATAGTGCCGTCGCTGCCGACACCGGCCGTGAGAGGTGCACCGGCATTGCCACGCCAGGCTTCCTTGCCGGAACGCGAGTCGAGCATGACGACAGTGCCATCGGCACTGGCCACGACCAGCATGTCGCCGCTGACATCGGTCTGCAGCGGGAAGGTCACTGCCGGCAGTTTGGCGGTCCAGGCCTGGCGCACGCCGAGCACGGCGACGTTGGCCGGGAGTTCGGCCGGCTTCGGCTTTTCAGTGCCGGAACAGGCGGCGAGCACGGTGATCGCGACGATCGCGGCGCCCGCTCGCAGGGCGTGCTTCAGAGACACTAATCGCTTCAAATTCATGATGTGGTCTTGGCTGGGGTAACGGTGATGGTCGGCGCCAGGGTCTTCGGATCAACGCCGACGGCATTCAGCTTGATTTCGATCAGGCGGCGATAGTCACCACGACCTTCGAAGCCGGTCCAGGCTTTGCGGTATTCGGTCTTCGCTTCTTCACGCTTGCCCTGGGCCAGATAGATGTCGCCTTTGCGATCCGCCACCAGGGGCTCGAATTCTTTGGGCATGCCGCCGGAGAGCTGCTTCAAAGCGTCGTCGTAGGCCTTGCTGTCGAGCAACTCGGCCGACAGGCGTAGCTTGGCGATGGCCTGATAACCAGGGTCGACGGCCTTGTCGGCGACCCATGCGAGCGCGGCACGCGATGCCTCGTCGTTGCCCTTTTCATGCAGCGTCTTGGCCGCGAGCAGCCCCGCTTGCTGGGCATAGGCGGTGCCTGCGAATTTCTCTTTCATGTCCGCCAGCGCGCGCTCGATGCGCGCCGTGTCGCCGGCCTGTGCGCCACGTTCCAGCTCGTCATAGAGAGCAGCGGCCTGAGCAGCTTTGGTGCGCTGCAAGTACTGCCAGCCGTTCCACGCCATGAACGCGCCAGCCGCAATCAGCACGACCCAGGTGATGAGGCTGCCGTAGGTGGTCCAGAAATGCTTGAGCTGGTCGAGCTGTTCCTGTTCTTCGAGATCGAGTGGAGTTGCCATGCGCTGTCAGATGTAGAGAGCCCGAGATTGTAGGGTGGCGGCCCAGGTGGCCACCTCGGCGAGCGGTCGTGCGGTCTGGGCACCGCTGCCATCTCGTAGCGCTTTGACCATGACTTCGCCGCGGGTCAGCTCGTCGGCACCGAAGATCAGCGCGTACAAAGCGCCGCTGGCATCGGCCTTCTTGAACTGCGACTTGAAGCTGCCGAAGCCGTCGGCCGTGCCGGCATGCATCTGCACGGCAACGCCGGCCGCGCGCAGTTGCTGCAGCACCGGCATGGCTTGCGCGAGCGCTGCCGCATCCGGGATCACCGCATAAGCGTCTGGCACTGGCAAAGCGGTCGCACCGGCCTGCTCCTTCAGCAGCTCAAGCACGCGTTCAAGCCCCATGCCCCATCCCACGGCGGGCGTCGGCTTGCCACCGAGCACTTCGAACAGGCCGTCGTAGCGACCGCCGCCGCACAGGGTTCCCTGCGCGCCGAGTTCGGAGGTGATGAACTCGAACACCGTGTGACTGTAGTAATCCAGACCGCGCACCAGGCGGGGGTTAATCGTCCATTCGACGCCGCAAGCGGTCAACAGGGACTGCACGGTTTCGAGATGGCGGCGCGACGCGTCGCCCAGATAGTCCAGCAGGCGCGGCGCTGCCTCGACCAGCGGCTGCATCGCCGGGTTCTTGGTGTCGAGGATGCGCAGCGGATTGGTCTCGAGGCGACGCTGCGCGTCGGCGTCGAGCATGTCGGCGTTCTGCTGAAAGTGGGTGATGAGCGCCGCGCGATGCGCCTGACGTTCCACCGGCACACCGAGGCTATTGAGTTCGACACGGATGTTGCGCAGCCCGAGCGTCTGGAACAGCTGGTGCGCCAGCAGCATCAACTCGGCATCGACCTCCGGGCCCGAGAAGCCCAGTGCTTCCGCGCCGAGTTGGTAGAACTGGCGGTAGCGCCCGCGCTGCGGTCGCTCGTGCCGGAACATCGGGCCGGTGTACCAGAGCCGCTTGCCGCCGTCATAGGTCAGGTTGTGCTCGATGGCCGCACGCGCGACACCGGGCGTGTTTTCGGGGCGCAGCGTGAGCTGCTCGCCGTTGAGCCGGTCTTCGAAGGAATACATCTCCTTCTCGACGATGTCGGTGGTTTGCCCGGTGCCGCGCACGAAGAGCGCAGTGGGCTCGACGATCGGCGTGCGGATATTGCGATAGGCATAGCGCCCCATAAGTTCGCGCACCGTCTGCTCGAGCGCCTCCCAGCGCGCCGATTCGGGCGGCAATATGTCGTTCATGCCTTTGACGGCATTCAATTTATCGGCCATGGATTCCGGAAGGTCAGGCGACGACGGCGTGCTCGCCACCAAAGCGCTTTTCAATGTAGTTTTCGACGAGCTGATGAAACTCGTTGGCGATGTTGTCGCCGCGCAGTGTGAGTGCCTTTTCGCCGTCGATAAAAACGGGTGCGGCAGGTGCCTCGCCGTTGCCCGGCAAGCTGATGCCGATGTCCGCGTGCTTGCTTTCGCCGGGCCCATTGACGATGCAGCCCATCACCGCCACCTTCATGGTTTCGACGCCCGGGTACTTGGTGCGCCACACCGGCATCTGTGCGCGAAGGTAGTCGTCGATTTGCTTGGCGAGTTCCTGGAACGTGGTGCTGGTGGTGCGACCGCAACCGGGACACGCGGTCACGCTCGGCACGAACATGCGCAGGCCCAGCGCCTGCAGGATCTCGTTGGCGATCACGACTTCTTGGGTGCGTGCTTCGCCGGGTTGCGGCGTGAGCGACACGCGGATGGTGTCGCCGATGCCCTCTTGCAGCAGGATCGACAAGGCCGTAGCAGAAGCCACGGTGCCCTTGGTACCCATGCCTGCTTCGGTCAGGCCCAAATGCAGAGGATAGTCGCAACGCTTTGCCAGTTCGCGGTAGACCGATATCAGGTCTTGCACACCGCTGACCTTGCAGCTCAGTATGACCTGATTGCCGTCCATGCCCATCGATTCAGCGAGCTTGGCCGAATCGATGGCCGAAGTGATGAGTGCTTCGTACATGACCTGCTTCGCGTCCCAGGGCGCAGCACGCTGGCTGTTGATGTCCATCAAGCCCGACAGCAGCTCCTGGTCGAGGCTGCCCCAGTTCACGCCGATGCGCACTGGCTTGTTCCAGCGCATCGCGACATCGATCATCTGACCGAACTGGCGATCATGCTTGTCGCCCTTGCCAACGTTGCCGGGGTTGATGCGGTACTTGCTGAGCGCTTCGGCGCAGGCCGGATAGTCGGTGAGCAGACGGTGCCCGTTGTAGTGGAAGTCTCCGATCAACGGCACGTCGATGCCCATGCGGTCGAGCTGCTCGCGGATGTACGGAACCTGGGCCGCCGCCTCGGGCGTGTTTACCGTGATGCGGACCATCTCGGAGCCCGCGATCGCGAGTTCCTTGACTTGGATCGCGGTACCGATGGCATCGACCGTGTCGGTGTTGGTCATTGACTGCACGCGCACCGGTGCGTCGCCGCCAACCGTGACCGTGCGCGCGCCCCACGTCACCGTCGCCTGACGCGAACGCCGCGCCTTGGGCGCCGCTGACTCGATCGGAAAGCAATCGTTCATGATTTCACCTCGAAGCGTGCAACGCCGCCGCCCTTGGTCACAGGGCCCAAATCGAAAGCTTTGCCACGCACCTTCACATCGATGCCGGACGCGCGGCCGACGACGACGGTCAGCGGCAGACTGCCGGTGACCGAAACAGTCTCTCCGGTCTGCACGGTGCGGCGAAGCACCTGCTTGCCGTCGCCTTCAGTCACGGTCACCCAGGAGTCCGCGCGGGCGACGAAAACCAGGATGTCGCTGCCTGCAGCGACGGCTGCAGTCGTCGCGGTAGCACTGCCGACAGCACCGACTTGCGCTCCCGGGGACCCCACAGGGGCGGTGGTCGCAGGCGTCGCGGGCTGCACCGTCGCCGGCATGGCGGGCTCGACCACGGTGCCGGGTGCGCTTGCGGAGACGGGAGCCGATTCGGTCTCGGCGGGAGTTTCGGCCGCACTGCGCGACGTGATGCGCGCGAAGGCCGAGCTCACCTGGTCGAATGCGGACTGGGGAAGCCAGAACAACGCAGCGGCACCGATGAGCAAGAGCGCGACGACCGCAAGCAACGCGCCTGAAGGCAACAAATTCGAGCCTCGTCCCGATCGCGGCGCACCGGATCGGAAGCTACTGCTGATGGTGCGGTCGGCGTCGGCGAGCGCGGCGCGAGGCGAGCCGGGCATCTTCGCCAGTACCTTGACCGGATCGATCTTGAGCGCTCGCGCGACGCTGGCGGCAAGTGCGCGAGCGAAAGCCGGATCGGGCAAGGAGTCGATGTCATCGTCTTCGAGGGCCTGCAGCTTTTGCGCTGGCACCTTCAGCGCCGCAGCCACGACTTCGATGTGCAGGCCATGGGCTTCGCGCGCCTCGCGCAGCATGTCGCCAGCGCTCATGTTCGTGCTGTCGCCGACCACCAGCGGCGCCCCTTGCGAAGCGCCGAACTCACTGGCGCGTTCAATCATTGAAATTTCCGCGTTCGTACGCAATGGCCTCCCGCGACTGAGAGAAGCGGCGCTGCAACTGGCTGGCGAGTTGGCCCAGTGCTTCGCGATTATTCAGGCGGCGTTCGATCTTGATGCCGAGCCAGAGTGATTCGGCATTGGCGGACGGGCTGTTGTTGACGCGCCGGATGTAGAACTGGGCGCGTGTCATGTCGTCGCGCTGGAACAGCAAGGTGGCCAGATTGAACCCAATCACCGGGTTGCCGGGATCGATTTCATAAGCCTGCGTGAGGCTGCGCTCGGCATCGGCACGGTCGCCTGCCTTGATCTGGCACACGCCCTGCGTCATGAGCGTCTTGGCACGATCGGAGTAGCCCGGAATTGCCAGAGCCTGCCCAAACTGCTGCATGGCATCGCCGTTGCGGCCTTGCTGACACAGCAGCCAGCCGTAGTTGTGCAGCGTGTTTGGTTCGCGCGGATTGAGCGCGATGGCGCGGCGGAAGCTGTCTTCGGCCAGGCCGGCGTCGTCGAGCCGCATGTAGACAAGGCCGCGCAAGTTGTAGGCCTCCGAGTAGGTCGGGTCGGCTGTCAGGGATTGCTTGATTTCGTCGAGCGCCACCGTGGTCTGCCCGGCTTCGAAGTAGCCGATGGCGAGTTCAAGCCGCAGGCGGGCTCGCTTGCGGCCATTGCCTTCGTCGGAGTCGGTCAGCAACTGCGCGCCATTGCCGGCCGTGCTCGCCACCGCGCCGGTGCCCTTGTTGGCGCATCCGGCCAGCGCGATGCCGGTGACCAGGCAAAGAAGGAGGCGCGCCAACAGCGGTTGCGCGAACGAACGCGTCATCGAAAAAGCCATGCTCATCGCTTCAGTGCTCCTGAATGTTCGGTGTGTTCGAAGTCGTCGACATCTTCGCGGTGTTCGAACTGGGCCGCGCCTCGCGGACCGGGTGCAAAACGATGGTTCGGCCCGAGGTGGAAGCGGCACCACTCGCACGCCGTTCAGCCATGCGCTCGACAGCCCGCGTGCGGTCTTTGACATCGCCAGCCAGCTGTCCGCATGCCGCGTCGATGTCGTCACCGCGCGTCTTGCGGATGGTCGTCACCAGCCCGGCTGCACTCAGCGTCTTCGCAAAAGCCAGCACTCGGGCCTGCGGCGACCGCAGCAAACCAGACGCGGGAAACGGGTTGAAAGGAATCAAATTGAACTTGCACGAAATGCCGTGCTGGCGAACCAGCGCGACCAGTTGCTCGGCATGCTCGGGTTGGTCGTTGACGCCGTCGAGCATGCAGTACTCGAAGGTGATGAAGTCGCGCGGCGCGTGCGCCAAATAGCGCTTGCATGCTTCGAGCAATTCGACGATCGGGTACTTGCGGTTCAGCGGCACCAGGTCGTCGCGCAGTGCGTCGGTCGGCGCATGAAGCGACACCGCAAGCGCGACCGGACAGTCGGTACCGAGCCGGTCGATCATCGGCACCACGCCAGAGGTTGAGACGGTGACACGGCGACGAGACAAGCCGTAGGCGTTGTCGTCAAGCATCGTGCGAAGGGCCGGAACCAGCGCGGTGTAGTTCTGCAACGGCTCGCCCATGCCCATCATCACGACGTTCGAGATGACACGGCCTTCCTGGCCCGGATCGCGCTTCAAATGTTTGCGCAAAAAATGCTCGGCAAACCAAAGCTGCGCAACGACTTCGCCGGTCGTCAGATTGCGGCTGAAGCCTTGGTGGCCGGTCGAACAAAAGCGGCAGCCGACGGCGCACCCCGCCTGGGATGACACACACAAAGTGCCGCGATCGTCTTCGGGAATGAACACCGCCTCGACCGCATTGCCGTCGCCCACGTCGAACAGCCACTTGATGGTGCCGTCAGCGGACTCGTGCTGCGTGGTGACCGGGAGCGCTTCGATGCGCGCGGTGGTCGCCAGCTTTTCGCGCAGCGACTTCGCGAGATCGGTCATCTGCGAAAAGTCGCTGGCGCCGCGCTGATGGATCCAGCGGAAAAGCTGGGTCGCGCGGAAACGTTTTTCACCCAGCCGCTCGCAGAACGCGGCCAACCCCTCCAGATCGAACTCGAGAAGGTTGGCCGTCGTCATTGCGTCAGTCGGGCGGGCACCTCAACGTGCGTAGACGTTGAGGCCGGCGAAGAAGAAAGCGATTTCGTTCTTAGCGGTTTCAGGTGCGTCGGAGCCGTGCACTGCATTGGCATCGATGCTGTCGGCGAAGTCGGCGCGGATGGTGCCGGCAGCTGCCTTCTTGGGATCGGTCGCGCCCATCAGGTCGCGGTTCTTGGCAATGGCGTCTTCGCCTTCGAGCGCTTGCACGAACACCGGGCCGGAAATCATGAATTCAACCAAGTCCTTGAAGAACGGGCGTGCGCTGTGCACGGCATAGAACTGCTCGGCTTCATTGCGCGACAGATGCACGAGCTTCGCAGCGACGACCTTGAGGCCGGCGGCTTCGAAGCGAGAAACGATCTTGCCGATGACGTTCTTGGCGACGGCGTCAGGCTTGATGATGGAGAGAGTGCGTTCGATGGCCATTTTGAGATGCTTCCTGCTTGATTTTGAGACGATTCGTCAGCGCCGCACCCAATCGGTCGCCGCCATGACAAAGCCTCTGATTTTAACCGGCCGGGCCGAACGACCCATGACCGATCCATGAAAAACCGCGGGGCGGCGGTGCTTTCAGCGACCGCGACGGCGACCCCCGCCGCCGCCTGCATTGCCGCCACCACCACCACCGCCATAGCCGCCACCCGATCCACCGCCGCGCCGCGGCGCCTGGCGTTGCTCCTTGCGCTGCCTTGAAAAGCTGTCGGCGCCGATGTAGCCGACCGACGTCTTCATCGGATCGGGCTGATTGGCACCGCTCGGCGGACGGTCTTCGCCCTTGAAGCCGGGCTGACTGCCGCCGCGGTTGTTTCCACCGCCGCCGCCCTGGCCACCACGGCGAGGACCGCCGGGCGGGCCGCCATTTCCGCCACCACCGCCTCCGCCACCACCGCCTCGATTAGCGCCGCGTCCGCGGTCGCCACGCGGCGCTTGCCCGTCGCCGAGCGGACTAGGGATCGGGGCTTCACGCGAGTCGTCGCGCGGACCGCCGGCGTTGCGATCATTTCGGTTGCCGCGACGGTTCTTGTTCCGGTTGTTGCGACCGCCACCTTCAGGGCCCGGACCACGCGGACCTTGACCCTGTCCTTGCCCGAAGCCGGGCCGTGGCGCGCGCTCGGCACCGCCGGCACCCCCGCCTGCGGCGTCGAACAGCGAGCGAATATCTTTCTCGTCGAGCTCCATCCACGCGCCCCGCTTCAGGCCGCGCGGCAGCAGCATGGCGCCGTAACGAATGCGGATCAATCGGCTGACCGCGTGGCCGACAGATTCGAACAGCCGACGCACTTCCCGGTTGCGGCCTTCTGAAATCGTGACGCGGTACCAAAGGTTGGAGCCTTCGCCGCCGCCGTCTTCGATGCTGCCGAACTGCGCCATGCCGTCGTCCAACCGCACGCCTTCGAGCAGCTTTTGACGCTCTTCCTTGTTGATCGCGCCGAGCACGCGCACCGCGTACTCGCGCTCCAGGCCAAAGCGCGGATGCATCAACTGATTCGCCAGTTCGCCAGAACTCGTGAAAAGCAACAGACCTTCGGTATTCAGATCGAGCCGCCCGACCGACTGCCACTTGCCTTGTTGCAGACGCGGCAGCTTGCGGAACACCGTCGGACGGTTTTGTGGATCGTCGTGCGTCACCACTTCACCGATCGGCTTGTGATACGCGATGACGCGCGCCGGCGGTGGCGCGATGCGATAGCGAATCGGCTTGCCGTTGATCTTGACCTGATCGCCGTGCTGAATACGCTGGCCGATATGCGCGGGCTCGGCGTTGACAGAGATCCGACCCTGCAGGATCAGCGCTTCCATCTCAAGACGCGAACCGAGGCCAGCCTGGGCCAACACCTTGTGCAGCTTGGGGGAGTCGGCTTCGGGCAGCAGCACGCGCTTGAGCGCCGGCACCTCGGGGCTGTCTTCGTCGGCGTCGAACTGGCCTGAGACGACGTCGGCAAAGCGGATCGGCTGCGGCGGCGGTGCATTGCGCTGCTCCCGGTCAGCAGCCTTGCGGGCGCGATCGAGGTCGTCGTCTTCATCGTCGTCCTCGTCTTCTTCTTCGTCGTCGTCCTGATCGAAGTCCTCGTTGCGCGCGGGGGGCTCGGGCTGGCCGACGGCTGGCCCGGCGGTTACAGCGGCCACGATTGCGGGCGGCGCTGCGGCGTCCGAGGCCATGTCCGCAACAGACGGCAAGGCGTCCGACTGTGACGGCCCGATTTTCGCCGGGGTCTCGTCTGCGATCGGCTCCGCCGACTCCACGGCCTTCGGCCGACGCGGACGGCGTTTCTTCGGCGGTGGATCGGCCTGATCAATGTCAGCAAGCACAGCGGGCTTCGCGCCCACTTCGTCTTCAGCGGCAGGACCGGCCGGCAGCATCGCCGCGTCGTCGGAGTCGGAGGGGCTCATGGTGCAGTTCCGGAAGGGGCAGCGGTGGTGTCGACAGGCTCGGCTGCGGCATCGACGGGGGGGATGGTTGAGACGTGTGCTTCGGCTTCGACGGCAACTTCAACTGCGACTTCTGCAGCCGGCTCGTCCATCGGCAACGAGGCCTGGTCGGACTCGCCGAGTTGCTCCAGCGCATCGACCAAAGAGCCTTGCTGCATCGGCGAGCCGATCACCGGCAACTGATCGAGCGACTCGAGCCCGAGGTCGTCGAGAAACTGGCGCGTGGTGGCAAAGAGCGCCGGGCGCCCGACTGTTTCGCGATGCCCGATCACCTCGACCCAGTTGCGGTCTTCGAGCTGCTTCAGGATCAGCGAGTTGATGGTGACGCCGCGGATGTCTTCCATGTCGCCGCGCGTGACAGGCTGGCGGTAGGCAATGATGGCCAGGGTTTCGAGTACGGCACGCGTGTAGCGTGGCGGCTTCTCGGGATGCAACCGGTCGAGGTGGTCGCGCATCTCCGGCCGGCTCTGAAAGCGCCAGCCGGAGCCGACGCTTACGAGCTCCAGGCCGCGTTGCGCCCAGTCTTCCTGCAATTCGACGAGCAGCGTCTTGATGGTGTCGGCACCGAGTTCGTCGCCGAACAGCACGCGAAGGTCGCGAACCGGCAGCGGCTGGGCCGAACAGATCAATGCGGTTTCGAGAATGCGCTTGGCATCCGCCGTATTCATGGTTCGCGTTATCCGGGAAAAGGCGCTTTGGGGGCGCTTCGTTTCATTGGGATGGAAAGTGGCGCTGCCGGCACGCGGGCGTTGGCAGCGCAGGGCCGGATCATTGCCCGGCGAGGCCCTGAGGGCCGTCAAGCTCGATTGTAGTCCAGCCCCCAGGCTAGCAAGCCTGCGGCCAGATCGGCCGGCACCGGCGCATTGAACGACATCGGCTCCTGTGTCATCGGGTGCACGAAAGCCAGCCGGAACGCATGCAATGCCTGCCGCGAAAGCCCCGCTGCTGCCGCGCCGCCATACAGCGTGTCGCCCACCAGCGGATGCCCAAGAGACGCCATGTGCACGCGGATCTGATGTGTGCGGCCGGTTTCCAGCGTGCAACGCACGCTGCAGCCATGCGCATTGCTGTCGAGCCGCTCGACCAGCGTGCGCGCCGCCTTGCCTGGATGCCGTTCCAGATCGACGATGGCCATCCGGAGACGGTTGCGCGGGTCGCGGCCGATCGGCGCATCGACCTGCCGCGCCGCACCGCCTTCCCACGGCTTGTGCCCCATCGCGAGGTACTGGCGCTTGACCTCACGCGCGGCGATCAGCTCGACCAGCGCATCCATCGTGGCGCGCGTACGAGCGACCATCATCAGGCCGCTCGTGTCCTTGTCGAGCCGGTGCACGATGCCGGCTCGCGGCAGCAGAACCGCTTTGGGATCGAGCGCCAGCAAGCCGTTCAAGAGGGTGCCGCTCCAGTTGCCTGGCGCCGGATGCACCACCAAACCAGCGGGCTTGTTGATGACGCGCAGATGCTCGTCTTCGAACACGACGTCGATCGCCATCGCCTCGGGTCGAAAGGCCTGGCTCTGCGGTGTCGGTCGCAACTCGATCTGGCCGGCCTGGCCCGCGCGGACCGTCGTCGACGTCTTGGTCACCGTCCGCCCTTGCAGGGTCACCAGTCCGCCGTTGATCATTTGCTGTAAGTAGCTGCGCGAGAACTCGGGCACCAGCGTTGCCAAAGCTCGATCGAGCCGCTGCCCGTGCTCGTCGACGCCGATCGTGAAGGCACGCAATTCGCTCGCTTCGGCGATGTCAGCCAGGTCGCCTGGCTCGCTCGGGTCGCCGCCCTCCTCTGACGCCGATGCGCTAGGGAGATTGACGAAGGGGTCGGTCGATATAATTGAAGGCAACTGTTTCACGAAAGCCGTATGTGATGTTTCGCGCCAAATTATCGATGGTCCCCGCGTGGCTCGCGCTTTGCGCCGCAGCGTGGCTTGTCGCCGGCTGCTCGTCCACCAAAGAAGACAAGACCGCCAACTGGAGCCCGAACAAGATTTACTCAGAAGCCAAGGACGAGGCCGATGGCGGCTCGTACGACAAGGCCATCCCGTTGTACGAAAAGCTCGAGGGCCGCGCCGCGGGCACCCCGCTAGCGCAGCAAGCAGAACTGGACAAGGCCTACGCGCAATACAAGTCCGGCGAAAGGCCGGCAGCCATCGCCACCGTCGATCGCTTCATCAAGCTCCATCCGGCAAGCCCCGCACTCGACTACGCGTTCTACCTCAAGGGCGTGATCAACTTCAACGACGACCTCGGCCTGTTCTCTTTTGCAACCCGTCAAGACTTGTCCGAGCGCGACCAGAAGGCCGCCAAGGAATCGTTCCAGGCCTTCAAGGAACTGGTAACGCGCTTCCCGGCATCGCGCTATACGCCCGACGCCCGCCAGCGCATGAATTACATCGTGAATTCGCTCGCGCAATACGAAGTTCACGTAGCCCGCTACTACTACCAGCGCGGTGCCTACCTGGCCGCCATCAACCGTGCACAGCTGGCACTGGCTGACTACCGCGAGGTGCCGGCGCTTGAAGAGGCGCTCTACATCATGGTGAAGTCGTACGAGGCCCTCGGCATGAAGGAACTGCGCGACGACGCGCAACGCGTGCTGGCCACCAATTATCCGAAGAGCGAGTTCATGGCGACGGGGTTCCGGAAGAACGACGACCCGTGGTGGAAGGTCTGGTAACCCGGATCGACTGGATCGAGACCAACTGCCGCCGGCCTGTCGGTACCGATACGCTGAATCCCTAGGCTCGGAGTTCGGATAACGCCGCATCGAACTCTTCAGCGCTTTCGATACGCCGCATCGGCGGCAGCGCGGCAACAAGGCGGCGACCGTAGCCCATGGTGGCGAGACGGGCATCGCAGATCACCAGCACGCCGCGATCGGATTCGCGCCGGATCAACCGACCGGCACCCTGTTTGAGCGCCACGGCCGCCTCGGGCAATGAATAGTCGCCGAATGCGTTGCGACCCTGGGCCTCGAGCCGTTGCGAGCGGGCTTCGACCAGTGGATCGTTCGGCGGCGGAAACGGCAGCTTGTCGATCACGACCAGCTGCAGTACATCACCCGGTGCATCGAAACCCTCCCAGAATGACGCCGACGCGACCAGCACGCAGCCTGCGCGACCGACACCGGCGCCTTCCCTGAAGCGCTCCATCAGCACGCGCTTGGGCAACTCGCCTTGCGCCAACACTTCGGGACGGATCGACGGATCGATTGGCTCAAGTGCGAGCCGCAGCGTGTCGGCGATGGTTCGCAGTGCGCGCAAGGTCGTCGTCAGTACCAACGTTCTTCCGCCCAGCGCCGCCGCACCGCGGGCTGCGAGTCGGGCCACTTCGGTACCGTGCGCCGGATCGGCCGGCTTCGGAAAAGTGCGCGGCACGTAGAGAGCTGCCTGACGCGCGTAGTCGAACGGACTTTGAACGCGCAACACTTCGGCGGACTCCAGACCGCACGGCTCGGTGAACCAGCGCAGCTTGGGGTCGTCGCCCAGAGTGGCCGAAGTAAAGACCCAGGCACG
This sequence comes from Variovorax sp. LG9.2, assembly GCF_035018885.1. Classification (NCBI taxonomy): domain Bacteria; kingdom Pseudomonadati; phylum Pseudomonadota; class Betaproteobacteria; order Burkholderiales; family Comamonadaceae; genus Variovorax; species Variovorax sp. LG9.2. The sequence goes on along the minus strand of NZ_JASJXB010000007.1, from coordinate 183,009 downwards.
GCCTCGTTCGCCGCCCTCCTTAGGCTTGGCGGCGCCAGCCGTATCCACAGCACAGGATCCATCCATTGCTTCGTCGGCTTCTCGGGCGCTAACCTGCTCGATCTTCAGAACCCGTCCACGCATGGCCTCGGCGATATCGAGTGGCGACTCGACCAGTCGCAGCTGTGTGCCGACATCCAGCCAGCGCACGGAGTCGGTCGCACAGGGCGTCGCGAAGCGTGCAGCGCGCTCGGCAAGCTGCCCGGCGCGGTCATGCAAGCGGACGAAGTCGGGGGCGATTTCGCTGACCGTGGCCAAGTTCTCGGCAGCATCTTCAAATGCGTGCTGCAGCATGTCGAGCGCGGCCTGCCACCCTTCGGCTGGCACGGTGTCTGGCGACGGACCCGCCCAGCGCAATTTGGTCCCTGGCCATTGCTTTCCGACCACCAGCCTAAGCTCGCGCGCTGCGCGCTCCAGTGCTGCGGCGAGTTGATGCCAGTCAACCAAACCGCGTGCATGTTGCAGCCCGGCAGCCAGCAGGTCACGCGAGAAGTCGAGTGCCTGCCCGCTGCCAAGCTGCGCGCCCAGGAACTGAACGCCGATTTCGTTGAGTTGATGCGCCTCGTCGAACACCACCACCCGCACGCTCGGCAGTAGCTCGGCCATGCCGGATTCGCGCACCGCGAGATCGGCAAAAAAGAGATGGTGGTTGATGACGACCACGTCGGCTGCAAGCGCCTCGCGCCTCGCCAGGTTCACATGGCACGGTTTGAATTGCGGGCACTGCGCCCCGAGGCAGTTCTCGCGCGTCGACGTCACCAATGGAATAAGCGGCGAACGTTCGTCGAGACCCGGTAGCTCGGCAAGATCACCGGTGCGCGTCGACTTGGACCACTGCTCGATCTTTGCCAGCGTGCGCACGGTGCCGCGCTCGGGCAGCGATGCGTCATGCCGCGCCAGATCGAGCCGGTGCAGGCACACGTAGCTGCCGCGCCCTTTAAGAAGAGCCGTGCGAACGGGCAGGCCGAGCGCTTCAACCAGTCGCGGCAGATCGCGGCCGAACAACTGGTCTTGCAACGTCTTGGTGGCGGTCGACAGCAGCACACGCTCACCGCTCAGCAGTGCCGGTACGAGGTAAGAAAAGGTCTTGCCGACACCGGTGCCCGCCTCGACGACCAGCACGCCGCCATGCTCGATAGTGCGGGCAACGGCGAGCGCCATCTGCGTTTGTCCGTCGCGTTCGCGAAACTGTTCGGCGGCACGCGACAACACACCGTCATGCGCGAACGCGTCGCGCACCTCCGACTCGAGTGCGCCCATCAGGCAGGCTCTTGTGGCGCGATGTCCCGAGCGACGCGGTCGATCCTGTCGCGCAATGCAAGCCGACGCTTCTTCAGTCGACGCAGCAACAGGTCGTCCTGCGGCGGCGCCACCTCGACGAGGCGATCGATGGTGGCGTCAAGATCGGCGTGCTCGATGCGCAGGTCGATCAGCTGGCGAGAAAGGGAGTGAAGATTGGTGTCCAACGGAGTAAATGCGGACCGGGTCAGGCGGGCTCCAGCGGCCGCGGTGCATGATCGCCCGATAATACGTCCACACATCTCCTCTGCACCCATGATTCGAGGTTTCCGACTCGCTGCCGCCACCGGTCTCCACAAGGGAGACCGGCCGTATCAACAAGACCAGGTTTTGATGCTGTCGCACGCCCGTACGCCGGGTTGCGTGCTGGGAGTCATCGCCGATGGCATGGGCGGTCGCAGCGGCGGCCGCAAGGCATCCGACCAGGTGATGATGACGGCGCGCCAGCTCTTTGCGCGCTACCGTCCGGAGCACGACGAACCCGGCAACATCCTGCGACGCCTGCTCGACGACGCGCACACGGTCATCAAGCTGACAGCGCTGTCAAGTGAGCAGGAACCTCACAGCACAGTGGCCGCGTTCTTGATGAACCCGCACGGCGACTGTGCCTGGATTCATGCGGGCGATTCGCGCATCTATCATTTCCAGCGCGGCCGGCTTATCAAGCGCACGCGGGATCACTCGTATGTTCAGGTGCTGATCGACCGTGGCGAGATCACCGAGCAAGAAGCCAACATTCACCCTCAGGGCAACATCCTGCTCGGCTGCCTCGGCATGACGGCCACGCCGCCGCCGATCGAAACCCATTTCATTCCGCAACTGCAACCCGGCGACGTGCTGATGGCCTGCAGCGACGGCTTGTGGCACTACTTCACCCCGGAAGAAATGGGTGCGGTGCTGTCGGAGCAGTCGCCGCGCGAAGCGGTCGAACTGCTGGTAAACGAAGCCCGCAAGCGGGCGCGTGGCACAGGCGACAACCTGTCGCTGGCGGTACTCAAGCTCGAGCCTCTGCCAAAGTAATCACCGGGCCGGCTGCGGTGCGGCCAAGGTGGCGCGCCCGCCTCGGGCTTGTGACGATCAGGGCGGCGGCGGCAGCGATGCCGAGCGCGGCTTGGTACGGTCGGCATTGCGCTTCTCGACCTCGGCACGGTGTGCCTCGGCCTTCCTTGCCTTGTCGTCGAACTGCTGCTGTTCGACCGGCGCCTGCGCACGCGACTTGGCAGTCTTCGCCAGATGCTCGGCGTTCGCTTTTTGCCTGTTCTCGAATTGCTCGCGCTTGGCGGCTTCGCCCGCAACGGCAGCCTCGCGACCGGTTGTGTGATCGGCCGCCCGTTGCTCGCGGTCAGCCTGTGACTTGAGTGCTTTGTCGCGTTGCTCAGCGGCCTCTTGCGCGCGCTGCGGTGCAGACTTGTCGTCGAGTCGGTCAAGGGCAGCGGCACCGCGACGCTTGCGCTCGGCATCGTTGATGATCGCTTCTTGCCGCTTGATGTTGTCCAGAGCAGCGCGCTTGCCCCTGCGACTGTCTTCGAGACAACTCTCGACCGCGAACTTCTTGAAGCAGGCAAACCGCTCCTCCTCGAACTTCTTGTCGACAGCGGCGCGCTCAGCAGTGAGTCGTGAGCGCTCTGCCGCCATGTCGGTGTTGCCGGCCGTCGCGACCGACTGCGCACAAAGCGGCGAAGACGCAACCGCGGCAGCCGCCATCAAAAGCGAAGTGAACATCTTCTTCATGTGAGCCCGGTATCGACATTGCGCCGCTCGAGCGCTAAAAATTCGGCCGACTGCATCTCGTTGAGCCGCGAGACCGTGCGAGGAAACTCGTGCGCCAGCGGGCCTTCGGTGTACAACGCCTCGGGCGCGACCTGTGCCGACATGATGAGCTTGACCCGTCGATCGTAGAACACGTCGACCAGCCAGGTGAAACGACGTGCCTCAGAGGCTCGGCTCACCGACATCTGCGGCACGTCCGACAGCAGCACCGTATGGAACTGCGCTGCGATCTCAAGGTAGTCGTTTTGCGAGCGCGGTCCGCCGCACAACGTCTTGAAGTCGAACCACACCACGCCGCCGGCGCGCCGCCTCGCATGGATTTCGCGCGACTCGATGTGGAGCACCGGGTTGTCGTCGGGCGTTTCCGCCAACCGATTGAAAGCGTCCCGCATTTCCTGATCGGCGGCAGCCCCGTTGGGCGTGAGGTACATGCGCAACTGGTGCAGGGTGCGGGTCCGGTAGTCGGTGCCGTTGTCGACACCGATGACTTCCAGCTGCTCCTTCAACAATTCGATGGCCGGAAGAATTCGATCGCGGTGCAAGCCGTTCGGGTACAGGTCGTCCGGCTTGAAATTGGAAGTCGTGACAAAGCCGACGCCGTTATTGAACAGCGCGGCGAGCAGCCGATGCAGGATCATGGCGTCGGTGATGTCCGCCACATGGAACTCGTCGAAACAGATCAGCTTGTAGCGCTTGGACATGCGCAGGCCGAGCTCGTCCAGCGGATTGACCGTGCCCTGCAGGTCGGCCAACTCACGGTGCACTTCGCGCATGAACTCGTGAAAGTGCAGGCGCGTCTTGCGCCGCAGCGGCACGGCGTTGAAGAACAGGTCCATCAAGAACGACTTGCCGCGACCGACGCCGCCGTACATGTAGACGCCGCGCGGAATCTCCGGCCGGTTGATGAACTTCTTGAGCGCGTTCGAGCGTTGCGCCTTGTAATCGGCCCACTCGTTGACGCAGCGATCCAGCGCCTCCACGGCACGCAATTGCGCCGGGTCGCTATGGAAGCCCCGCTTTGCGAGCTCCGCCTCGTAAGCCTGCTTGACGCTCAAGAGATCAGAAGTTGAGCGTGCGTTTTTCGACCGCCAGCGCCGCTTCCTTCGTGGCTTCCGACAGCGACGGATGCGCGTGGCAGATGCGCGCGATGTCTTCGCTGCTCGCCTTGAACTCCATCGCGACAACGGCTTCGGAGATCAGCTCGCTGACTTGCGGGCCCACCATGTGCACGCCGAGGATCTCGTCGGTGGTCGCATCCGCAAGGAACTTGACCATGCCGGTGGTGTCGCCCAGCGCACGTGCGCGGCCGTTCGCCAGGAACGGGAAGGTACCGGCCTTGTAGGCTCGGCCTTCGGCCTTGAGCTGTTGCTCGGTCTGCCCGACCCAGGCAATTTCCGGATGTGTGTAGATAACCCATGGAACGGTATTGAAGTTGACGTGCCCATGCTGGCCGGCAATGCGCTCGGCCACGGCCACGCCCTCTTCTTCGGCCTTGTGCGCCAGCATCGGGCCGCGCACCACGTCGCCGACCGCCCAGACGTTCGGCAGGTTGGTCTTGCACTCGTCGTCGACCACCACCGCACCGCGCTCGTCGAGCTTGAGGCCGACCGCTTCGGGGTTGAGGCCGATGGTGTTGGCGACGCGGCCGATCGAAATGATCAGCTTGTCGACGTCGAGCGTCTGCGCTTCGCCCTTGGCGTTGGTCCATGCGATGGAAACGCCTTTCTTGCCAGTCTTGATCTCACCGACCTTGACGCCGAGTTCGATTTTCAGGCCCTGCTTGTCGAACGCCTTTTTCGCTTCCTTGGCGATCTGCTCGTCGACCGCGCCGAGGAAAGTCGGCAGGCCTTCCAGCACCGTGACGTCGGCACCCAGGCGGCGCCAGACGGAACCCATCTCCAGACCGATCACGCCGGCACCGATCAGCGCCAACTTCTTCGGCACCGCGCCGACACGCAAGGCGCCGTCGTTCGACAAGATGTTCTCTTCGTCGAACGGCGCACCCGGCAAAGCACGGGCATTGGAGCCCGTCGCCACGATGATGTGCTTGCCGCTGATGGCTTCTTCGCCTGCTGCGCCGACGACCTTGAGCTCGTAGCCGGTTTCATCGGTCTTGACGAACGACGCGCGACCATGGAACGAGGTGATCTTGTTCTTCTTGAACAGGTACGTGATGCCGTCGTTGTTCTGCTTCACGACGTGGTCCTTGCGGGCCATCATCTTGCCGATATCGAGCGAGAGGCCCGACACGTTGATGCCATGGTCGGCAAAGGTGTGGCCGGCCTGCTCGTAGTGCTCCGACGACTGCAGCAGCGCCTTGGAAGGAATGCAGCCGACGTTGGTGCAGGTACCGCCCAGCGCCGGGCCACCCTTTGCGTTTTTCCACTCGTCGACGCAGGCGACGTTGAATCCGAGTTGGGCCGCACGAATCGCGGCGATATAGCCGCCGGGGCCGCCACCGACCACGATCACGTCGAACTGTTTGTTTGCCATCTGTGTCTTCGCCTCAGATGTCGAACAAGAGGCGCGATGGATCTTCCAGCGCTTCCTTCATGGCGACCAGGCCCAGCACGGCTTCACGGCCGTCGATGATGCGGTGGTCGTAGCTCATGGCGAGGTAGTTCATCGGACGGATCACGATCTGCCCGTTCTCGACCACCGCGCGGTCCTTGGTGGCGTGTACGCCCAGGATGGCCGACTGCGGCGGGTTGATGATGGGCGTCGACAGCATGGAACCGAAGGTGCCGCCGTTGCTGATCGAGAAGGTGCCACCGGTCATTTCTTCGATGCCCAGCTTGCCGTCCTTGGCCTTCTGACCGTACTCGGCGATCTTCTTCTCGATGTCCGCAAAGCTCATCTGGTCGGCGTTGCGCAAGATCGGCACCACCAGACCGCGCGGTGAACCGACGGCGATGCCGATGTCGAAGTAGCCGTGGTAGAGGATGTCGTTGCCGTCGACCGACGCGTTGATGACCGGGTACTTCTTGAGCGCGTGCACTGCCGCCTTCACGAAGAAGCTCATGAAGCCGATCTTGACGCCGTGCTCCTTGCTGAATGCATCCTGGAACTTCTTGCGCATCTCCATGACCGGGGCCATGTTGACTTCGTTGAAGGTCGTCAGGATGGCGTTGGTCGATTGCGATTGCAGCAAGCGCTCGGCGATGCGGGCGCGCAGGCGGCTCATCGGCACGCGCTGCTCCGGGCGGTCGCCCAGGTCAGGAGCGGCGGTCGGCGATGCGACCTGCGTCAGCAACGGCTTGGCGGCGGGGGCCGGAGCGGCGGCGGGTGCCGGCGCCTTGGCTGCGGTGGTGCCCGAGGCGACGGCGCCGAGCACGTCGCCCTTGGTCACGCGGCCGTCCTTGCCGGAACCGGCCACGTCGCTGGTCTTCAGGTTGTTGTCGGCCAGCAACTTTGCTGCGGCTGGCATGGCGACATCGGACTTCGAGCCGCCCATCACCGCGGCTGCAGCAGCGGCAGGCGCCGGTGCAGCAACCGCCGGAGCGGGCGCGGCCTCAGGCGCAGCGGCCGCGGCGCCTGCCTTGCCTTCTGTGTCGATCCGCGCGATCAATTGCTCTGCGAGGACCGTGGCGCCATCGGGTTGCAAGATTTCCACCAGCACGCCCGCCGACGGCGCCGGCACTTCGAGCACGACCTTGTCGGTCTCGATCTCGATCAGGATTTCATCGACGGCAACGGCATCACCGGCTTTTTTCTTCCAGGTGAGCATGGTGGCTTCAGACACCGATTCGGACAGCTGGGGGACTTTGACTTCTACGATGGACATTTTGAATTTTCGGTTCTAGTTATTTGGTCAGCACGAAGCCCTTGAGCTTGCCGAACGCGCCGTCGACCAGCGCTTTTTGTTGTTCCTGATGGAGGTGCGAGTAGCCGACCGCCGGCGATGCCGAAGCGGCACGACCGGAGTAGCCCAGCTTTTGCCCGTCGTGCATGTTCTCGTGGATGTAGTGCTGCACGAAGAACCATGCGCCCTGGTTTTGCGGCTCGTCCTGCGCCCACACCACGTCGACCAGGTTGGGGTACTTCTTCAGCTCGGTGCCGAAAGCCTTGTGCGGGAACGGATACAGCTGTTCGACGCGGATGATCGCGACGTCGTCAGCACCCCGCTCTTCGCGCTTCTTGGCCAAGTCGTAGTACACCTTGCCAGAACATGCGATCACGCGCTTGACCTTGTCGGCCTTGAGGTCGCGACTGTCGGGGATGACGGTCTGGAAAGCGCCCTTAGTGAACTCGGACAACGGCGAGGTCGCATCCTTGTTACGCAGCAGCGACTTGGGCGTCATGATGATCAGCGGCTTGCGCAGGTTGCGCACCATCTGACGACGCAGGATGTGGAAGATCTGGCTGGCTGTGGTGGGCTGCACCACCTGCATGTTGGTGTCGGCCGACAGCTGCATGAAGCGTTCGAGGCGCGCCGAACTGTGCTCCGGACCCTGGCCTTCATAGCCGTGCGGCAGCATCAGCGTGATGCCGTTGACGCGGCCCCACTTCACTTCGCCGGAAGCGATGAATTGGTCGATCACCACCTGGGCGCCATTGGCGAAGTCGCCGAACTGCGCTTCCCAGATCACGAAGGTGTTGGGGTCGTTCGACGCATAGCCGTACTCGAAAGCCAGCACGGCTTCTTCGGACAGGATCGAGTCGATCACGAGGAACGGGGCCTGGTTCTCGGTCACGTTCTGCAACGGCGTGTAGGTGCCGACGTCGAACTTTTCGCGGTTCTGGTCGTGCAACACGGCATGACGGTGCGTGAAGGTGCCGCGGCCCGAGTCTTCACCCGAAAGCCGAATCGGATAGCCGCTCGCCACGAGCGAAGCAAAGGCCATGTGCTCGCCCATGCCCCAGTCGACGTTCATGTCGCCGCGGCCCATGGCGGCACGGTCGTCCAGCACCTTCTTCACCAGCGGGTGCACGGTGAAGCCAGCCGGCACGGTCGTGATCTTCTCCGCAAGGCGCTTCCATTCCGAACTCGGAATGGCGGTGTCGCCGGCGTCGGTCCACTTCTTGTTGAGGTAAGGGCTCCAGTCGACGGCGTATTTGCTCTTGAAGTTGGTCAACACCGGGTCGACCGTGTTCTTGCCTTCGTCGAAAGCGGCGCGCTGCGCCTTCACCATGTCGTCGCCGAGGGTGGCGCCGAGCCCTTGCGCGGCGAGGCGGTCGGCGTACAGCTTCCGCGTTCCGGGATGCTGGGCGATCTTCTTGTACATCAGCGGCTGGGTGAGCGACGGCGTGTCCTGCTCGTTGTGGCCCAACTTGCGGAAGCAGATGATGTCGACCACGACGTCCTTCTGGAACTCCATGCGGAAGTCCAGCGCGAACTGGGTTGCCAGCACCACGGCTTCGGGGTCGTCGCCGTTCACGTGGAGCACGGGCGCTTCGATCATCTTGACGATGTCCGAGCAGTACAGCGTCGAACGGCTGTCGCGCGGATCGCTGGTGGTGAAACCGATCTGGTTGTTGATGACGATGTGCACCGTACCGCCGGTGTGATAGCCGCGCGTTTCGGCCAGCGCCAGCGTTTCCATCACGACACCCTGGCCGGCAAAGGCCGCGTCGCCGTGCACGATGATCGGCAGCACCTGCTTGCCGAGCGGATCGCCGCGACGGTCCATGCGGGCGCGCACCGAGCCTTCGACCACCGGGTTCACGATCTCGAGGTGCGACGGATTGAAGGCCAGGCTCAAATGCACCGGACCGCCAGGCGTGGTCACGTCCGAGCTGAAGCCCTGGTGGTATTTGACGTCGCCGCTGGTCAGTTCTTCAGGGGCGGTGTGGTCGAACTCCGCAAACAGGTCGGCCGGCATCTTGCCAAGCGAATTGACCAGCACGTTGAGGCGGCCACGGTGGGCCATGCCGATCACGATTTCCTGCACGCCCTGCACGCCGGCCTGGTTGATGAGTTCGTCCATCGACACGATGAAGCTTTCGCCGCCTTCCAGCGAAAAGCGCTTTTGACCGACGTACTTGGTGTGCAAGAAACGTTCGAGGCCTTCGGCCGCTGTGAGGCGATTCAGCACATGCTTCTTTTGCTCGACCGTCAGCTGCGGGTTGGTGCGCGCGCTCTCGAGCTTTTGCTGCCACCAGCGCTTGTGGTTCTGGTCGGTCGTGTACATGTACTCGGCGCCGATGGTGCCGCAGTACGTTTCACGCAAGGCGTTGAGCAGGTCGCGCAAAGACATGGTGTCTTTGCCGAAAAATGTGTTGCTGGTGTTGAAAACCGTTTCGAGGTCGGCGTCGGCAAAGCCGTAGAACGACGGTTCGAGTTCTGGAATGGCCGGGCGCTCCGTGCGCTTGAGCGGATCGAGGTCGGCCCAGCGTGCGCCGACGTTGCGGTACGCCGCGATGAGCTGCTGCACCGCTGTGCGCTTGCGACCGAGTTCGGAGTCGGCACCGCTGGCCTGCACCACGCGGGTCGTGCCCTGCTTGGCGCGTTCGGCAAAAGCGTTGACGACCGGGAGGTGCGCCACGTCTTTGGCGTTGCTGCCATCGGCTGCTGGCACGTGCTGCAAGGCGTCGAAATACGAACGCCAGTTGTCGGGCACGCTGCCTGGATTAGAGAGGTAGTTTTCGTACATCTCTTCGACATAGGGCGCATTGCCGCCGAAGAGATAGGTGTTGCCTTGATAGGCTTGGTATGCCGAGGGCGTCGAAGAATCGCTCATGATCCGCTGACCTTCGCTTCCCTGAAGGAAGCACTAGCTGGTTAAGAAACCTTCCGCGACACGGCTTGACCGATTGGCGGATGCGACTGTGGCTGGGGAAGGGCCTGAGTACCTTCTCATTGTGCCACTTCAACAATATGACACCCGTTGCGGACAACACAACCCTTCAGGGGCCGACAAGTTGCCCGATCTTCTGCAGAGTGACCGGATCGTCGATGGTGGTCAGGTCGCCCGGGTCGCGCCCTTCGCACACCGCCTGTATTGCGCGCCGCAGCAGCTTGCCGCTGCGCGTCTTGGGCAGGCCCGTCACGAAGCGGACGCGTGCCGGTCGCGCCAGCGCACCGAGCTGGTCGGCCACGCGCTTCATGATCTCGCCTTCAAGCTTCAGCGCGACGTCGGCATCGGTCACCGCGTCTCCTGCTTTCGGCACGACGAAAGCCATGGCAACCTGGCCCTTGAGTGCATCGGCGACGCCCACCACCGCCACTTCGGCAACGTTGGCGTGCCCCGAAATGCTTTCTTCGATCTCGCGTGTACCGAGCCGATGCCCGGCCACGTTGATCACGTCGTCGGTGCGACCGAGGATAAAGAAGTAGCCGTCGGCATCCCGAATGCCCCAGTCGAAGGTCGAATAAACCAGCTTGCCCGGCACGCTCTTCCAGTAGGTCTGCACGAAGCGCGCGTCGTCTTTCCAGATGGTCTGCATGAAGCCGGGCGGCGTCGGGCCTTCGATGACGACCACGCCCTTCTCGTTGGGCGCGGTGAGCTCTTCGCCGGTCGACTCGTGCAGGATCTTGACTTTGTAGCCATACATCGGCACGCCGGGGCTGCCGAACTTGCTCGGCTTGGCCTCGACGCCATTGGCGATCGTGATGATCGGCCAGCCCGATTCGGTCTGCCAGTAGTTGTCGATGATGGGCACGCCAAGGCCGTCGCTGATCCAGCGGGCCGTGGGCTCATCGAGCGGCTCGCCAGCCAGGAACAGCGCGCGCAGGCTGGAAAGGTCGTACTTTTTCAGCAGCGACGGGTCTTGCTTCTTGAGCACACGTACAGCGGTGGGCGCGCTGAACATCACCGTTACCTTGTACTTTTCCACCAGCCACCACCAGATGCCGCCGTCGGGCTGCTGGTCGATGCCCTGCGTGGGCAGGCCTTCGTACAGGATCGTCGCCATGCCGGCGATCAGCGGGCCGTAGACGATGTAGCTATGGCCGACGACCCAGCCGATGTCGCTGGTCGAGAAATACGTTTCGCCGGCACGGCCGTCGAAGATGTGCTTCATGCTGGCGGCCAGCGCCACGGCATAGCCGCCGGTGTCGCGCTGCACGCCCTTGGGTTTGCCGGTGGTGCCGCTGGTGTAGATGGTGTAGCTGATGTCGGTCGACGCCAGCCAGACGCACGGCACCACCGCATCTCGGCGCGAGGCCGCCATGTCGCTGTCCAGGTGATCACGCCCCGCGACAAGCTCCATCGGCGCCAAACCGCGGTCGGTCAGCAGCACGGCGGCCGGCTTGTACTTCGACAGGCGAATCGCTTCGTCGAGCAGTGGCTTGTACGGCACCACCTTGCTGCCACGCGAACCGGCGTCGGCGCTTATCACGACCTTCGGCTCGGCGTCCTCGATTCGCGTGGCCAGGGAACCACTTGCAAAGCCACCGAACACCACGCAATGGACGGCGCCGATGCGGGCGCAGGCCAGCATCGCGAATACCGCTTCCGGAATCATCGGCATGTAGATCAGGACGCGGTCGCCCTTGCCGGCGCCCAGCGCCATCAGGCTGGCGGCGGTGCGCTGCACTTCAGCGTGCAGCTGGTTGAAGCTGAAAGTCTTTTCGACGCCGGTTTCGGTAGAGACGAAGATCAATGCAGCCTGATCGCCACGCGTCGCCAGATGCCGATCGACCGCGTTGTGGCACAGGTTGGTCGTACCGCCGACGAACCAGTTGGCGAACGGTGGGTTGCTCGCATCGAGGATCTGCTTAGGCGGCGTCTGCCAGTCGATCAACTGGGCTTGCTCGGACCAGAAACCGTCAGGATCTTCGATGGAACGGGCGTGGAAATCCTCGTAGCGGCTCATCTGGTTTTGTCTCCTTCAAGTTCTGTATCGCAAGGCCGGCCTGGACAAAGCACTCGACTCGCGTTCCCGCAATCTGCAGAAATCGCCGGGACCTAGCGAATCAGTGCCTGCAAGTCGCGGAACGCAGGGTGCTCAGCCGTACGCAACCATTCGAATCCGACCATCTCCGTGGTGACGAGTTCTGCACCGGCACCGGCAAGGCGGTCGAACGCGGCATCGCGGTTGCGCTCGGTGCGCGAGCTGCAGGCATCGGTGACGACCCACACTTCGAACTCGTCTTCAAGCAAGTCGAGCGCTGTTTGCAGCAAGCAGACGTGCGCCTCACAACCGGCGATAACGATGGTGCCGCGCTCGTCGACCGGCGGTGCCGGCTTCTGCAGGTGTTTGGGCAGGCTGCGTGCGTTACCGCGTTGCGCCTGAGGTTGCGGCTCGGTCGGCCGCAACCAGTCGCCCAGCCCTTCTTCGACACCGCTGAAATGCATCTTGGCCAGTGTGCGCTGACACAACGCGCGGATGTCGGGCAGGTTCTCGCCGAGCTTCGACGGGTTCTGCTCGGTGCCCCAAACGGGGACCTCGACCAGTTGCGCCATTTTGCCGAGTCGAACGGCGTTCTTGGCGACCGCTTCCGACTCGAATATCGCCGGCATGAGTCGCGCCTGGTAATCGACCAGCACGAGTTGGGAAAGCGAGGCATCGAGCAGCATGGTCGGATCTTGTTGGAAGTGAAGCTAAACCGTACCACCGATCTGATCGCGCCGGTCCGCCACCCCGCACCGGGCAACCAGTTGCGCCACATAGGTTCTGAACAGCAGTTCCGCCGACTGTCGAAACATCCGGATGCGCCCGGTGTGCTGCATCAGCAGCAGGCCGACGCCTTGCGCAAAAAGAGCGGTGTTCTCCCGCAGTGCGCGCTTTGCATCGAGCCCCATTGCCAGCAACGCGTCTTCACAGGGGCGAAGGGCGTCGTAGAGGCGGTCGTTTAACTCGTGATCGAGCTCGCTGGTGAGGCCGCGCGGGCGCATGCCGTGCACCAAGTAGAAGCCCAGGTCCAGATCACGCGGGTTTGCGGCATAGAAATCGAACCAGGCCAGCGCCTTGGACAACAGCGTCTTCTCGGGTTTCGCTTTGAACACGCGCGCATCGGCGACAGCCGCTTGCAGCCGCGTCAACGACTCGTCGAGCAATGCGGCATACACCGCCTCCTTGCTCTCGAAGTACGAGTAGATAGCCCCGGGGGTGTAGCCGGCGCGCTTGGCGATCTCGCGAATGCTGGCGCCTTCAATGCCCGCTTCGGAGAACACCGAACGCGCAGCATCGAGCACCAGTGCCCGGCGTGCATCGGTGAGTGTTTGCTGACGCTGGAGCTTGGCATGCATGCTTCGAATATAGCGCCACCCTGCACACACCTCCATTTATTCGAGCAGTTGAACAAAGAATTGAACAGTGTTCAAATTCACGATCGAGAAAGTCTTTGAGCTTTCACAACCTTCAAGCAACTGGAGACACCATGAATGCTGCCCTTCCCGTCGCCAACCTGATGTCCGGCGACGAATATCGCGACTCGTTGCGGCGCTACAAGCCCACCGTATTCGTCGACGGACGCCGCGTCGAGAGCGTGGCCGACGAAGTCGCATTCCAGCCCGGCATCAATGCCATCGCGCTCACTTACGACTACGCGTTGAAGCCGCAGTACGAGTCGCTGATGACGGCCATTCAGCACTCCAGCGGCAAGCGAGTAAATCGCCTGTCGCACATCAACACCGGCTCGGGTGACCTGCTCAACAAGCTCGAAGCCGTGCGGCTCGTCTGCCAGGAAACCGGCTGCGCGCAGCGCTACCTCACGCACGATGCGCTGAACGCGATTGGCCAAGTGTCGGCCCGCATCGACGACGCGCGCGGTACGACCGAGAACACCGCCCGATTTACCGAGTATCTGCACCGCATCCAGGACCAGGACCTGACGCTTGGCGTGGCGATGACCGACGCCAAGGGCGACCGCAGCAAGCGCCCGCACGAACAATCGAACATCGACAGCTACCTGCACATCGTCGAGCGCAATGCGCTGCGCAACGGCGTGCGCGGCATCGTGATCTCGGGCACCAAGGCCATCGTGACCGGCGCGCCCTACGTGCACGAACTGCTGGTCATGCCATGCCGCAACATGAGCCGCGAAGACGCGGATTTCGCGGTGTGCTGCGCCGTGCCGCTCGACGCACCGGGCTTGACCATCGTGGCACGCCCGGCCGGTCGGCCAGGCGAAAAGCTCGAGCATGGCGATGCGCTGTTCAGCCGCAAATTCGGCCAGAGCACCGGCGTATGCATGTTCGACCGCGTCTTCGTGCCATGGGACAACGTGTTCTATGCCGGCGAGTGGGAGCACACCGGCCACCTGACCTACAGCTACGCCACCCACCACCGCCACAGCTGCATCGGTGCGCGCGCCGGCTTCGGCGATTTGCTGATCGGCGCCGGCGCGCTGATGTGCGAGGCCAACGGCTTCGACCCCGGCAAGGAAACGCACCTGCGCGAGCAGATGGTCGAACTCATCACCATCACCGAGAGCTTTTTTGCCTGCGGCGTGGCGGCCAGCGTCTACGGCAAGGCCGACGAGCACTGCGACATCTTCATGCCCGACCCGGTGTTCAGCAACATCGGCAAGCTGCTGCTGGCCACCAAGATCTACGACATGCACCGCATCGCGCACTACGTGAGCGGTGGACTGATCGTCACGCTGCCCGGACCTGACGAAGACCACAACCCGGAGACTGCGGCGCGCCTGTCGGAGGTGCTGCGCGCCAGTCCCGACGTGCCATACGAACAGCGCATCGAAACCGCACGCTTTATCGAAGACCTGACTGCCGGCTATCAAGGTGGTTGGTACAGCGTGATCAGCCTGCACGGCGGCGGCTCACCGGCCGCGATGAAGCAGGAGATCTATCGCAACTACCCCATCGGCTCCAAGGTCGAGCTGGTCGAGAGGTTGCTCGATCGCGGCGTAGCGCACGACCCGGACCGCGCCATCACGAAGAACCGGCAACCCGGCAAATGCTGCGACACCGGCTGCACGACGCCGGGACAAGCCGTCATGGTCGATCTGCCGGCACCGCGGTCAGTGCGACTGCCGCCGACGACGCCGTCCCCGGTCTAGGCAGCAACCGATGCCATCTTTCGTCCACGGGCGCCGCGGTTTGAGGCTCGCGGCGTTAGCGGCGGCGGTAGCGCTGGCTTCCTTGCTTGCGTCAGGCTGCACCGGCCTGCGCCCGGCCAAGGCGCCGATCGACACCTTCGTCGACAAGAGCACCTGCACGGCACGCGCCGACACCTTGCTGATCATGTTGCCCGGCGCCTATTCGCATCCCGACGAGTTCGTGCGTGAGAACTTCGTGAGCGCGGTGCGGGAGCGGCAACTCGCTGTCGACATCGTGCGCGTCGATGCGCACCTGGGTTACTACAACAAGGGCGCCGTCATCGAGCGCCTGCAGCAAGACGTGATCGCACCTGCGCGGGCGCGGGGCTACAAGGCGATATGGATCGTCGGCATTTCCATCGGAGGGCTGGGTGGGCTGATCTATGCCAACGCACATCCGGTCGACGTGACGGGGCTGGTCGTGTTGGCGCCCTACCTCGGCGATCGCGTGCAGAGCTTGGATGTCGCCAACGCCGGCGGACTCGTGCGATGGCAAGGGCCGCTCACCGACCCCGTCGGCGACGACCGAGCCGGCGGCGAAAGAGCGCAGCGCGAGACGGCACTGTGGCAATGGCTGAAGGCTTACGCGCGCCGGCCGCTGCCGGTCGATCACCCGCCGCTCTACCTGGGCTATGGCCTCGACGATCGGTTCGCCTTCAGCCATCGACTGCTCGCGGCCGCCTTGCCGCCGGAGCGCGTATTCACCACTGCAGGCGGGCACGACTGGCCCGAATGGACGCGGCTCTGGCGCGCGGTGCTGCCGACGCTGCCGCTGCCGGGTTGCAATGGCTGAGGCCAACTAACTTTGCGCCGTCGGCCGGACAATGATCTCGCCGACATCGACAACGGAAGGCTGCTCTATCGCGAATGCGATGGCACGGGCAATTGCATCCGGCGGTATCCCCATCTTTTCCATCGTGGACTGCGTCTGGGCTTTCAGCTCCGGGCTCGTCATGGAATCCGCGAAGCCGGTGCGGGTCATGCCCGGCGAGATCACCGTTACCCGCAACGCAGTGCCCGCTTCTTGTCGCAAACCTTCCGAGATCGCTCGCACCGCGAACTTGGTGCCCGCATAGACCGCCATGCCTGGGACGATGCGGTGCGCTGCCGTGGACGCGACGTTGATGAAATGACCTGCCCCCTGCTTGCGAAAGGTGGGCAAGGCGGCCGCGATGCCATAGAGCACACCCTTGATGTTGATGTCGATCATCGCGTCCCAGTCGTCGACGCGCGCCGTCACATCCAGTTCGCCGGCATTTTGGAAGGCTCGTTCTGGCTTTGGACCGAGGACGGCGAGCCGCCGTTGTATCTGAACACCGGCGATTTCTACCTCCTGACGCACGGCCAGCCCTACTGCACCGGCAGCGATCCGACACTCGTGCCCATCGATGGGCGCGAAGTGCTTGCCAGTTGCATGGATGCGGATGGCATCGTTCGCTACGGCCAGCACGGCGACAAGGTGAGTGCCGCCGGTGGTCGCTTCGTCTTCGACGCCGATGCGGAGGACCTCTTGCTGAAGTTGCTGCCGCCACTCGTCCATGTGCCGGCCGGATCGGAAGGCGCTCCGTCGCTGCGGGCGCTGCTCGAACTCCTTCGCCTAGAAACCGAGGCCGTACGACCCGGCGGCGCGGTCGTCGCGACCAACCTTGCGAACATGGTGCTGATGCAGAGTCTTCGGTTGCGCATGGCTTCCTGGGCTCATCTGCCGGGCTGGCTGGGTGCGCTTGCGGATCCAAAGATCGGAGCAGCCCTGCACCTGCTGCATGCCGACATCGCGCACCGCTGGACCGTCGACGAGCTTGCATCCAGCGTCGCCATGTCTCGCACGACCTTCGCCGAGCGGTTCAAGGCGATGACGGGTGTTCCACCGCTTCGCTACCTGATCGAATGGCGAGTGGCCGTGGCCAGCGCGGCGCTGAAGTCGAACCACCGCAGCATTTCAGAGGTCGCCGAGATCGTCGGCTACGGCTCGGCGGCGGCCTTCAGCTCCGTATTCTTTAAAGTGACCGGACGACGGCCTGGGCAGTACCGGGTTGAGAGCGCAGTGGTTGAAAGGGACCCGTGACAGGGCCAGGTTCGCCGCGAGGTAGGCATTGCAGTCCGCCGTAGTTGCGGCCGGCGAGCGGGATGTCGATCTCGTCGCCACCTTGCGGACCGTGCCCGGTTTCCCACACCACCGACCGTTCGACTTAGGCCCAAAAGTGGCAACGAGAGCATCCGCCATCCTTTGCAAATTGGTACGGCCGCAGCATGACCCGATCACCCACCGACACAAGCAATTCACATTCCTTTGACTTACATCACGCGAAGCGCTTATGCCGGATAACCGATGAACTTTACAAATTCATATCACAGAATTTGTAAATATCTAATTAGAACAACAAGTTAGGATAGAAATCCAGAAACTGGATGAAATTGACATCAATGAGTGTCGTCAATATCCTACGTACCATGCGTTTATTTGTCTTACCTGCCATCCTCCTCATTGCTTTTGCGGCGCATGCCGCGCCACAACAGGAGCGCAGCGACGACATAGAACGAATGCTTTCGGATAAAGGCTTGATCAGCAAGCTCGATCATGTTCGCCAGACCGTCAGCGATCGCACCTCCGAACTGGTGGTCACCGCCGTCGGTTTCCTGGGCGTACCTTACCGCCGTGGCGGCAACACCGCCGAAACCGGCTTCGATTGCAGTGGCTTTGTCCGCGCCATGTACAACCAGACCATCGGCCTCGTGCTGCCGCGTCGCGCTGTCGAACAGGCTGCAGCCACCGAGCCCATCGCACGCACCGATCTCAAGCCCGGAGACCTCGTGTTTTTCAACACCATGCGCAGGGCGTTCAGCCATGTCGGCATCTACGTCGGAGAAGGCAAGTTCATTCACTCGCCCAAGCCAGGCGCCCAGGTCCGTGTGGAAGACATGAGTGGCAGCTACTGGCAGAGCCGCTTCAATGGCGGACGCCGCGTGCAAGCAGTCCAGGGCGAAGAAGCCAAGGTCGGCGATTGAGCGCTGCCTGAGCGACCAGAGACCGAGGCCCTCCTCTGCAGGGCACGCATGAAAAAACCCGCCGTCGGCGGGTTTTTTGTTGGGCGCAACCTGCTCGACGAGTTCAGCGCTTGACCGGCGGCAAGTCGGTGCAGTGACCGTGGAGCGCCTCTGCGGCCAGGCCGATGCTTTCACCCAGCGTCGGATGCGGGTGGATGGTCTTGCCGATATCGATCGCATCGGCACCCATCTCGATCGCCAGCGCAATCTCGCCGATCATGTCGCCTGCGTGTGTGCCGACGATGCCGCCGCCCAGGATCTGCTCAGTTTCTGCATCGAACAGCAACTTGGTAAAGCCTTCGTCGCGGCCGTTGGCAATAGCGCGGCCTGAAGCGCTCCACGGGAAGAGCCCCTTCTTGATGTTGATGCCTTCCGCCCTGGCCTGGTCTTCGGTGAGGCCGACCCAAGCCACCTCGGGGTCGGTGTACGCCACGCTCGGAATCACGCGGGCATTGAAGGCCGCCGCGGCAAGTTGCTTGTCGCCCTTCTGCTCGCCAGCGATGACCTCGGCTGCCACGTGCGCCTCGTGCACAGCCTTGTGTTCCAGCATCGGCTGACCGACGATGTCGCCGACCGCGAAGATGTGCGAGATGTTGGTCCGCATCTGGATGTCGACAGGAATGAAGCCACGGTCGGTCACGGTGACGCCGGCCTTCTCGGCACCGATCTTCTTGCCGTTGGGCGTGCGACCGACGGCCTGCAACACCAGGTCGTACAACTGCGGCTCTTTGGGTGCGGCCTCACCTTCGAAGGTGACCTTGATGCCGTCCTTGGTCGCTTCAGCGCCGACGGTCTTGGTCTTCAGCATGATGTTGTCGAAGCGTGGAGCGTTCATCTTTTGCCAGACCTTGACCAGGTCGCGGTCAGCGCCTTGCATCAGGCCGTCGAGCATTTCGACCACGTCGAGTCGAGCGCCGAGCGACGAATACACCGATCCCATTTCGAGCCCGATGATTCCGCCGCCCAGGATGAGCATGCGCTTGGGATCGATGCCCAACTCCAGCGCGCCGGTCGAGTCGACCACGCGTGGGTCTTTGGGCATGAACGGCAGGTGCACGGCCTGCGAGCCAGCCGCAATCACGCAGTTGCGGAACTTGACGATCTGCGCCTTGCCGGTCGTGGCCTGGCCATCACCGCTGGTCTCCTGCACCTTCACGTGGAACGCGTCGATGAACTCGCCGACACCGCGCACGGTGGTGACCTTGCGCATCTTCGCCATCGCGGTAAGCCCACCGGTGAGCTTGCTCACCACCTTGTTCTTGCGTGCGAGCAGCTTGGTGCGGTCGATAACGGGCTCGCTAAACGTCACGCCCATGTCGGCGAAGTGCTTGACCTCGTCCATCACCGCAGCGACGTGCAGCAGCGCCTTCGACGGAATGCAGCCGACATTCAGGCAGACACCACCCAAGGTCGCGTACCGCTCGACCAAGATGACCTTGAGTCCAAGATCCGCCGCGCGGAACGCCGCGGAGTAGCCACCGGGACCGGCACCCAGCACGAGCAGATCGCATTCGTGATCCACGGTGCCGCCATACGTACTCGCCAGCGCCGCCTTGCTCCCGCCCCCCACGGGGGAGGGTTTGGGTGGGGGCACGGAAACCGGCGCTGAAGCGGTGGGAGCAGGCGATGCCTGAGCAGCCGCAGCCGGCGATGGCACCGATGCAGCAGGCCCAGCGGCCGCAGCCCCGCTCACCTCCAGCGTCAGCACCACCGACCCCTGCTTGACCTTGTCGCCGACACCCACAGCCAGCGACTTCACGACGCCCGCGGCCGACGATGGAATCTCCATCGACGCCTTGTCGGATTCGACCGTGATCAAAGACTGCTCGGCCTTGACCGTGTCGCCGACCTTCACCAGCACCTCGATCACTGCCACTTCATCGAAGTCGCCGATGTCGGGTACCTGAATTTGTTGTTCGCTCATGGGGACACCTTCAATTTGAGAGTGAGTACATCGGCCGGTCCGGCCGAGTTGCGATCGAATTCACAGCCGGCCGCGATGCCCGCGTCGGCCACCTCACGCGCCGATCGAGCCTTCGCATACACCGCGTGCATCGCGCCGAGTGCAAAGCTGCGTCCGGAGCCGATGCTCCAGAACTGCTTGAACTCGAACACTTCGCGGTAGCTGTAGACGCCATAGATGCCGGTCGCATTCGCCAGCATCAGGCTGAACTGGCTCGACTCGTAAGGGTCGTGCTCGTCTTCCTTCGTCTGCAGAAAAAACGACTCTTTCAGCAGCGGATGCAGCTTGGTGAACGTGCGGTAGATCTCGTCGCGGCTGCGCAGCTTGAGGTCGTCTTTGCCGATCGCTGCCAACGCATGCCGAAGTGCCGGAAAGTGCGCTACCGAACCCGACGCGGCAAAAAGGCTGCGCCTCCCTGCATCGTCGACTTCGAACACCTTGCGGTTGTCTTCCTGCGCATGCGAGAGCCGCGTATCGCCGAAAGTGACCAGCGTGTCCGCCGCGATCACCACCTGGCTGCCCTTGCGGACAGCCACCACCGTGGTCATAGCAAGACTCGACGGAAGTCGGCGAGCACCTGCCCTAAGTAGGTGTTGAAGCGCGCAGCCGATGCGCCATCGATCACCCGATGGTCGTACGACAGCGACAGCGGCAACGTCAGGCGCGGTACGAACTGCTTGCCGTCCCACACCGGCTTCATCGCGCTCTTGGACAAGCCGAGGATCGCCACTTCAGGCGCGTTGATGATGGGCGTGAAGTGCGTCCCGCCGATGCCGCCGAGCGAGCTGATCGACATGCAGCCGCCCTGCATGTCGGCCGAGCCGAGCTTGCCGTCGCGCGCCTTCTTGGCGAGCTCGCCCATCTCGGTGCTGATCTGCAGGATGCCTTTTTTGTCGGCATCCTTGAGCACCGGAACGACCAGACCGTTGGGCGTGTCCGCCGCGAACCCGATGTTGTAGTACTGCTTGTAGACGAGCGTGTCACCGTCCAGGCTGGTGTTGAAATCAGGAAATTTCTTCAGCGCCGACACGACTGCCTTGATCACGAAAGCCAGCATCGTTACCTTGACGCCGGACTTCTCGTTCTCCTTGTTGGTCGAGACGCGGAAGGCCTCGAGCTCGGTGATGTCGGCATCGTCGTTGTTGGTAACGTGCGGAATCATCACCCAGTTGCGATGCAGGTTCGCGCCGCTGATCTTCTTGATGCGCGACAAGTCCTTGCGCTCGACCGTGCCGAACCTGGTGAAGTCGACCTTGGGCCACGGAATCAATCCGAGCGCCGCGCCGTCGCCGGCACCGCTGGCCGGCGCTTTTGCCGCCGATGCTTTGGTACTCGATGCACCGCTCATCACGGCCTTGGTGAAGGCCTGAACGTCTTCCTGCGTGATGCGACCCTTGGGACCAGAGCCCTTCACTTCTTCGAGCGGAACGCCGAGCTCGCGAGCGAACTTGCGAACCGATGGCGATGCGTGCGGCAGGCTCGCGCTGGGTGCGACCGAAGGGTTGTGGCCGGCCGGTGGCGCCGACGCCGCTGGCGCCTCAGCAGGTACTGCCACGCTGGCGGCAACAGGTGCGGCAGCGGCTTGCGCGGCCGCTGTTACCGGAGCCGAAGCCGTCGGTGAAGGCGTCGAAGCGTTGCCGGTGGCGCCCTCCACGATCGCTATCAGGTCGCCGATGTTGACCGTGTCACCGACCTTGACCTTCAGCTCCTTCAGCACGCCGGCAGCCGAAGCCGGAATTTCCATCGAAGCCTTGTCGGTTTCGACGGTGATCAACGACTGTTCTTGCTTGATCGTGTCGCCAAGCTTGACCAGGATCTCGATGACCGAGACGTCCTTGAAGTCACCGATGTCGGGCACTTTGATTTCGACGGGACCGCCGCTGCTCGCGGGTGCTGCGGCGGATGCCGCCGGTGCAGCGGCTGCAGTAGCCGGCGTCGGCGCGGCAACAGCAGCGGGTGCGGGCGCTGCGGCGGGTGCCGGTGCCGGTGCCGCAGCGCCCTCACCTTCCAGCACCAGCACGACCGAACCTTGCTTCACCTTGCTGCCGACCTCGACCTTGATCTCCTTCACCACGCCCGCCTGGCTCGACGGGATTTCCATCGACGCCTTGTCTGTCTCCACGGTGATGAGCGACTGTTCAGCCTTGACCGTGTCGCCCACCTTCACCAGGATCTCGATCACCGCGACTTCGTCGAAATCGCCGATGTCCGGTATCTTGACTTCCACTGCTGCCATGTTTTTATCTCCCGCCTCGAAGGCGTTTCTGGTTGTTCGTTTTGGTGCTTCGTCAGGCCGCAGGATCAAGCGTAGAGCGGATTCACTTTGTCGACGTTGATTGCGTACTTCTTGATTGCGTCAGCCACTTTTTGCACGGGTATGAAGCCGTCCTCGCTCAGAGCCTTGAGGGCCGCCACGACGATGTAA
The DNA here is from genome assembly GCF_035018885.1 of Variovorax sp. LG9.2. Classification (NCBI taxonomy): domain Bacteria; kingdom Pseudomonadati; phylum Pseudomonadota; class Betaproteobacteria; order Burkholderiales; family Comamonadaceae; genus Variovorax; species Variovorax sp. LG9.2. The sequence goes on along the minus strand of NZ_JASJXB010000007.1, from coordinate 160,524 downwards.
TGGCGGTTGATCTCGAAGTGCTCGCGCAGCTTGTTGCGGAAGTCGCTGCGGCCGAAGCCGTCGGTGCCGAGCACCTTGTAGGTACGGCCCTTGGGGATGTACGGACGGATCTGCTCTGCGTAGGCCTTCATGTAGTCGGTCGATGCAACCACCGGGCCGGTGCTCGCGGCCAGTTGCTGCGCCACGAACGAGACGCGCGCAGTGTCGATCGGGTGCAGCAGGTTCCAGCGGTCGACGTCCTGACCGTCGCGGGTCAGTTCGTTGAAGCTCGGGCAGCTCCACACAGACGCCGAAACACCCCAGTCCTGCTCGAGCAGTTCTTGCGCCGCGAAGCTCTCGCGCAGGATGGTGCCGCTGCCGAGCAACTGCACGGTCGGCGCGTCTTTGCCCTTGACGGCCTTGAGCGCCGGACCCTGCTTGGCCAGGTACATGCCCTTGATGATCTGCTCTTCGGTACCGGGCGTGAGGCCGGGCATCGGGTAGTTTTCGTTCAGCAGCGTCAGGTAGTAATAGACGTTGTCCTGCTTCTCCACCATGCGCTTCAGGCCGTGGTGCAGGATGACGCCGACTTCATGCGCGAAGGTCGGGTCGTAGCTCACGCAGTTGGGAATGGTGTTGGCCAGGATGTGGCTGTGGCCGTCTTCGTGCTGCAGGCCTTCGCCGTTCAGCGTCGTGCGGCCCGAGGTGCCTCCGAGCAAAAAGCCGCGCGCCTGCATGTCGCCAGCAGCCCAGGCCAGGTCGCCGATGCGCTGAAAGCCGAACATCGAGTAGTACACGTAGAACGGCACCATGATGCGATTGTTCGTGCTGTAAGAGGTGGCAGCCGCGATCCAGCTGCTCATACCGCCGGCTTCGTTGATGCCCTCTTGCAGGATCTGGCCGGCCTTGTCTTCCTTGTAGTACATGACCTGGTCTTTATCGACCGGGGTGTACTGCTGGCCTGCGGGGTTGTAGATGCCGATCTGACGGAAAAGGCCTTCCATACCAAAGGTGCGCGCCTCGTCGACCAGGATCGGTACCACGCGCGGGCCCAGCGCCTGGTCGCGCAGTAACTGCGTCAAGAAGCGAACGTAGGCCTGGGTCGTCGAGATTTCGCGGCCCTCGGCAGTCGGCTCCATGACGCTCTTGAAGACGTCGATCGACGGCACGGTAAAACTTTCGTCGGCCTTGGTACGGCGATGCGGGAGGTAGCCGCCGAGCGCCTTGCGCCGCTCGTGCAGATACTGCATTTCCGGTGTGTCGTCGGCCGGCTTGTAGAACGGCAGTTCGGCCAGTTGGCTGTCGGGAATTGGAATGTTGAAGCGATCGCGAAAGGCCTTGATGTCCTCGTCGCTCAGCTTCTTGGTCTGGTGAACGTTGTTCTTGCCCTCGCCGATCTTGCCCATACCAAAGCCCTTGACGGTCTTGACAAGCAAGACGGTAGGCTGGCCCTTGTGCTTCACGGCTGCATGGAAGGCTGCGTAGACCTTTTGCGAATCGTGGCCGCCGCGGCGCAATTGCCAGATGTCGTCGTCGCTCAGCTTGGCGACCATCTCGGCGGTGCGCGGATCGCGGCCGAAGAAGTTCTTGCGCACGTAGGCGCCGTCGTTGGCCTTGAACGACTGGTAGTCGCCGTCGTTCGTGTCCATCATGATCTTGCGCAACGCACCGTCCTTGTCGCGCGCCAGCAGCGAGTCCCAACCCTGGCCCCAGATCAACTTGATGACGTTCCAGCCGGCACCACGGAACTCGCCTTCGAGTTCCTGAATGATCTTGCCGTTGCCGCGCACCGGGCCGTCGAGCCGCTGAAGGTTGCAGTTGATGACGAAAACCAGGTTGTCGAGGTTTTCTCGCGCGGCCAGTCCGATGGCACCGAGCGACTCGACCTCGTCCATCTCGCCGTCGCCGCAGAACACCCAGACCTTGCGGTTCTCGGTATTGGCGATGCCGCGCGCGTGCAGGTACTTCAGAAAGCGCGCCTGGTAGATCGCCATCAGCGGGCCAAGACCCATCGAAACGGTCGGGAACTGCCAGAAATCGGGCATCAGTTTCGGATGCGGATAGCTCGACAGGCCCTTGCCATCGACTTCCTGGCGGAAGTTGAGCAGCTGCTCTTCGGTCAGCCGGCCTTCGAGGTAGGCGCGGGCGTAGATGCCGGGCGACACGTGGCCCTGGATGTAGAGGCAGTCGCCGCCGTGCTCTTTGCCGGGTTCCGCACTCTCGGCGTGCCAGAAATGGTTGAAGCCGGCGCCGAACATGGTGGCCAACGAAGCGAATGAGCCGATATGGCCGCCGAGATCGCCGCCTTCGGGCGGGTGATGGCGATTTGCCTTGACCACCATCGCCATCGCGTTCCAGCGCATGAAAGAGCGCAGCCGCTCTTCGATTTCCGCATTGCCGGGCGAGCGTTCTTCCTGGTCGACCTCGATGGTGTTGACGTACGCCGTGGTCGCCGAAAACGGTTTGTCGATGCTGTGCTGGCGCGCATGTTCCAGCAGTTGTTCCAGCAGAAAGTGAGCCCGGTCGGGGCCCTCGCTCTGAATGACAGCGGACAAGGCGTCCATCCATTCGCGCGTCTCTTGCGCGTCCGCGTCATTCGCGGCCGAGCCGAACAGGTTCTCGGGATTTGCCGACATGCTTGTCTCCTGCTTATTGGTTGTGAACGTAATTTAGTGCCGGAATTGGCAACGCGCGGCAGTTTCCCACATTATTTAAGCAATTTCAAATGGCAGATGATGATTTCTTAATGTGATATTTCAGGCATGGCTTCATGGCGGTTCGCAGCCTTCCCCTACACTCGGCCGATGCCCTTTTCTTCCCCGATCGCGGTCGCTCGCAGCGCGGCAAATGCGTCTCCCCTTTCGTGGTGGCGGCGCTGGTGGCGGCGCCAGACGCCGGTGCTGCAAGACGCGGTCGCCATGCTCGCGCCGCTGGCCGCCGTGCTGCTTTTTCTGGGCGTGATCGTTTCGGCCTTCTGGTACCTGCGGGCCGAAGAAGTCGAAAGGGAACAGGAGTCGGTCAAGCGCGATGTCGAGTACGCGCAGCAACGCGTCCGATTGCGGCTGCTGGAACGGCAAGAGCAACTGATGCGACTGGCCCGCGATGCGTCGAACCGCGAGATCGATGCGGCCGAGTTTGGCAGCCGCGCCGAGTCGCTGGTGAGCCAATTCCCGGAACTGCAGGAGATCAGCTGGATCGATGATCGCCGGCGCTTCAAGGCGAGCTACGCGGCGCCGAGCGTGCATCCGTCGCAGCAGCATCCGGTCGGCGAAGTGCTGCGGCCCGGCGATACCGAAAGCAACTACGCGCTGGCTCGCGAACTGCGCCAGCCCGTGTTCTCGCAGCCGATGGCCGGGACCGATCCTCCGAGCATGCTGCAGCTCCACATCCCGCTCTTCGATCAAGGCCTGTTCGCAGGCGCAGTGGTCGGCGAATTTTCTGTCGACGGACTGCTCCGCTACGGCATTCCGCCGGAAGTCTCGGCACGGTATGCCGTGTCGCTGCTCGATGCCAAGGGCGGCCTGTTGGCCGGCAACACCGTCAATCCGCGCGCGGCCGGCACGCGCCTGCTGCCCTGGGCCGAGCACACCAACGAATACGAGGTGCCGGTGTCGCCGGTCGGCAATGGCCTGGTCCTGCGCGCACAGGCGTATCGCACGTCGCAAGGCTTCGTCGGCAACGGCCTCTTCTGGCTGGTCGGCGCATTGAGTGTGCTCACCAGCTGGATGCTCATCGGCACCTGGCGCCACACACGGCGGCGACTGCAGGCGCAACAGGCACTGATCGCCGAAACCAACTTCCGCCGGGCGATGGAAAACTCGATGCTGACCGGCATGCGGGTGCTCGATCTCGAAGGCCGTATCACCTACGTCAACGCCGCCTTTTGCGCGATGACCGGCTGGAGCGAAACCGAGCTGGTCGGCCAGGCGCCGCCATTTCCGTACTGGCTCGAATCCGATCGCGAGGTCATGAACGACCGGCTCGAAGAAGAATTGCATGGCCGGGCCTTGCCAGGCGGTTTTCAGGTGCGGGTGCGGCGCAAGAACGGCAGCATCTTCAACGCGCGGCTGTATGTGTCGCCGCTGATCGACGCCCGCGGCCATCAGACCGGCTGGATGACGTCGATGACCGACATCACCGAGCCGACGCGCATTCGGGAGCAGCTGTCGGCCTCTTACGAGCGTTTCACCACCGTGCTCGAAGCGCTCGATGCGGCGGTGTCGGTCGCTCCGATCGGCAGCGAAGAATTGCTGTTCGCCAATAAGCTCTATCGGCTCTGGTTCGGTTCCAACACCGTCGGCCACCTGGGCATGGTGGCGCAGGCGGGTGTGCCGGCCTCGCAGGCGCACGACGAGGCGCTGGACGATGTCGACCCGTTCGCCGGCTTGCCGATCGACACGCTCACCGCCGCCCAGCCCGCCAACAACGAGATCTTCGTACTCGAGCTCGGCAAGTGGCTCGAAGTGCGCTCACGCTATCTGACCTGGGTCGACGGCCGGTTGGCGCAGATGGTGATTGCGACCGACATCACACCGCGTCGCGTAGCAGAGGAGCAGGCAGCTGCGCAGGCCGATCGCGCGCAGGCGGCGAGTCGGCTCATCACCATGGGTGAAATGGCGTCGAGCGTGGCGCACGAACTCAACCAGCCGCTGACAGCCATCGCCAACTACTGCAACGGCATGGCGTCGCGCATCCGTGGTCAGACGATCGATTCCGAATCGCTGTTGGCCGCGCTCGACAAGACATCCAAGCAGGCGCAGCGGGCCGGCCAGATTATTCAGCGCATCCGGTCTTTTGTGAAACGCAGCGAGCCCAATCGCACGCCGGCCGAGGTGAGCACGATGGTGAGCGAAGCGGTGGAACTGGCCGGCATCGAACTGCGGCGCCGCAATGTGCGACTCAACCACTACGTGGCGGCGCGGTTGCCGATCCTGCAGGTCGACCCGATCCTGATCGAGCAGGTGATGGTCAATCTGCTGAAGAACGCGGCCGAGTCGATCGACAACGCGAACCGGCCACTGGCGCGGCGCAGCGTCGAATTGCGCGTGCTGCCCAAAACGATCGAGGGCCAAAGCGCCGTCGAGTTCTCGGTGCAAGACACCGGCATGGGTCTGGCACCCGAAGTGATGGACCGACTTTACGAAGCATTCTTCTCGACCAAACCAGAAGGCATGGGCATCGGTCTCAACTTGTGCCGCACCATCGTGGAGTCGCATCGCGGCCGCATGCAGGCGGAGAACATCTACAATGGTTCAGATGTCGTCGGATGCCGTTTTTCCTTCTGGATTCCGGTGTTGGATGCTCTTAAATCCATAGCAAACGACGAGGCAAAGGTACCTGCATGAGCTTGATTCCGAAGAAGGGCACGGTCTACGTCGTCGACGACGACGAAGCAGTCCGCGATTCGCTGCAGTGGCTGCTCGAAGGCAAGGACTACCGAGTCCGCTGCTTCGATTCCGCCGAGTCTTTTTTGTCCCGCTACGACCCGCGCGAGGTCGCCTGCCTGATCGTCGACATCCGCATGGGTGGTATGACCGGGCTTGAATTGCAAGACCGGCTGATCGAACGCCGCTCGCCGCTGCCCATCGTCGTCATTACCGGTCACGGCGACGTGCCGATGGCAGTCGACTCGATGAAGAAGGGCGCGATGGATTTCATCCAGAAGCCATTCAACGACGAAGAACTGGTGACGTTGGTCGAACGCATGCTCGAACACGCGCGCAGCGCTTTTGCGCAGCACCAGCAATCGGCCAGTCGTGATGCCCTGCTGTCCAAGCTCACCGGCCGCGAAGCGCAGGTGCTCGAACGCATCGTCGCCGGCCGGCTCAACAAACAGATCGCCGACGACCTCGGCATCAGCATCAAGACGGTCGAGGCGCATCGCGCCAACATCATGGAAAAGCTCAACGCCAACACCGTAGCCGATCTGTTGAAAATCGCGCTGGGTCAGGCGGCCCCCGTCAAAGCCTGATGCTCGCCAGGCAGGCGGCGAACCGATGCCTATGGCTTCGATAGCAATCGATGACTTCAACGCCTGCGCAAGCGGGCGTTTTTACTTGGAAAATCGAATCCGATGACAGCTCAACTGATCGACGGCAACGCACTCTCGCGCACGCTCCGCGCCGAGGTCGCCCAGCGCGCCGCCGCGCTCAAGATCCGCGGCGTGGTGCCCGGCCTCGCCGTGGTGCTGGTCGGCGAGAACCCCGCGAGTCAGGTCTACGTGCGCAACAAGGTCAAGGCCTGCGCAGACAACGGCTTGCACTCGGTGCTCGAGCAGTATCCAGCCGACCTGACTGAAGCCGGCCTGCTGGCGCGCGTCGAGGCACTCAACAGCGACCCGACCATCCACGGCATCCTCGTGCAGCTGCCGCTGCCGCCGCACATCGACGCACAGAAGGTGATCGAGGCCATTGCCCCTGCCAAAGACGTCGATGGCTTCCACGTGGCGAGCGCCGGCGCGTTGATGACCGGGTCGCCCGGTTTCTGGCCCTGCACGCCATACGGCTGCATGAAGATGCTCGAATCCATCGGCTATGACCTGCGTGGCAAGCATGCCGTTGTCATCGGCCGCAGCAACATCGTCGGCAAGCCGATGGCGCTGATGCTGCTCGCCAAGAGCGCGACCGTGACGATCTGCCACAGCGCCACCGCCGACCTCGGCGCGATGACCCGGCAGGCCGACGTGATCGTCGCCGCCGTCGGCAAGCGCAACGTGCTGACCGCCGGCATGGTCAAGCCCGGCGCGGTAGTGATCGACGTGGGCATGAACCGCAACGAAGAAGGCAAGCTCTGCGGCGACGTCGATTTCAACGGCGTCAAGGAAGTCGCCGGCTGGATCACGCCCGTGCCCGGCGGCGTCGGCCCGATGACGATCACCATGCTGCTGGTCAATACCGTCGAAGCCGCGGAACGCGTCGCCGCTTCACAGGCTCTCACCGCATAGGCCTTCACTGCACAGGGCGGTCACCACAAGCCGCCTTCCTACTTGTACTCACGCCGCCTCGCCGCCAGATACACACCATGACCCAAACGACCGCCACGCTCAATCCGCTTCTCGACAATCCACTTCTCGATTTCACAGACCTCCCACTGTTCGACAAGATCCAGCCGGAGCACGTGGCACCGGCGGTCGACGCGTTGCTCGCGGAGTCCGATGCGGCACTTGAAACCGTGACAGCCCCGGGCTTTCCGTCGGACTGGACGGCCATCTCGAAAGTGCTCGACGTAGCGTCCGAGCGCTTCAGCCGAGCCTGGGGCGCAGTGGGTCATTTGAACGCCGTCGCCGACACGCCCGAACTGCGCGCCGCCTACAACGAAGCGATGCCGCGTGTCACCGCGTTCTGGACGCGCTTGGGTTCCGACGAGCGGCTCTATGCTAAGTACAAGGCCATCAATGCGACCACTCTCGACACCGAGCAGCAGCAGGCGCACAAGAATGCGGTCCGCAACTTCGTGCTCGGCGGCGCTGAATTGCAAGGCGCTGCCAAAGAACGCTTCGCCGAAATCCAGGAGCGCCAGGCCGAACTGAGCCAGAAGTTCAGCGAGAACGCGCTCGACGCGACTGATGCGTTCGCGTACTACGCATCGCCCGCCGAGCTCGATGGCATCCCGGAAGACGTGGTGAGCACCGCCCGCGCCGCGGCCGAGTCGGAGGGCAAGGCCGGCTACAAGCTCACGCTGAAGATGCCGTGCTATCTGCCGGTGATGCAGTTCGCAAAAAGCAGCGCGCTGCGAGAAACGCTCTACCGCGCCTACGTGACCCGCGCCAGCGAGTTCGGCGACGCCAAGCTCGACAACACCGCGCTGATCACAGAGATCCTTGCGCTGCGGGAAGAAGAAGCCAAGCTCCTGGGCTACAAGAGTTTCGGCCAGCTCTCGGTCGTGCCGAAGATGGCTGAATCGCCTGAACAAGTCGTCAAGTTCCTGCGTGACCTCGGCGTCAAGGCCAAGCCCTACGGCCAACGCGATCTGGCCGACCTGAAGGCTTTTGCAACGACGCAGCTCGGGTTGACCGACCCACAGCCTTGGGACTGGACCTTCATCGGCGAAAAGCTCAAGGAAGCGCGCTACGCGTTCAGCGAACAAGAGGTCAAGGAATACTTCACCGCGCCGAAGGTGATGGCGGGCCTGTTCAAGATCGTCGAGACCTTGTTCGAGGTGGCCATCCGTCGCGACAGCGCGCCGGTCTGGCACCCGACAGTCGAGTTCTACCGCATCGAGCGCGCCGGCACCACGGTGGGCCAGTTCTACCTCGACCCGTCCGCACGCGCAGGAAAGCGCGGCGGTGCCTGGATGGACGATGTGCGCGCGCGCTGGTTGCGCCCCGACACCGGCGCCCTGCAAACGCCCATCGCGCAACTGGTCTGCAACTTTGCCGAAGGCGTCGATGGCAATCCGCCGCTGTTGACGCACGACGACGTGACCACGTTGTTCCACGAGTTCGGCCATGGCCTGCAGCACATGCTGACGCAGATCAACGAGCGAGACGTGTCGGGCATCAGCGGTGTCGAATGGGACGCCGTCGAGCTGCCGAGCCAGTTCATGGAGAACTTCTGCTGGGAATGGGACGTGCTGCAGCACATGACCTCGCACGTCGACACTGGCGAGCCGCTGCCGCGCGCGCTGTTCGACAAGATGATTGCCGCCAAGAATTTCCAGAGCGGCCTGCAGACGCTGCGCCAGATCGAGTTCTCGCTTTTCGACATGCTGCTGCACACCGAATACCAAGCCGCCACCGCGAAGCCAGGCGATGTGCTCGCGTTGCTGGCGCAGGTCCGCAGCGAAATGGCGGTCATGCCTTCGCCGACCTTCAGCCGGACGCCCAACACCTTCAGCCACATCTTTTCGGGCGGCTACGCAGCGGGCTACTACAGCTACAAGTGGGCCGAGGTGTTGAGTGCCGATGCGTACGCGGCCTTCGAGGAAACAGCGGGCGCCAACGGCGAGCCGAGCATCGAGACCGGCCGCAAGTATCGCGAGGCCATCCTCGAATCCGGTGGCAGCCGCAGCGCCATGGACTCGTTCAAGGCGTTTCGAGGTCGCGAGCCGCAACTCGATGCGTTGTTGCGACACCAGGGCATGGCCGAGCCGCAACTGGCGTGACATTGCGTGGCAGCCGGGGGCGGGTGCTGAGATACTCGGGCGATCGATTCGATCACGGAGCCAGCTGATGAAATTGACCGCCCGACTCTCCGCCCTGCCGCTGTCGCTCGGCCTGTTGCTGGTCGCCGCCAGCGCAGCGGCGCAGCCGGTGTATCGCAACGTCGACAAGAGCGGCAAGATTTCCTTTTCGGATCAGGCACCCGCTGCCAATGCGCAGCCAGCCGCCCCGCGCGCTGGCATTTCGAGCGCGAGCACGGAAGGATTGCCGTACGAGTTGCGGCAAGTCGTGCAGCGGTATCCGGTCATGCTCTACACCAGTGACGAATGCGCACCTTGCGTGTCCGCTCGCTCCTTGCTCATCACTCGCGGGGTTCCGTTCGACGAGCGGCTGATCAAGACCGATGCCGACACCGCCGCCCTGCAGCGGCTGAGCGGGCAAACGTCGTTGCCGGTATTGAGCATCGGCTCGCAGCAGCTCAAAGGGTTTTCGGACGCCGAATGGTCGCAATACCTCGACGCGGCCAGCTATCCGAAGAGCTCGCAACTGCCCGCCGGCTATCGACCGGCACCGGCGCGGCCGCTGGTGGCTCAATCGCCGGCGCCGGCTGCGACCGGCTCGGCCAACACGGCGGGCAACGCGCCAGCAGCGGTAGCGCAGCCAACCGTTCCGCAGTCTGTCAACAACGGGCCGACGCCGAGCAATCCGGCCGGCATCAAGTTTTAAGCCGGCGGCGGTTACGCTATTCCAAAGCCGCCTCCTTCCCGCTCAATCGAACTGCAGGGTCTCGACCCCCGTCGGGGTCCCGAGCAGGCACACATCGGCCTTTTGATAGGCGAAGATGCCGACAGTGACAACACCAGGCCACTGGCTCACTTCGGCCTCGAAGGCACGCGGGTCGGTGATCTTCAGGCCCGACACATCGATGATGTGCTGGCCGTTGTCGGTGACCAGCGGTAGCCCGTCCTTCTCGCGCACCTGCGCCTCGCCACCGAGTCTTGCAAACTGCCGAATGATCCGGCGTGCCGCCATAGGAATCACTTCCACAGGCAGCGGAAAATCCCCCAGCGTGTTCACCAATTTCGATGCATCGGCAATGCAGACGAAGCGCCGCGACTGTGCCGCCACGATCTTCTCGCGCGTAAGCGCAGCACCGCCGCCTTTGATCATGTGGCCGCGGTGATCGATCTCGTCGGCGCCGTCGATGTAGACAGCCAGCTCCTCGACCTCGTTGCTGTCGAACACCGGAATGCCAGCGGCACGCAGCCGCTCCGACGATGCCACCGAACTTGACACCGCACCCTTGATCTCGTTCTTGATCGTGGCGAGCGCATCGATGAATTTGTTGACGGTCGAGCCCGTGCCGACGCCGACGATCTCGCCGCGCGTCACGTAGTCGAGCGCCGCAAGTCCGACTTGGGCCTTCATCTGTTCTTGTGTCAAGGGCGTAGCGGGTGAAGTCATCGCGGAGAATCCAGGTTCATTGAAGTCCGGAATTATCCGGTGTCACCGATTCCGGTGATGCAACGCCCGACACCACGCCCGACACCACGCTTGCTCACGCTGATGCCCCTCTCCTCGCTCTACAGCCTTGCCCGCCCTTTTCTTTTTGGCTTTGACGCCGAGCACGCGCATGAGCTCACTCTCGGTGCGCTGGCCCTTACGCAGAACACGCCATTCGATTTTGCTTATGCGGCACCGCGCGTCGATGACCCGGTGACATTGGCCGGCCTGACCTTTCCGAATCGCATTGGTCTGGCCGCCGGGCTCGACAAGAACGCACGCTGCATCGATGCCTTTGCCGCGATGGGCTTCGGCTTCGTCGAGGTCGGCACCGTCACGCCGAAGGCGCAACCGGGCAATGCCAAACCGCGGATCTTTCGCTTGCCGGAGCGTGAGGCGCTCATCAACCGGCTCGGCTTCAACAACGACGGGCTGGATGCCTTCGTCGCCAATGTTCAGCGTGTCCAGTTTCGCAAACGAAACGCCGCAGCGCCGATGCTGCTCGGCCTGAACATCGGCAAGAACGCCGCGACACCGATCGAGCGCGCAACCGAGGACTACCTGCTATGCCTCGACGGCGTTTACCCGCACGCCGACTACGTGACGATCAATATCTCGAGCCCGAACACTGCCAACTTGCGCTCGCTGCAAAGCGACGAAGCGCTGGATGCGCTGCTCGGCGCTGTGGCCGAACGCGGGACCGTGTTGGCGGCACAGCACGGCAAGCGCGTGCCGCTGTTCGTGAAGATCGCACCGGACCTGGACGCTGCGCAAGTCGGCGTCATCGCCGCGGCATTGCAGCGTCACCACATGGACGGCGTGATCGCAACCAACACCACGCTCTCGCGCGAGGCGGTCAAGGGTCTGCCGCGCGCGGAAGAAGCGGGAGGACTTTCAGGAGCGCCAGTCCGCGAGGCAAGCAATCGCGTGATCGGTCAACTGCGCAAGTTGCTAGGCAAGGGCTTTCCGATCATCGGGGCCGGCGGCGTGTTGAGCGCGACCGACGCTTGCGACAAAATCTCAGCCGGTGCCGATGTCGTACAAATCTACACCGGCCTGATCTACCGCGGGCCCGGCCTGGTGCGGGAAGCCGCTGAGGCGCTGCGCAAGCTCGGCGACTGAGCGCCCGCAACGCATGCCGTCGCGCTCAGATCAGCGGCGACCGAGCAACAGGCCGAGTAGCACGCCCACCGCGAGTGCAGCGCCTGCGATTTGCCATGGCTCGTCGTGCGCATAGGTGTTGGCGCTGTCTGCAGCCTCACGCGCCTTCTTGGCGGCAATGCGCGCCTTTTCGGCGGTCAGTTCCTTGGCGATGGCGATCTTGGCATCGACGCGCTGGCGCAAGGCCTTGATGTGCGGCACCGAGTCGAGTTCTTTGCTGGCGAGAACGCCTCGCACGTCTTCAACCACCGCATCGGCGGCTGCTTCGAGATTGCTGGTAGCACTCATTGAAATGTTCCCTCCGTGGATTGACGCCGGCACTGTGCCGACGACTTTGACACGCCTGCAATTGGCGTGCCGCTCATGGTACAGCCGCCAAACGGCCACCGAGCAATCCGGCGACATGCGTACCGATCGCCAGGCTGCTGGTAAGGCCCGGCGACTCGATGCCGAACAGGTTGACCAGACCCCGTACGCCGTGATCGGCAGGGCCTGATATGACGAAGTCCATCGCCGGCTGTCCCGGGCCAGAGAGCTTGGGGCGCATACCTGCATAACCCGGCAGCAACGCGCCTTCGCGAAGCGCGGGCCAGTAACGTCTGACTTCGGCGTAAAAGGCGTCGCCACGAGCCGGATCGACCACCAGATCGTCGGGCGACGACACCCATTCGACGTCGGGCCCGAACTTGGCCTGACCGCCGAGGTCGATCGTCAGATGAACGCCAAGCCCCCCGACTTCGGGCACCGGATAGATGAGGCGGCTGAAGGGCGCGCGGCCCGCGAGGGTGAAGTAATTCCCCTTTGCGAAATACTCGGTCGGGACTGCGTCGGCGGGCAAACCGGCGAAGCGTCTGGCAAGCGAAGGGGCGGACAGCCCAGCAGCGTTGACGACGCTGTTGCAGCGTACGCACGTACCGTCTTCCAGCTGAAGCTCGATCGCGCGGTCGACGCACTTGGCCGCAACGACTGACGACTTGATCGCCAGAACACCACCCGCGTTTTCCATGTCTCCCTGAAAGCTCAGCATCAACGCGTGGCTGTCGATGATGCCGGTGCTGGGGGAGTGCAGCGCGGCCAGACATTCCAGTTCTGGCTCCATGGCCCGCGCTTCAACGCCGTTCAATCGCACGATGTCGAGGACGCCGTTGCGCAGCGCCTTGACCTGAATGGCATCAAGTTCTTCGATTTGCGCAGGGGTCGTTGCCACGATCAATTTTCCGCAGCGCCGATGCGGCACGCCGCGCTGTGCCGCATACGCGTACAGCGCCGCGTTGCCTGCCACGCAAAGGGTAGCCTTCAACGAATCACGAGGGTAGTAGATGCCAGCGTGAATGACTTCGCTGTTGCGAGAGCTGGTGCCGGTACCGATGGCGTTTTCCGACTCCAGCACGACAACTTTGTGCCCTTGCAATGCCAGGGCACGCGCGACCGCCAAACCCACAACGCCGGCGCCTATGACGGCGCAATCGATGGTCTCCATGACACGAGCTTAGCGTCTTGTCGCAGATTGCTCGAGAGGCGTGTCGGTCAGCGCCATCGGATCAACAAAAAGAAGCGGAAGTTTGGGGCAACCAGCCAGCGAGCGAGTGGCCCGATCTGCAGTACGGCTGTGCAGACGCGAGGACGCATCTAACCTGTCTGACTGAAGGAATTGGTGGGCGGTCCAGGTTTCGAACCTGGGACCCCAGCAGTGTGAATGCTGTGCTCTACCCCTGAGCTAACCGCCCGAGCGCTGCTGCTGCAACACTTTGGATCTCCACGCTAAGGCGCGAAGCCTCAAATTATGCCATAGGGCTCTAGCTGACCTGGCGGAACAGCGTACGTCCGTTGCTGGCCTTGTCGAGCTGCTGCAGCGTCGCGTCGTGTGCCGCCAATTCGACATCGGCTGCGTAGATCACCGGTAAATCGAAGCTGCGCAAATCGATGGCCACGAAGGTACCCAGCGCTGGCTCGTTGGATGCCACATCGATCAGCAAGGCGTCCTGTCCACGCGTGAGGTTGATGTAGACGTCGGCCAGCAACTGGGCATCGAGCTTGGCGCCGTGGAAGGTCCGATTCGAGCGATCGACACCGAAACGGTCGCACAGTGCATCGAGCGAATTGCGCTTGCCGGGGTACACCTGCTTGGCCATGGCCAGCGTGTCGGTAACCTGGCCGACGAAAGTCTTCAACGGCGGCAGGCCGACTCGCTCGAACTCCTTGTTGAGAAAGCCGACGTCGAACGCAGCGTTGTGAATGATCAACTCTGCATCTCGCAGGTACTCGATCACGTCGTTTGCAAGCGCAGCGAACTTGGGCTTGTCGCGCAGGAAATCCGTCGTCAGCCCGTGCACCTTGAGCGCGTCTTCGTGGCTCTCGCGCTCGGGGTTGAAATAAATGTGCAGATCGTTGCCGGTGAGCTTGCGATTGAACAACTCCACGCAACCGAGTTCGATCACACGATCGCCGTTTTCTGCAGAGAGGCCGGTGGTTTCGGTATCGAGAACAACGAGACGCGACATCAGTGGTTTTCCTTGGCGTGATTGATCGAGTACTTCGGGATCTCGATGGTCACGTTCTGCTGCGCCAAGATGGCCTGGCAACTCAGGCGCGATTGCGGCTCAAGCCCCCAGGCGCGGTCGAGCAGATCTTCTTCGCCCTCTTCCGCCTCGTTGAGCGAATCGAAGCCTTGGCGGACCAGCACATGGCAGGTCGTGCAGGCGCAGCTCATCTCGCACGCGTGCTCGATATTGATGTGATGTTCGAGCAGCGCCTCGCAGATCGACGTGCCCGCGGGCGCGGTGATCTCGGCGCCTTGCGGACAGTATTCGGGGTGGGGCAGGATCTTGATGACTGGCATTTTTGTTCTACAGGGATTCGACTTTTCGACCCGAGAGTGCTCGGGCAATACCGGCATTCATGCGCGCTGCGGCAAAGCCTTCTGTCACATGAGCGAGCGCTTTGGTGGCGGCCTCGACAACCGCGGCATCAGTGCTCCGATGGGCTTGGCGCAGCGCCGTCATCGACTGATCGATCAGCGTGCGATCTTCAGAGCTCAGCAGGTCGCCGTCGGCGTCGAGCGCGCTCTGCGTCGCGAGCAGCATGCGATCGGCGTCCACACGTGCTTCGACCAGAGCCCGCGCCTGCATGTCTTGCTGCGCGGTCGCGAAACTGTCTTGCAGCATCGTCGCGATCTGGTCGTCCGACAGGCCATACGAGGGCTTCACGGTGACGCTGGCTTCCACACCACTGCCCTGCTCCTTGGCGCCGACGCTGAGCAAGCCGTCGGCATCGACGGTGAAGGTGACGCGAATGCGCGCAGCGCCAGCCGACATCGGCGGGATGCCGCGCAAAGTGAAACGCGCGAGGCTGCGGCAATCGGCAACGAGATCGCGCTCGCCTTGCACCACATGCAAAGCAAGCGCGGTTTGCCCGTCCTGGTAGGTGGTGAAGTCTTGCGCCATCGCGGTCGGAATGGTCTGGTTGCGTGGGACGATGCGCTCCACGAGCCCGCCCATGGTCTCGATGCCGAGCGACAGCGGGATCACGTCGAGCAGCAACAAATCGTCCGCGCCGCCGTTGCCTGCCAGCTGGTTGGCCTGGATCGCTGCGCCGAGTGCGACGACTTCGTCCGGGTTCAAATTGGTCAGTGGTGCACGACCGAAGAACTCGCCGACCGCATGCTGGATCTGCGGCATGCGCGTCGACCCGCCCACCATGACGATGCCCTGCAGGTCATCGGTCTTGAGCCTGGCATCGCGCAGCGCTTTGCGCACTGCGGCGATGGTGCGGTCCGTGAGCGGCTTGGTCGCCGCATCGAACTGCTGTCGGGTGAGCTCGAACTGCACGTCGGCACTTGACACCTGCACATGAAACAGCGTTGACGCCGAAGTGCTGAGCGCTTCTTTTGCAGCGCGCGCCGCCACAAGCATCGTGGCCCGATCGGCATCGTCTGTCGCGTGCGCACCGGTGTTCGACAGCACGAGATCAGCGATCGCATGATCGTAGTCGTCACCACCCAGCGCAGAGTCGCCCCCAGTCGCGATCACCTCGAACACGCCCTGCGTCAGTCGCAGGATGGAAATGTCGAAGGTGCCGCCGCCCAGGTCATAAACCGCGTAGACGCCTTCGCTGGCGTTATCGAGGCCGTAGGCGATGGCAGCAGCCGTCGGCTCGCTGATGAGCCGAAGCACATTGATGCCTGCGAGCTGCGCGGCGTCCTTGGTGGCTTGGCGCTGTCCTTCGTCGAAATAGGCCGGCACGGTAATGACCGCACCGTAGAGCGAATCATCGAAAGTGTCTTCGGCGCGGAAACGCAGCGTGGCCAGAATCTCGGCGCTGATCTCGACCGGCGATTTGATGCCCGCCGCAGTGTCGACCTTGACCATTCCGCCTTCGTCCACCAACCGATACGACATCGCATCGCGGTTGACGATGTCGGACAAGCCGCGTCCCATCAGCCGTTTGACCGAAGTGATGGTGTTGGCGGCGTCCTGCGCGCGTGCCGCCAGCGCTTCGAACCCGATCTGCCTACGCTCGGCGTCGAGGTAGCGAACCGCAGATGGAAGAATGACGCGGCCCTCGTCGTCGGGCAAGCATTCGGCAACGCCGTTGCGCACCGCGGCCACGAGCGAGTGCGTCGTGCCGAGGTCGATGCCGACGGCGATGCGCCGTTGATGCGGGTCCGGCGCCTGGCCCGGTTCGGAAATCTGCAGAAGTGCCATCGCTCTATTGTCCCAACTGATCGGCTTTGGACTCAACGTCGTCGGCAAAGCGCTCGATGAACATGAGGGCTCTCACCTGCTGCGCTGCCGCAGGGTGGTCGCCCTCTTCGTCGATAAAGCGGTCCAGAGAGGAGAGAGCCACCGCGCGCGCCGTCTCCACCTCGGTCCGTAACGCGTCGACAACTTCTACTTTCGTCGCGTCATCGAGCGTCTCGCGCCACTCCATCTGTTGCATCAGGAATGCGGGCGGCATCGCGGTATTGGTTTCGGCGTTGATCGACGAACCGCGTTGCTCGCACAAATAAGCGGCGCGCTTGACCGGATCTTTCAACCGCTGGTAAGCCTCGTTGATGCGCACCGACCATTGCATCGCCAGTCGCTGCGCGGCCGGGCCTTGCGCCGCGAAACGGTCTGGGTGCGCCTCGCGCTGCAGTTCCTTCCAACGCGCGTCCAGCGCCGCGCGATCCTGCGCAAACATCGTTGGCACGGAGAAGAGTTCGAAGTCGGTGTCGTTAAGGTTCATTGCAATAAAAAAGCCGCCAGCACATGACATGGTGGCGGCTCGGGCGCGAAACGCGCACGGCGTCAAATCCTGAAAGACTCTCCGCAGCCGCAACGATCGCGCTCGTTTGGATTAATGAACTTGAAGCCTTCGTTCAAGCCTTCGCGAACGAAGTCGAGCTGCGTTCCGTCGATATAGGCCAGGCTTTTAGGATCGACGAGCACTTTGACGCCGCGGTCTTCGAAAACCACGTCTTCAGGCGCGAACTCATCGACATATTCCAGCTTGTAGGCGAGCCCGGAGCAGCCGGTTGTCTTGACGCCCAGACGCACACCCACGCCCTTGCCACGCTTACCGAGGTAGCGATTGACGTGGCGCGCGGCCGCATCGGTAAGGGTCACGGCCATGATCAGTGAACCGCTTCCTGAGGCGCAGCCTTGGCAGCCGATGCGGCGTGCTTGGCTTTGTAGTCGTTGACGGCTGCCTTGATCGCGTCTTCTGCCAGGATCGAGCAGTGAATCTTTACCGGCGGCAACGCCAGTTCTTCAGCGATCTGCGCGTTCTTGAGCGCAGCGGCTTCGTCGAGCGTCTTGCCCTTGACCCACTCGGTGACCAACGACGACGACGCGATGGCCGAGCCGCAGCCGTAGGTCTTAAAACGTGCGTCTTCGATCACGCCGGTTTCCGGGTTGACCTTGATCTGCAGCTTCATAACGTCGCCGCAAGCAGGTGCGCCGACCATGCCGGTGCCCACAGAGTCGTCGCCCTTTTCGAACGAACCGACGTTGCGGGGATTTTCGTAGTGGTCTATGACCTTGGATGAATATGCCATGAAGTTACCTCTTGTTTTGTATCGTGTTCAGTGCGCCGACCATTGGATAGCGCTGATGTCGATACCGTCCTTGAACATTTCCCACAGTGGGCTCAACTCGCGCAGCTTGGCGACGTTGTGCTTAATGGTGGAAATCGCGTAGTCGATTTCTTCTTCGGTCGTGAAGCGACCGATCGTCATGCGAAGGCTACTGTGCGCGAGCTCATCGCTGCGGCCGAGAGCGCGCAACACATAACTCGGCTCCAGACTGGCTGATGTGCATGCCGAGCCCGACGACACCGCCAAGCCCTTGATACCCATGATCAGCGACTCGCCTTCGACGTAGTTGAAGCTGATATTCAGGTTGTGCGGCACACGATGCTCGAGGTCACCATTGATGAAGACCTGCTCGACATCTTTCAGGCCATCGAGCAAGCGCTTTTGCAGCGCTGCGGCTTTGGCGTTGTCTGCCTTCATATCGAGTTTAGCGATGCGGAAGGCTTCACCCATTCCGACGATCTGGTGCGTCGGCAACGATCCTGAACGCATGCCGCGCTCATGGCCACCCCCGTGCATTTGCGCTTCGAGCCGGACGCGCGGCTTGCGCCGAACATACAACGCGCCGATGCCTTTGGGACCATAAGTCTTGTGCGAAGCAAGACTCATCAAATCGATGGGCAGTTGCGTGATGTCGATCTCGACCTTGCCCGTCGCTTGCGCTGCATCGACGTGAAGCAGCACGCCTTTTTCCCGGCAGGCGTTACCGATGGCGACAACGTCTTGCACCACCCCGATTTCGTTATTGACGAACATGACGCTCGCCAGAATCGTGTCGGGGCGAATGGCCGCCTTGAACTTGCCGAGGTCGAGCAAACCGTTTTCTTCAACGTCGAGGTACGTGACCTCGAAGCCTTGACGTTCGAGCTCGCGCATGGTGTCGAGAACGGCCTTGTGCTCGGTCTTGACCGTGATGAGGTGCTTGCCCTTGCCTTTGTAGAACTGGGCCGCGCCTTTCAGCGCAAGGTTGATCGATTCGGTAGCGCCGGAAGTCCACACGATCTCACGAGGGTCGGCATTGATCAATTCCGCGACGTAGCCGCGGCCTTTTTCGACGGCCTCTTCCGCCTCCCAGCCCCACGCGTGACTGCGGGAGGCCGGGTTGCCGAAGTGCTCGCTCAACCAGGGAATCATTGCGTCGACGACGCGCGGATCGACGGGCGTGGTCGCGCCGTAGTCAAGATAGATGGGGAAATGAGGGGTGAAGTCCATGGCTGGCTCTGGCTGGCATTGGTTAATTTGAGGGTCGCTGCAGGCAAGGCACCCGAGGGCGCCTTAGTTCATGGCCTTTACGACTTCGCAAAGACATTCCCGAGGGCAAACACCGAATTCGGCGCGTTGATGCGGATAGGCTTCGCCACCGGTTGCGCCGAAATCGCGCGCTTGATCACCGGCTTGTTCTCGATCTGAACACCCTTGGCGAGTTGGTCATCGACCAATTTTTGCAAGGTGACCGAATCGAGGAACTCGACCATGCGCTGATTCAGCGATGCCCAAAGTTCGTGCGTCATGCAGCGACCGGCCTCGCCCAGACAATTCTCTTTGCCACCGCAATGAGTCGCGTCGATGGGTTCATCCACCGAAACGATGATGTCGGCGACAGTGATCTCGGCCGCTTTACGACCGAGGCTGTATCCGCCGCCGGGGCCGCGGGTCGATTCGACCAGTTCGTGGCGGCGCAGCTTGCCGAAGAGCTGTTCAAGGTAGGACAGCGAAATCTGCTGCCGCTGGCTGATGGCCGCCAGCGTGACCGGACCGGTGTTCTGGCGCAATGCCAGATCGATCATCGCGGTGACCGCAAAACGGCCTTTTGTAGTGAGACGCATCGCAAGCTCCTTCAAGTGCTTACCGTTGAAATGACACCGCTGCCAGAGGGCTTCGGGTAGCTTCGTCTCCGCCCTGACCGACCTCTTTAGCTGGTGCACCAGCCGGTATGAGTCGGTCCTTCATCGCGAAGTTCTGGTGTTGTTGACTAATTCGGTCAAGTATAGCGATAAGCCTTCAGTTTTGCTCGGGTAACTCCCGCCGACCCCCTCGGGGGCTGTAGGCCAATCACTCATTTACGGGGCACTGCCTCGGCAATGTTGTCGGTGCGTCCGCCGCCGAAAGCCTGTTCACGCAACTGAGCCAACTGATCCCGGACCCGTGCCGCTTTTTCGAACTCCAGATTGCGCGCGTGCTCAAGCATCAGCTTTTCGAGGCGCTTGATCTCGCGAGCAACATCTTTCTCGCTCATGTCCTCGACCTTGGCGCGCTCCAGATCGAGCTTGGCCATTTCCTTGCCGGTTTTCTCGCTGTAGACGCCATCGATCAAGTCGCGCACTTCCTTCACGATGCTGCGCGGCGTGATGCCTTCGGCCAAGTTGTGGGCGATCTGCTTGGTACGACGTCGATCGGTTTCGTCGATCGCCTTTTTCATCGAATCGGTCATCCGGTCGGCATACAGGATGGCTTTGCCGTTCACATTGCGCGCGGCGCGCCCGATCGTCTGAATCAGCGAGCGCTCCGCACGCAGGAAGCCCTCCTTGTCAGCATCCAGGATGGCAACCAGCGATACCTCCGGAATGTCCAGCCCCTCGCGCAAAAGGTTGATTCCGACCAGCACGTCGAAGCTGCCCAAACGCAGGTCGCGCAGGATTTCGACGCGTTCGACAGTGTCGATATCGCTGTGCAAATAACGCACCTTCACGCCGTTGTCGCTCAGGTAGTCGGTGAGCTGCTCGGCCATGCGCTTGGTCAGCGTCGTGATCAGCACCCGTTCGTTCTTGTCGACGCGCAGACGAATCTCGCCCAGCACATCGTCGACCTGATGCGTGGCCGGCCGCACCTCGACCTCGGGATCGATCAGTCCCGTCGGCCGTACCAGCTGCTCGACCGTGTTGCCTGAATGGTCCTTCTCGTACTGCGCCGGCGTGGCAGACACGAAGATCGCCTGCCGCATGCGCGCCTCGAACTCCTCGAACTTGAGAGGTCGGTTGTCCATCGCGGAAGGCAGGCGAAAACCGTACTCGACCAGCGTCGTCTTGCGCGCACGGTCGCCCGCATACATGCCGTTGAGCTGGCCGATCATCTGATGACTCTCGTCGAGGAACATCAACGCGTCTTTGGGCAGGTAGTCGGTCAACGTCGAGGGCGGTTGCCCCGGCGCAGCCCCCGAAAGATGCCGCGAATAGTTCTCGATGCCTTTGCAATGGCCGATCTCGGCGAGCATTTCCAGGTCGAAGCGGGTGCGCTGCTCTATCCGTTGGGCTTCGACCAGCTTGCCCTGGCTCACGAACTCCTTCACCCGGCCGACCAACTCGTGCTTGATGCCCTCGACCGCAGACATCACCTTGTCGCGTGGCGTCACGTAGTGGCTGGATGGGTACACCGTGAAGCGTGGGATTTTCTGTCGGATTCGGCCGGTGAGCGGATCGAACAGTTGCAGTGTCTCAATCTCGTCGTCGAACAGCTCGATGCGGATGGCCAGCTCGCTGTGCTCCGCCGGAAAAATATCGATGGTGTCGCCACGCACCCGGAACGACCCACGCGAAAAATCCTGTTCGTTGCGCGTGTACTGCATGCGGATCAGCCGCCCGATCACATCGCGCTGGCCGATTTTGTCGCCGATGCGCATGATGAAGCGCATCTGCGTGTAGTCCTCGGGCGTGCCGATGCCGTAGATGGCGCTCACCGTCGCCACGATGACCGTGTCGCGTCGCTCCAGCACGCTCTTGGTCGCCGACAGCCGCATCTGCTCGATGTGCTCGTTGATGGAGCTGTCTTTTTCGATGAACAGGTCGCGCTGAGGCACGTAGGCCTCGGGCTGGTAATAGTCGTAGTAGCTGACGAAGTACTCGACGGCGTTATGCGGAAAAAATTCGCGGAACTCGCTGTAAAGCTGCGCCGCCAGCGTCTTGTTCGGTGCGAAGACGATGGCCGGCCTGCCGAGCCGGGCGATCACGTTGGCCATGGTGAAGGTTTTGCCGGAACCAGTCACGCCCAGCAGGGTCTGGAACACCTCGCCATCGTTCACGCCTTCGACCAAGCCATCAATCGCTTTCGGCTGATCGCCCGCAGGAGGATAGGGCTGGTAAAGCTCGAAGGGCGAGCCGGGAAAAGTGACGAACGTTCCCGACTTTGCGGGCCCGATCGCTGCAAGCTTGTGTGCGTCGGTCACTGTATCGGTGATGGCTTCGGTGGTCTCTGGCATGGCTGTACCCGTCAATTGGCGGTGGCGCCGGTAAAATTCAATGCAACCGGAAAGCTTAAGCGCTTGCCCGGTTGCACGCGAAGCTTTCAATCAAAGGACTTTCTCCATGTCTATGTTTACCGCGGTCGAAATGGCGCCGCGCGACCCGATCCTCGGCCTTAACGAGCAATACGCCGCCGACACCAATCCCGCCAAGGTGAATCTGGGTGTGGGCGTTTATTACGACGACAACGGCAAGCTCCCGCTACTGAAATGCGTCCAGACCGCCGAACAAAACATGATGAAGTCGCCGACTGCACGCGGCTACTTGCCGATCGACGGCATCGTCGCGTACGACAACGCGGTGAAGAGCCTGGTCTTCGGGGCCGACAGCGAGCCGCTGAAGTCGGGCCGCGTCGCGACCGTGCAAGGCCTGGGCGGCACTGGAGGCCTGAAGGTCGGTGCCGACTTCCTTAAGAAGCTGAGCCCGAATGCCAAGGTGCTGATCAGCGACCCGAGCTGGGAAAACCATCGCGCCCTGTTCACGCAGGCCGGCTTCGTGGTCGAAAGCTACCCGTACTACGACGCCGCTACGCGCGGCGTCAATTTCGAAGCCATGCTGGCAGCGCTCGATGCGTCACCTGCCGGCACCATCGTCGTGCTGCATGCCTGCTGCCACAACCCGACCGGCTACGACATCACCGCCGCCCAGTGGGATCAGGTGGTCGACGTGGTCAAGGCTAAGAACCTGACCGCGTTCCTCGACATGGCCTACCAGGGCTTTGCCCATGGCATCCAAGAAGATGGCGCGGCCATCGGCAAGTTCGTCGAAGCCGGCTTGACCTTCTTCGTGTCGACTTCGTTTTCGAAGAGCTTCAGCCTTTACGGCGAGCGTGTCGGTGCGCTGTCGGTGCTGTGCAAGGACAAGGAAGAAACCTCGCGCGTGCTGTCGCAACTGAAGGTCATGGTCCGTACCAACTACAGCAATCCGCCGATTCACGGTGGCGCGGTGGTGGCAGCGGTGCTCGGCGACCCCGCACTGCGTGCGATGTGGGAAGGCGAACTGGCGGAAATGCGCGTTCGCATCAAGGCGATGCGGCAGAAGCTGGTTGACGGACTGAAGGCAGCTGGCGTGAAGGAAGACATGAGCTTCATCACCAAGCAGATCGGCATGTTCAGCTACTCCGGCCTCAACAAAGACCAGATGGTGAGGTTGCGCTCAGAGTTCGGCATCTACGGCACCGACACCGGCCGCATGTGCGTTGCGGCACTGAACAGCAAGAACATCGACTACGTCTGCGCTTCGATCGCCAAGGTCATCTGACCTGCACGGACATCGAAACGTTTGGTTGACACGATTGCGGTGGTGTTTGTAGGGGTTACGCCCCTACAAACACGGGGACCCCGCTGATATATTGCACTGCAACATCCTAGTACAACCACGCAATGCTCTACCAACTCTACGAAGCCCAACGCTCCTTGATGGAGCCGTTTTCGGACTTCGCTCAAGCTGCCTCCAAACTCTATGGCCACGGGGCAGTGTGGGGCAACATGCCCATGGCGCAGCGCATGGCCGCTGGCTACGAGCTGATGTATCGCCTCGGCAAGGACTACGAAAAGCCGAAGTTCAGCATCGAAAGCGTCAAGGTGAATGGAGACGACGTCGTCATCCACGAAGCGATTGCGCTAGACAAGCCGTTTTGCGAGCTGCGTCGCTTCAAGCGGTTCACCGATGACCCGGACACGTTAAAGATTTTGAAAAGCCAGCCCGTCGTGCTCATCGTTGCGCCGCTGTCGGGTCACTACGCCACGCTGCTGCGGGACACTGTTCGCACCATGCTGCAAGGCCACAAGGTCTACATTACCGACTGGAAAAACGCCCGCCTCGTGCCGCTGTCCGAAGGCGAATTCCATCTCGATGATTACATCCACTACGTGCAGGACTTCATCCGGCTGCTGCAAGCCGAATACGGCAACTGCCACGTAATGAGCGTTTGCCAGCCGACGGTGCCGGTGTTGGCCGCTGTGGCGCTTATGGCGAGCAAGGGCGAGACGCTGCCGCTCACGATGACCATGATGGGTGGCCCGATAGATGCGCGCAAATCGCCGACCGCCGTAAACAACCTCGCTACGACCAAAGGCTTCGACTGGTTCGAGAACAACGTCATCTATCCGGTCCCGCAGGGATTCCCGGGCGAGGGCCGGCGCGTGTACCCGGGCTTCCTGCAGCACACCGGATTCGTCGCAATGAATCCTGACCGTCACGCGACCAGCCACTACGATTACTTCAAGGACTTGATGAAGGGCGACGACGCCAGCGCCGAAGCGCATCGCAAGTTCTACGACGAGTACAACGCCGTGCTCGACATGGATGCGGACTACTACCTCGACACCATCAAGACCGTCTTCCAGGACTTCAGCCTGGTGAACGGCAACTGGGACGTGAAGAACGCTGATGGCGAGCTTGAACGTGTGCGTCCGCAAGACATTCGCACGACCGCCTTGCTGACCGTCGAGGGTGAGTTGGACGACATCTCCGGCTCGGGTCAGACGCAGGCTGCGCACGACCTTTGCACCGGTATTGCTGCGAATCAGCGGGAGCACTACGAGGCCAAGGGCGCAGGCCATTACGGCATCTTCAGCGGCCGCCGTTGGCGCGACTTGGTCTACCCGAAGGTGCAGAAGTTCATCGCGGCGCATGACGAGGCACAGCACCGCGCACTCGCCAAGCCTTCAGTAGATGCAGAAGACACGGTAAAGCCGGTTCAGACTGGCGCGAAGCCTTCGGTGAAGCCTGTGACCAAAGCGATCGCAAAGCCAGCGGTCAAGCCAACGGGCAAGCCGGCCGCGACTGTTCGGCAACCCAAGGCAATGGCAGCAGGCACGTTGAAAAGCAAAGTGCGCGCCGGCACGCGCGCGCGCTGAGCGACCGCGCACAAGTCATGACCGAAGCGCCGTCCGGGTCACTGGCCGCGCGCATCAACGACGCCCTTCCGCAAACGCAGTGCACGCGTTGCGGCTATCCGGACTGCAATGGCTATGCCGAGGCCATCGCTGCAGGCGACGCGGCCATCAACCAATGTCCACCCGGCGGTGCGGAGGGCATAGGCCGCCTTTCCTCGCTTACAGGCCGACCGGCAATCGCGCTCGACCCTCACTTCGGAATCGAGGCACCGCGCCTGATGGCGGTCATTGACGAAGCCTGGTGCATCGGCTGCACGCTCTGCCTCGATGCGTGCCCAACCGACGCCATCCTGGGCATCCACAAGCGGATGCACACGGTGATCGAAGCGCACTGTACGGGCTGCGAACTCTGCATTCCGGTATGTCCGGTCGACTGCATCTCGCTCGAAGTAGAAACGCCGGGCTTGAGCGGATGGGATGCATGGTCGTCGACACAGGCAGACCATTCACGGCAACGCTACGAATCCCACAAGGTACGCCGCCCGGCGCGAGAAGAAGCCGCAGCGAAACTGGCTCAGGACGCCTCGGCAGATGCACCTAACGCCGATGTCGATGCCGATGCTCGCAAACGCTCGGTGGTGGAGGCCGCTATGGCACGCGCGCGGGCTGCGGCAGCTGCGCGCAAACCTTGATCTTTCAAGCGGTGATTTGCGGCGTGCCCGCAGCCAGCGCCTCAAAGGCTTTCACCACGCCCGGCGGGGCCTGCACCATCTCGATCAGCACGCCCTCGCCCGCGATGGGAAACTCGTCGTTGGCCCTCGGATGCATGAAGCAGATGTCGAAGCCCGCGGCGCCCTTGCGAATACCGCCGGGCGCAAAGCGCACGCCCTGTGCGGTCAGCCACTCGACCGCGACCGGCAGGTCATCGATCCACAAGCCGATGTGATTCAGCGGCGTGGTGTGCACCGCCGGCTTCTTGTCGATGTCCAGCGGCTGCATCAAGTCGACCTCGACCTTGAACGGCCCGCTGCCGATCGCGCAGATGTCTTCGTCCACGTTCTCGCGCTCGCTGCGAAAGGTGCCCGTCACTTCCAGGCCCAGCATGTCGACCCAGAGCTTTTGCAGCCGCGTCTTATCGACCGCGCCGATAGCGATCTGCTGGATGCCAAGCACTTTGAAAGGACGCGTCTTTGAATCATTGGTTGCGTCGGTCGGCATCACACGAACTCCAGAATGATCTGATCGACAGCCAGCGACTCGCCCTTGGCCGCAGAGACTTTGCCCACGACGCCATCTTGCGATGCGAAGAGCACGTTCTCCATCTTCATCGCCTCGATCACAGCCAACTTCTCGCCCGCCTGCACCTGCTGGCCGGGCTGCACCGACACCTCGACGAGCAGACCCGGCATCGGGGACATCAGGAACTTGCTTAGGTCGGGCGGTGCCTTGTACGGCATCAGTTCGAGCAGGCGCGCACCGAGCGGCGACAGGACCATCGCTTCGATCTGCGTGCCGTCGTGCAACACGCGCAACGCCAGCGGATTCTTGCCCGCGCCGCGCTCGACCTGCGCGACGAAAGGCTTGTCGTTGACCGTACCTTCGACGCGAATACTGCCGAGCGCGCCATTGCTATCGATCTTGAAATTGCTGTCGCCGACAGCCACGGCGCTCGCACCGTTCTTGCCCTGAAAGTCGGTGACGGACACGGGGTGATGAATGTGCTTTCCTTCCGGCCCAAGCTCGACCACCACGAACTGCTCGCCGACCTTCACGCTGTGGCCTTCGAGTTGGCCGCTGATGCCCGAGGCCCGCGCACGATAGCGCCGATGCACATAGGCGGCCAGCGCGATCAAGAAAGCCGGATCGCTGTGAGGCACGTCCTCCGCATGAAAGCCATGCGCGTAATGCTCGGCGATAAAGCCGGTGTTGAAGTCACCCGCGACGAACTGTGGATGCGCCAACAGCGCCGCCTGGAACGGGATGTTGCTGCTGATGCCGCGGATCACGAAGCCATTGAGTGCCTCGCGCATCTTCGCAATTGCATGCTGGCGATCCTTGCCGTGCACGATGAGCTTGGCGATCATCGAGTCGTAGAACATCGGGATCTCGCCGCCGTCGTACACGCCCGTATCGACGCGCACGCCGTAGAGATGCGCGGTATCGGCAGAGAACATCGTCTCTTCCGGCGGCTGGAACTTCACCAACCGGCCGGTCGACGGCAGGAAGCTGCGAAACGGATCTTCGGCATTGATGCGGCATTCGATGGCCCAGCCCTCACGCTTCACGTCGGCCTGCTTCAGCGGCAGCGGCTCACCCGCCGCGACGCGAATCATGAGTTCGACCAGGTCGAGCCCGGTGATGCACTCCGTCACCGGATGTTCCACCTGCAGCCGCGTGTTCATCTCCAGAAAGTAAAAGCTCTGGTCCTTGCCGACCACGAACTCGACTGTGCCGGCACTCTGGTACTTAACGGCCTTGGCCAGCAACACCGCCTGCTCTCCCATCGCCTTGCGCGTGGCGTCCGTGATGAAAGGTGACGGCGCCTCTTCGATCACTTTCTGGTGGCGCCGCTGGATCGAGCATTCACGCTCGTTCAGGTAGATCACGTTGCCCTGCGAATCGCCCAGCACCTGGATTTCGATGTGGCGCGGTTCGACCACGAACTTCTCGATAAAGACCCGGTCATCGCCGAAGCTGTTGCGCGCCTCGTTGCGGCAAGCGGAAAAGCCTTCGAACGCTTCCTTGTCGTCGTTCGCAACACGCAAGCCTTTGCCCCCGCCGCCGGCCGACGCCTTGATCATCACCGGATAGCCGATTTCCCTGGCGATCTCGACTGCGCGTTCGGCGGTTTCGATGGCTTCGTTCCAGCCCGGAATGGTGTTGACCTTGGCCTCGTTCGCCAACTTCTTGGAGGCGATCTTGTCGCCCATCGCCGCGATCGAATAGTGCTTGGGGCCGATGAAGACGATGCCCTCTTCTTCGACCTTGCGCGCGAAGGCTTCGTTCTCCGACAGGAAGCCGTAGCCCGGATGCACCGCTTCGGCACCAGTCTGCTTGCACGCCGCGATGATGCGGTCGACCTGCAGATAACTGTCGCGGCTGGCTGCGCCACCGATGTGCACCGCCTCGTCGGCCAGTTCGACATGGCGCGCTTCCTTATCGGCATCGGAATAAACCGCGACGGTCAGGATGCCCATCTTCTTCGCGGTCTTGATGACGCGACAGGCGATTTCGCCGCGGTTGGCGATCAGGATTTTTTTAAACATGTTCTTCTTCTAGGAGCTCAGAGCGGAATGTTCCCGTGCTTGCGCCACGGGTTCTCGAGCTTCTTGGCCCGAAGCATCACGAGCGAGCGGCAGATGCGCTTGCGCGTCTCGTGAGGCAGGATCACGTCGTCGATGTAACCACGTGCGCTCGCCACATACGGGTTGGCAAAACGCGCTTTGTATTCGGCCTCGCGCGCAGCCAGCTTCTCCGGGTCGTTCTTGTCTTCGCGAAAGATGATTTCGACCGCACCCTTGGCGCCCATCACCGCGATCTCGGCGCGCGGCCATGCGAGATTGACGTCGCCGCGCAGATGCTTCGACGCCATCACGTCGTAAGCGCCGCCGTAGGCTTTGCGCGTGATCACCGTGATCTTCGGCACTGTGCACTCAGCGTACGCATAGAGCAGCTTCGCGCCGTGCTTGATGATCCCGCCGTACTCCTGCCCCGTGCCGGGCATGAAGCCGGGTACGTCGACAAAGGTGACGACCGGAATGTTGAAGCAATCGCAAAAGCGCACGAAGCGCGCCGCCTTGATGCTGCTTTTGATGTCGAGACAACCAGCCAGCACCAGGGGCTGGTTGGCCACGATGCCGACGGTCTGCCCCTCCATGCGGGCGAAGCCGATGACGATGTTTTTCGCGTACTCGGGCTGCAACTCGAAGAAGTCGCCGTCGTCGACCACCTTGAGGATCAACTCCTTCATGTCGTACGGCTTGTTGGCGTTGTCGGGCACCAGCGTATCGAGCGAAAAATCGGGTCGGTCGGCCGGATCGCCCTTGCCGTTGTTGCCAAGGCGCACCGGCGATTTCTCGCGGTTATTGAGCGGCAGGTAGTTGTAGAGCCGGCGCAGCATCATCAGCGCTTCGACGTCGTTTTCGAATGCCCTGTCGGCCACGCCACTGCGCGTGGTGTGCGTGATGGCGCCACCGAGTTCTTCGGCCGTCACGTTCTCGTGTGTCACCGTCTTCACGACCTCGGGGCCAGTGACGAACATGTAGCTCGAGTCCTTCACCATGAAGATGAAATCGGTCATGGCGGGCGAGTACACAGCGCCGCCGGCGCACGGGCCCATGATCATGCTGATCTGCGGCACCACGCCCGACGCCATCACGTTGCGCTGGAACACGTCGGCATAACCGCCGAGCGAGGCCACGCCTTCCTGGATGCGCGCGCCGCCGGAATCGTTGAGGCCGATAACCGGTGCGCCAACCTTCATCGCCTGGTCCATTACCTTGCAGATTTTCTCGGCATGCGCTTCACTCAACGCACCGCCGAAAACGGTGAAGTCCTGGCTGAAGACGAAGACCAGCCGGCCGTTGATCATTCCGTAACCAGTGACCACACCGTCACCTGGAATCTTCTGCTCCGCCATGCCGAAGTCGACCGACCGATGCTCGACGAACATGTCCCACTCTTCGAAGGTGTTGTCGTCGAGCAGCAGTTCGATGCGCTCGCGCGCGGTGAGCTTGCCCTTCTTGTGCTGTGCATCGATGCGCTTTTGTCCACCGCCGAGCCGGGCCTTGGCGCGGCGCTCTTCGAGTTGGTCGATCAGTTCTTGCATGGTTGTTTCTCCAAAGCTGAAGTTCGATTGATTCTTGTATTCCGGGCTACATCTGGCCAGCCGCTATGGCGAGCAAAGTGCGCGCTGCGGTCGACGCCGGCAGCGTGCCTTCGACCACTTGCCGCGTCAGTTGCGGCAACATTTCGCGCACCTGCGGATGATGTCGAAAAGCGTGCTTCAGACCAGCGTCGATGCGCTCCCACATCCAGGACAGCGACTGCTTTTCACGCCGCTTCACCAGCTTGCCATTGCCAGCCTGCAGTGCCTTGAACTGTGTGACCGAGTCCCAGAACGCGTCGACGCCGGTACCGGCGAGCGCACTCAACTGCATCACGCGCGGCAACCAGAAGCGTACGTCGGCGCCGTTGTACGCATCGTGCATCGCATGCACATGATCAGGATTGCCCTGATGGCCGAACAGGCGCAGCGCAGAAGTTATCTGCGCCTGCGCGCGCGTGGCGGCATCCTTGTCGAGATCGGCCTTGTTGATCACGACCAGGTCGGCCAGTTCCATCACACCCTTCTTGATCGCCTGCAGATCGTCACCGGCGTTCGGCAGTTGCATCAGCACGAACATGTCGGTCATGCCCGCCACCGCAGTTTCGCTCTGGCCGACGCCGACGGTTTCGACAATGACGATGTCATACCCCGCAGCCTCGCACACCAGCATCGCTTCGCGCGTCTTCTCTGCCACGCCACCCAGCGTGCCCGACGACGGGCTCGGCCGAATGTAGGCGCGCTCATGCACCGAGAGTCGTTCCATGCGTGTCTTGTCGCCGAGGATCGAGCCGCCCGACACGGAAGACGATGGGTCGATGGTGAGCACTGCGACCCGATGCCCCTTGTCGATCAACAAGAGGCCGAGCGTTTCAATGAAGGTCGACTTGCCGACACCCGGAACGCCCGAGATGCCCAGCCGAAACGACTGGCCCGTGTGTGGCAGCAAAGCGGTGAGCAACTCGTCCGCTTGCGCTCGATGGTCGGCTCGGGTCGATTCCAGCAGCGTGATCGCCTTGGCAATGGCGCGCCGCTGCGCGGGGCCTTCGGCACTCAACAAGGAATCGGACGTGACCGTGGTGCGCTCCCCCGGCATGTTCAGGCCGCAATCGAAGCGCGAATCTGCTCCAGCACATCCTTGGCACTCGCCGGGATCGGCGTCCCCGGGCCGTAGATGCCTTTCACGCCGGCCTCGTAAAGCATCTCGTAATCGCCGCGCGGAATCACGCCGCCGACGAACACGATGATGTCGTCGGCGCCCTGCTTCTTCAGCTCGGCGATGATCGCCGGCACCAGCGTCTTGTGGCCAGCGGCAAGGGTCGAGACGCCGACTGCATGCACGTCGTTCTCGATGGCCTGGCGCGCGCACTCCTCAGGCGTCTGGAACAACGGACCCATATCGACGTCGAAACCAAGGTCAGCGAAGGCCGTGGCGACAACCTTGGCGCCGCGGTCGTGGCCGTCTTGCCCGAGCTTGGAAATCATCACGCGTGGACGGCGGCCCTGCTCTTCAGCAAACAAGGCGATCTCGTTTTGGAGCGCTTCCCAGCCCTCGGCCGAGTCATAGGCTGCGGCATAAACGCCGGTGACCTTCTGCGTGTCGGCGCGATGCCGGCCATAGACTTTTTCCAGCGCGTCGCTGATCTCGCCGACCGTGGCGCGCAGGCGCACCGCATCGATGCTCAGCGCCAGCATGTTGCCCTCGCCGCTCTCGGCGGCGGCTGTCAGTGCATCGAGTGCCACCTGCACGGCGGCCGAGTCACGCGAAGCGCGAATCGCCTTCAGCTTGGCGATCTGGCCGTCGCGCACTTTCACGTTGTCGATCGACAAACTGTCGATCGCGTCTTCAGTCTTTAGCTTGTACTTGTTGACGCCGACGATCACGTCACGGCCGGAATCGATGCGCGCCTGCTTGTCGGCGGCGGCGGCTTCGATCTTGAGCTTGGCCCAGCCGCTGTCGACGGCCTTGATCATGCCGCCCATGGCTTCGACTTCTTCGATGATTTCCCAGGCCTTGTCGGCCATGTCCTGGGTCAGCTTTTCCATCATGTAGCTGCCGGCCCATGGGTCGACCACGCTGGTGATGTGGGTCTCTTCCTGAATGATGAGTTGCGTGTTGCGTGCGATGCGCGAGCTGAACTCGGTCGGCAGTGCAATCGCTTCATCGAGCGCATTGGTGTGCAGGCTTTGCGTGCCGCCGAACACCGCGGCCATTGCCTCGATGGTGGTGCGCACGACGTTGTTGTACGGGTCTTGTTCGGTGAGCGACCAGCCGCTGGTCTGGCAGTGCGTGCGCAGCATCAGGCTCTTGGCGTTCTTGGGCTCGAAGTCTTTCATGATGCGGCACCACAGCAAGCGCGCGGCGCGCATCTTGGCGACTTCCAGATAGAAGTTCATTCCGATGGCCCAGAAGAAACTCAGGCGCCCCGCGAACACGTCGACGTCGAGCCCCTTGGCCAAGGCCGTCTTGACGTACTCCTTGCCATCAGCCAGCGTGAAGGCCAGTTCCAACGCCTGGTTGGCACCGGCCTCCTGCATGTGATAACCGCTGATGCTGATCGAGTTGAACTTCGGCATCTTGTGCGCCGTGTACTCGATGATGTCGCCGATGATCCGCATGCTCGGCGCCGGCGGAAAGATGTAGGTGTTGCGCACCATGAACTCTTTCAGAATATCGTTCTGAATAGTCCCGCTCAACTGGTCTTGCGGCACGCCCTGCTCTTCGCCGGCCACGATGTAGCCGGCCAGCACCGGCAACACGGCGCCGTTCATCGTCATAGATACCGACACCTTGTCGAGCGGAATCTGGTCGAACAGGATCTTCATGTCTTCGACCGAGTCGATTGCTACGCCCGCCTTGCCGACATCGCCCGTCACCCGCGGGTGGTCGCTGTCGTAGCCGCGGTGTGTCGGCAGATCGAACGCGACGCTCACGCCCTGGCCGCCGGCAGCCAGCGCCTTGCGATAGAAGGCGTTGGACTCTTCTGCAGTCGAGAAGCCGGCGTACTGCCGGATGGTCCAGGGCCGCACTGCGTACATCGTGGCTTGCGGCCCGCGCAGGTAGGGCTCGAACCCCGGCATCGTGTCGGTGTACTTCAAGCCCTTGAGGTCGGCGGCAGTGTAGAGCGGCTTGACGCTGATGCCGTCCGGTGTCAGCCAGTTCAGCGCATTGACGTCGCCACCCGGCGCCGACTTTGCAGCCGCTTTGGTCCATGCCTCGAGGCTGACGGGTGGGAAGGTCGGTTCGGGTGTGCTCATGGGCGCCGCTTTTGCAAAGTTGTTCCCAGTGTCTCCGCTGAGTCCGGGCAGTTCAAGACGAGTCTACCCGATCCATAATTATTAATTCAGATGGCGTCATTGCAGTACAGTTCGCGCATGTCCGCTGTCACGCTTACTCCGCGAGCCCTCTACGAAGAGGTGGCCGAGCTGCTGCGCCAACGCATCTTCAATCAGGAGCTGGAACCGGGCGCATGGATCGACGAACTGAAGCTGGCGGAGGAGTACGGCATCAGCCGCACGCCACTGCGCGAAGCGTTGAAGGTGCTGGCCGCCGAGGGCCTGATCACGATGAAGGTGCGACGCGGCGCCTACGTGACCGAGGTGTCCGAGCGCGATCTGGTCGACGTTTATCACCTGCTCTCGCTGCTGGAAAGCGACGCCGCAGCGACCGTCGCGGTCACTGCCACAAAGTCACAGCGGGACGAACTCGAAGCACTGCACGCGCAGCTTCAGGCAGCGCTGAGCATGCCGCGCCCCAACTACGCGGCCTTTCTGGCGCTGAACATCGCCTTTCATACGCGCCTGCTGGAAATTGCCAACAACCGCTGGCGGGTGCAGATGGTGGCCGACCTGCGCAAGATCATGAAGCTCAAAGGCCACAGCTCGCTTTTCAAAGAGCCGCGCGCGCGCGAATCGCTCAGGGAGCACGACGCGCTGATGAAGGCGATCACGGCGCGCGACGGGCCGGCCGCCATGCAGCGAATGCAGGAGCATTTTGAGAGTGGATTGAAGGCTGCAACGGGTGCCCACGTTCCCTGAGGCCCCGAAGCTTCGCCCTACCCGCAGCTCGTGGTCGGCCTCATGTACGAGGCGGTGACACCCTACTTTTGCTTGCACAATACTTGCATCCATAAAGCAGCGGCGCCATTCGGTGACCGAAAACAAGGCAGTTCGAATGAGCAGTGTGGTCGTGACCGGCGCGGGCTCGGGCATCGGAGCAGCGACGTGTCGACGCCTGGCGGCACAGGGCATCGACCTCGTGATCCATACCGGCAGCCGGCGTGCAGCGGCTGACGCCGTGGCAGCGGAATGCAGTGCGGTGCGCACCACGGTGGTGGTCGGCGACATGGCGCTGCCATCGACCGTCGATGCGCTTCTCGATGCTGCGATGGCGCTTGGTGGGGCGCCTGGCGATGCTGGCGGACTGCGCGGCGTGGTCGCCAATGCCGGCTTCGCCGACAAGACCAGCCTCGCCGAACTCGACGACGACATCCTCGAACGATCGCTTCGGACCATGGTCGTTTCCGTCGCGCACCTTCTGCGCAAAAGCCTGCCGCTGCTCGCACTTTCTGGGCAAGGCCGCTTCGTGGCCATCAGCTCCTTCGTGGCGCACCGCTTCACGCTGGGCGCATCGACGTTTCCAGCCACCGCCGCAGCCAAGGCCGGCGTCGAGGCACTGGTCAAAGCAGCGGCGGCCGAGAACGCTGCACGCGGTGTCACGGTCAACGCGGTAGCGCCAGGCTACGTCCGCAAAGACCGCGCCAACGCCGGTGCGCTGACCGACGAGCAATGGAAGCAAGCGCTGTTGCGCGTGCCCGCCGGCCGGCTCGCCACGCCCGATGACATCGCAGCACCCATCGCCTTTTTGCTGAGCCGTGAGGCGGCTTTTATCACCGGCCAGATCCTTCACGTCGATGGCGGCATGACCCTGTGACTGGCCGCACCGTCGTTCCATTTCAACGCTTCTCTTCCTTCCTGTCTTCTCTCATCATCTACGTAAAAAAATCATGACAAACCGTCGTCAGTTCATCACCAGCGTCGCCGCAGCCAGCGCCGCGACCGCCCTCCCGCACGCCGCCTTCGCCCAGACCGATGCGACCGAAAGCGCATGGGCCCGCATCAACCGCACCAAGGTACTGCGCATGGGCGCAGTGGCCGGCGCGGCGCCCTACTATCACAAGGACCTGGCATCGGGCGAGTGGCAAGGCTTCATGATCGACTTCGGCAAGAGCCTCGCCGGGAGCCTCAACGCCAAACTCGACATCAACGAAACCAGCTGGGGCAACTCGGTGCTCGATCTCCAGTCGAACAAGATCGACGTGTTCTTCGGCCTGAACCCGACGCCGGCGCGCGCGTTGGTCGTCGACTTTTCCGACCCGTTGTTCAACAACGCTTTTGTCCTCGTGGCACGCAAGGGGTTCGACCCGAAGACGTGGGAGGAGCTCAACAAGCCCGACGTCAAGATCGCCGTCGATATCGGCTCGTCGCACGACCAGGTCGTCACCAAGACCTGCCCCAACGCGCAGATCATCCGCCTCGAAAAAGCCGCCGATGCCACGCTCGCGCTGCAGACCGGCCGCGCCGATTGCCAGGTCCTCGCCGTGGTGCTGGCACTCACCGTGGTCAGCAAGAACCCGACCGTCGGGCACATCGTGCTGCCGACGCCGACGCAGGCCACGACAACCAACCTGGGCTTCCGCAAGGAAAGCGACCGTCAGTGGGTCGAGTACGTCAACAAGTGGATCGCGCAGACGCGTTCCAGCGGCAAGGTGAAGGAAGTGGTGCTGACCAACATGCAGACCCTGTCAGGCGTGAAGCCGGACCAGGTTCCATCGACGATCAGCTTCTGATCCGAATTCAGCACCCGACAAGAAGAGCGAACGAGAGCCGCCGTGTATCACTGGGACTTCGAATTTCTGTGGGGCTTTCGCAAGCTCCTTCTCATGGGTCTCGGCTACACCGTCGCCTACACGGTCATCTGCACTGTGATCGGGCTGGCGATCGGGCTGGCGGTCGCGATGGGTCGGTTGTCGCAACCCGTTTGGCTGCGCGCGCCGCTGCGGGCTTATGTCGAAGTATTCCGCTGCACACCGGTGCTGGTGCAACTGGTGTGGTTCTATTACGCGCTGCCGGTGCTCACAGGCATCCAGATCTCGGCGGCGCTGGCGGCCATATTGGCGCTCTCTTTGTACGGCAGCTCGTTCTACTCCGAGATCATCCGCGGCGGCATCATCTCTATTGATCCGGGGCAAACAGAAGCAGCACGTGCGCTGGGCATGCGGCGCTTTCAGATGATGCGCCGGGTGGTCCTGCCGCAAGCGTTCAGGCGCATGGTGCCGCCACTGTTGAATCAGTCGATCCTGCAACTCAAGAACACGTCCCTGCTGTCGGTGCTGGCATTGCCGGACCTGCTCTATCAGGGCCAAAGCATCGCTCACGAAACCTATCGGCCGCTGGAGACCTACACCGTGGTCGCACTCGCCTACTTCCTCGTGCTGCTGCCGGCCACGATTCTGGTCAAGCGTGCTGAAACCCGCCTCTCCGGTCCGGCGCACGCATGACAACGTTGCCAACATCTGCGCCCATGATCGAGGTCACGCGCCTGGGCAAACGCTTCGGCGACAACCGCGTGTTGCGCGACGTGTCGCTCTCGGTCGCAAAGGGTGAAGTCATTGCACTGATCGGACCTTCGGGCTCGGGCAAGTCGACCTTGCTGCGCTGCCTCAACCTGCTGACGGTGCCCGACCAAGGCACCGTTCGAGTGGGCGAGCAATCGCTGACCTTCACCGGCGCCGCGACCCGGCTGCCGAAAGACGCGGTGCTCTCCGGCTTCCGCGCACGAACCGGAATGGTGTTCCAGCACTTCAACCTCTTCCCTCACATGACGGTGCTTGGCAACGTCATGGAGGGGCCGCTCACCGTCATGAAGCAGCCGAAGGCGCAAGCCGCCGAGAAGGCACGTGCGCTGCTCGCCAAGGTGGGGTTGCTGGACAAGGCCGACGCCTGGCCCGATCAACTCTCAGGCGGCCAGAAGCAGCGCGTCGCGATTGCACGTGCACTGGCGATGGAGCCGCAGGTAATGCTGTTCGACGAGGTTACTTCGGCCCTGGACCCGGAGCTGGTCGGCGAGGTGTTGCGCGTGATTCAGGCGCTGGCCGAAGAAGGCATGACGATGTTGCTGGTCACACATGAGATGTCGTTCGCGCGCGAAGTGGCTAACCAGGTGGCGTTCATGCGCGACGGCGTCATCGTGGAATGCGGACCGGCGCGGCAGGTCATCGATGCGCCGACGGAAGTCGCTACGCGCGCCTTCCTGGCACGCTTTCACGAAGGCAGGCCGGCCAGCGCCTAGGCCGAAAGCGCGGCGGCCGGCTTGCCCGCAGACGCGTCGAGCCCTGGTCCGGACGCAGGCTTGGCAATCGATACAGCGGCTGCACTGCGCGCGTCCGCATCAGCCTGCGAATGCGCCAGCGCCATGACCTCGTGCGGCGTCGTGCCCTTCAGCTTGTGGTCACTCCACACCTGGCGCCAATGTCGCGCACCGGGCAACCCGTTGCGCAAGCCGAGCATGTGTCGCGCGATGTTCGACCAAGGCGTGCCGTGCGCGGCCGCTTCGCGAACCATGTAGTCGCACATCTGCCGCTCCACATCTTCGCGAGTGAGTTCGACACCGCCATTTCGCGACGTGTCCCCGAAGAACTCCGCGTCCCATCCAGCCAGCCACCAGGGGTTGTGATACGCCTCGCGGCCGATCATCACGCCGTCGAGCAGGCGCAACTGCGTGTGCACTTCGGCGTTGTCGTGGATGCCGCCATTGATCGAAAAACGAAGCGCCGGAAAATCGTGCTTCAGCCGATGAACCAGCGCGTAGCGCAGCGGCGGCACTTCACGGTTTTGCTTCGGGCTCAAGCCCTTGAGCCACGCGTTGCGCGCATGCACGATGAAGGTCTCGCAGCCTGCTTCGCTCACCGTGCCGACGAAGTCACGCACGAACTCGTAGCTCTCCGACTTGTCGATGCCGATGCGGTGCTTGACCGTGATCGGCACATCGACCACGTTGACCATCGCCTTCACGCAATCGGCCACCAGTTGCGGCTCGGCCATGAGACAGGCACCGAACGCCCCGCGCTGCACGCGCTCGCTCGGGCAACCGCAGTTCAGGTTGATTTCGTCGTAGCCCCACTCTTCTCCCAGTTGCGCGCAGTGGGCCAAGTCAGCCGGCTCGCTGCCGCCCAATTGCAGCGCAAGCGGATGTTCTTCTGCATTGAAGCGCAAGTGTCGCGGAACGTCGCCGTGCACCAGCGCGCCGGTCGTGACCATCTCGGTGTAAAGGAGCGCCTGGCGGGTGAGCAGCCGATGAAAGTAGCGGCAATGCGTGTCTGACCAATCCATCATGGGCGCAACGCTGACGCGGTCCGGCGCAGGGCGAAGACTCGGATCGAAGGAAGAAGCGGACATGGGACTTGGACGTTGCGCCGGCAGCGCCGGCAGCGCCGGCAAAGCCTCGGATTGTCTCTCAGGGGTTGCCAAGCTGCCCGTAAGACCCGGCAATTGCAACGTTACTTAGCGGCCCTGGACGAGGGCCGCTTGAAACTTCCGCATGCTCGTATTTCCCGGATGCCGCGCAATATCAGGCACGCGGACCTTCCTTGCCGAACATTCTTCGAATTGCAGCGACGCCCGCGACCAAAGCGTTGGCATAGGTAGATTGGGGATCGGTCGCAGATTTAAGCGGAAGGTAGGGCAACGCGTCTTCCATCGCGTAATCCGTGCCTTCCATCAATACCCAATAGAACTCGCCTTCTTCGAGTTCGTGAACGGTCAGTGCGATATTTCGCAGTGTTGACATGGGTTTAGGCGGGGCCGGTAAATGTTACGAATGGGACCGATTGATCCTATTCAACGGCCCCGACAGCGCCTAAGCACAATTTCACGGTTCTATATGAATGTGACAAATCGTAAGATTTTTGGCGTGAATTTGCCAAGTATTTGTATGCGAACTGGCTGAAATCGCCGCATTGCGTCAGCTTCCGGTTTTTTCCCTACAGCTGAAGTCCTAGCCGCCTTCTAAGCTGTTGCATCGCCCTTCCAGGGCCTACAAATCCGGAGACAACGATGAACCAATTTCATATCGAGCCGACCATGCTGGCCACATTCGGCGGCGCGTTTTATCCGACCGGTTATTCGATGGTGATGTTTCCGGATGCAAAAGATGCGGCCCGCGTCGGGCAGCAACTGATCGACGCTGGCTTCGACGCACAAGACGTGATGCTGGTGCCACCCGCCATCGTCTTGTCGCAGATCACACCGACCGTGAGCGGCGCCGACGACCCCTTGCCGTCAGCTGGCACAGAGGGCGCAACCGTGCGCGCCCTGACCGAGCTGGCTCAAAAGGGGCACGCAGGTCTGTTGGTCAAGACCCACGATGAAGACACCGCCGATCGAATGATGAAAGCGGTGCGCGAAGTGCCGTATTCGATGGCCCAGCGCTATCGCGCGCTGGTCATTGAAGACCTTTGAGCGACGCTCTCCGAGCCAACTGAGCTGAGCCTCGCAAGGCGCTCAACTCGCCATGTGACTGGTCTTGGCGTTGACGATCTCTTCAGGCTCGTTCGCCTCGACCCAGGTCTCGCCATTGAGCCCGGCCTGCAGCCGATCCATGTCGAGTTCGTTGGTCCACTTGGCCACCACGATCGTCGCCACGCCATTGCCCACCAGATTGGTCAGCGCTCGGGCTTCGGACATGAAGCGGTCGATGCCGAGGATCAATGCCAGTGCACCAACCGGCACATGACCCACGGCCGACAGTGTGGCAGCCAGCACGATGAAGCCGCTGCCAGTCACGCCAGCCGCGCCCTTGGAGGTCAGCAGCAGCACCAGCAACAACGTGATCTGCTGCATGATCGTCATCGGCGTGTTGGTGGCTTGCGCCAAAAACACCGCCGCCATCGTCAGGTAGATCGAGGTGCCATCGAGGTTGAACGAATAACCGGTGGGAATCACCAGCCCGACCACCGACTTCTTGGCACCGAGGTTTTCCATCTTCTCCATCATGCGTGGCAATGCCGCTTCGCTCGATGAGGTGCCGAGCACGATCAGCAGTTCTTCACGGATGTACTTGACGAACTTCCAGATCGAAAAGCCGTGGTATTTCGCAATGCTGCCCAGCACCACGAAGACGAAGATCAGACAGGTCAAATAGAAGGTTGCCATGAGCTGCCCCAACTGCACCAACGAGCCGACACCGTACTTGCCGATGGTGAACGCCATTGCGCCAAAAGCGCCAATGGGTGCGACCTTCATGATGTAGCCCACGATGACGAACAGCACATGCGAGAACTTCTCGATCAGGTCGAACACCAGGGTGCCCCGGCCACCGAACTTGTGCAGTGCGAAGCCGAACAAAACTGCGATCAGCAACACCTGCAGGATTTCTCCCTTGGCAAAGGCATCGACGAACTGAGTCGGGATCACGTTGAGCAAAAAGTCGGTGGTCGAAGTCATCTTGCCCGGCCCGGTGAAGGCCGCGATGCCCTTGGTATCGAGCGCTGCAACGTCGATGTTCATCCCCGTGCCCGGATGCACCAGATTGATGATGACCAATCCGACGATCAGCGCGATGGTGCTGACCACTTCGAAGTACAGCAGCGCCAGGCCACCGGTTTTACCGACCTTCTTCATGTCTTCCATGCCGGCGATGCCGACCACCACGGTGCAGAAGATGATCGGCGCGATGATCATCTTGATCAGCTTGATGAAGCCGTCGCCCAGCGGTTTCATGGCCTCGCCGGTCTGCGGGTAGAAGTGCCCGAGGATCACGCCGATGACGATGGCGGTGATGACCTGAAAGTAGAGCGACCTGTAGAACGGCGGCTTCACCGCGGGCGCGGCGGTGGATGGTGCGGTAGACATGGCGTCTCCTTCGTATTTCTTGCTGTTGGACTTATGAATTCAGAACTTGGCTGCCGGTGCGGCTTTCGCAGCTTTTGCGCCGGTGGCGACTTTAGCGCGATCACTCGACGGCGTCCGCTTCGGTCCGCCGTGCGGCGAGCCATGAAAAAACCCGCCAGAGCGGGTTTTCGTCGAGGCGCGTTGCGAGCAAAGCTTCAATGCATGTGAAGTCCGCCGTTCACCGAGAAGTCGGCGCCGGTCGAATAGCCGCCTTCGTCCGTGGCCAGCCATGAAATGATCGAGGCAATTTCGCTCGGTTTTCCCAGGCGCTTGACCGGGATGGTGGCAATGATCTTGTCGAGCACTTCCTGGCGAATGGCGTTGACCATGTCGGTGCCGATGTAACCCGGGCTCACGGTGTTGACCGTCACGCCCTTGTTGGCCATTTCTTGCGCCAGCGCCATCGTGAAGCCGTGCATGCCGGCCTTGGCTGCCGAGTAGTTGGTCTGACCAGCCTGGCCCTTGGCGCCGTTGACCGAGCTGATGTTGACGATGCGGCCCCAGCCCTTCTCGACCATGTCGCCGACCACCTGCTTGGTCACGTTGAACATGCTGTTGAGGTTGGTCTCGATCACCGCGCTCCAGTCTTCCGGCGTCATCTTGATGAACATCCGGTCGCGCGTGATGCCGGCGTTGTTCACCAGCACGTCGATGGCGCCATGGTCGGCCTTGGCCTTGGCAAAGGCGTCGACGGTGGAAGCCCAGTCGCCGACGTTGCCGACTGACGCGAAGAATTCATAGCCTTCGGCCTTTTGTTCGGTCAGCCACTTTGCGTGGTCGCGCGTCGGGCCGCAGCCGGCGATGACGGTAAAGCCGTCCTTGTGAAGACGCTGGCAGATGGCGGTTCCGATGCCACCCATGCCTCCGGTGACGTATGCGACTTTTTTGCTCATGTTATTTCCTGGAATTCGGTACAGCCGGAACTGGCAAGGTGACTTTAGCGAAATTTGCCCTTGCGTCTTCTGAGGAAAACACTGACATGCGCGTGCAACCAGCTGTCACAAGCCGTATCTATACTCGTTCGATGTCATCGATTGAGCTTGCCGGCGTTGCCAAATCCTGGGGCCAGACCACCGCCCTCCACGCCATCAACCTCCAGATCGAAAAAGGCACCTTCTGCGTCTTGCTCGGCCCCTCGGGCTGCGGCAAGTCGACGACATTGCGCATCATCGCCGGGCTCGAAGTGGCAACTGCCGGCCAGGTGCGCATCGACGGTCGCGACGTGACCGACGCGCCGCCGGCGCAGCGCGGCATCGCGATGGTGTTTCAAAACTACGCGCTCTTTCCACACCTGACCGTCGCCGACAACATCACCTTCGGACTCTCGGTTCGCAAGACGCCTGCTGCAGAAATGGCAACGCGGCTGAAAGAAACGGCGACGCTGCTCGGCCTGACGGCTTTGCTCGATCGCCGCCCCGGCCAACTGTCGGGCGGTCAGCAACAACGCGTCGCACTCGGCCGTGCGCTCGTCGCGCAGGCGAGCGTCTGCCTGATGGACGAACCTCTCTCCAACCTCGATGCACAGCTGCGGCAGGAAATGCGGCTCGAACTGCGCGACCTGCAGCAAAAGCTCGGACTCACCGTCGTTTACGTCACGCACGACCAGACCGAGGCGATGAGCATGGCCGACCAAGTGGTGCTGCTGAACCTGGGCCGCGTCGAGCAGGCCGGCGCACCGCGCGAGCTTTACGCACAACCCGCCACGACCTTTGCGGCCCGGTTTATCGGCACGCCGCCGATGAATCTCGTGGCCATCGAGGCCGGCCGCATCGCGGGAAGCGACGTCGCCATCGGACTGACCGCAACAACGCTCGGCGTGCGCCCAGAGTCGATCTCGCTGGCGCCGCACATCGACAACCCCGAGAGCCTTGGCGTGCCGGCGCGCGTCGCCAGCGTCGAGTACCTGGGTGCCGATCTGGTCTTGCGCTGCACGGTCGGCACTCAAACGCTGCTGGTGCGCGCCGACGGCCGCCTCCGGGCGCAGCCCGGAGACACCGTGCGGCTGCACTGGTCGCCGCGCGACAGCCACGGCTTCGACGTCGCCGGTCAACGAATTCACTGACCTGCTTACTGACCCGCTTACTGACCTGCTTTCTTCCGTAGTTTTTTCGAGGACCACTCCCATGAGACGAAATACCTTTCTACGCGCCACCACCCTCCAGCTCGCTGCGGCCATCGCCGTGCTGGCAGGTGCGACGACGCCGCTGCACGCGCAAACACCGGTCGAAGTTCAGTTCTATTACCCGGTCGCCGTCGGCGGCCCGATCGCCAAGACCATCGACGGCTTTGCCGCGGGCTTCATGAAAGACAACCCCGGCATCAAGGTGACGCCGATCTACGCCGGCACCTACCAGGAGACCATCGTGAAAGCGCTCACAGCGCACAAGTCGGGCACGCCGCCGGTGACGTCGGTGCTGCTGTCGACCGACATGTTCACCCTGATCGACGAAGACGCCATCGTGCCGTTCGATACTTTCGCCAAGACGGCTGAAGACAAGGCGTGGATGGGCAGTTTCTACAAGGCCTTCATGCTCAACAGCCAGAGCGGCGGCAAGACCTGGGGCATTCCGTTCCAGCGCTCGACCGTCGTCATGTACTGGAACAAGGAACTCTTCAAAGAGGCAGGCCTTGACCCGGAAAAAGGCCCGACCAATTGGGCCGAGCTGAAAGAAGCCGCCACCAAGCTCACGAAGAAAGACGCCAGCGGCAAGACCACGCA
The DNA here is from genome assembly GCF_035018885.1 of Variovorax sp. LG9.2. NCBI lineage: Bacteria > Pseudomonadati > Pseudomonadota > Betaproteobacteria > Burkholderiales > Comamonadaceae > Variovorax > Variovorax sp. LG9.2. The sequence continues at coordinate 117,139 of NZ_JASJXB010000007.1, read as the reverse complement.
GTACGGCGTCCAGATTCCGTCGAGCGGGTTTCCCTATTGGCTGTTCCAGACGCTGACGACGCCCAACGACGCGATCCTGGCGAACGAGGCCGGCACGCAGGTCAAGTTCGACGATCCGAAGATCGTCGAGGCGCTGCAGTACTGGGTCGACCTGGGCAAGGCCGGCATCCATCCGCCTGGCGTGGTCGAGTGGGGCACCACGCCCAAGGACTTCTTCGAGAAGAAGGCCGCGATCATCTACACGACCACCGGCAACCTGACCAATATCAAGGCCAACGCCAAGTTCGATTTCGGCGTCGGCATGATCCCCGGCAACAAGCGCAAGGGCTCGCCCACCGGCGGCGGCAACTTCTACATCTTCAAGAAGTCGACCCCGGCGCAGCAAGAGGCTGCGTTCAAGTTCGTTCAGTGGGTGACGCAGCCGGAGCGTGCCGCGCAATGGAGCATCGAGACCGGTTACGCCGGCACCTCTCAAGCGGCCTACGACACGCCCGCACTGAAGAAGTACGGCACCGATTTCCCGGTTGCGCTCGTGGCGCGCGACCAGTTGCCGGTGTCGGTGGCCGAGTTTTCGACGCACGACAACCAGCGCGTGACCAAAGCGCTGAACGACGGCCTGCAGTCCGCGCTCACCGGCACCAAGACGCCGGCGCAAGCCATGAAGGACGCGCAGACAGAAGCCGATCGCATCCTGCGCGCCTACAAGTGAACCGACGATCGGTCGATGCGTGGTTGATGCTGCTGCCGGCACTCGTGCTGCTGGTGGCCTTCACGCATTGGCCGGCGGTATCGACACTCGTCGACAGCTTTTTCTCGACGCCGAAAGGCAGCCGCGCGGCCGTGTGGGTCGGCCCTGAAAACTACCAGGCGATGGCAGCCGATCCGGTGTTCTGGAAGGCGGTGCGCAACAACCTTTGGTTTGCCGGCGCGACGATTCCGTGCTCGATCGGCCTCGCGTTGCTGATGGCGTTATGGGTCAACGAGCGCATTCGCGGCCGCGCATTCCTGCGCATGGCGTACTTCACGCCGACCGTGCTGCCGATGATCGCGGTCGCCAACATCTGGCTCTTCTTCTACACGCCGCAATACGGCTTGTTAGAGCAGATCACCGGTGCGCTCGGCCTGCCTTCGCAAAACTGGCTCGGCAGTCCGAGCACGGCTCTCGGGGCGGTAACGGTGGTCGCGATCTGGAAGGAGTCCGGCTTCTTCATGATCTTCTATTTGGCCGCGTTGCAGACGCTCAACCCCAGCCTGCGCGAGGCTGCGGCTATCGAAGGCACATCGCGCTGGTACTTCTTCAGGCGGGTGCAGTGGCCGCTGCTGATGCCGACCACGCTGTTCGTGCTGGTCAACGCTTTCATCAACGCCTTTCGCATGGTCGACCATCTTTTCGTGCTGACGCGTGGCGGGCCCGACAACGCGTCGACGCTGTTGCTCTATTACCTGTACGAGGTGGGCTTCAGCTACTGGGACACGGCATATGCATCGGCGATCACCGTGGTGCTGGTGGTCGTGCTGGTGAGCATTGCGCTGTTCCAGTTCTTCGTGCTCGACAAGCGGGTGCACTACAAATGACCGCGCGTGCGCCCTCCCAACAACTGGCCTACAACGCCCCCGGCTGGCTCGACACCATCGCTGCGTGGCTGCTGGCTCTGTTATGGATCTTGCCGCTGGTCTACGCGGTGTGGACCGCCTTTCACGCGCCCGAGTTTTCAACGCGCTTCAGCCTCACTGCGCCGCTCACGCTCGATAACTTTCGCCGCGCCTGGGCGGCCGCGCCGTTCGCGCGCTACTTCCTCAACACCACGCTGCTGGTCGCGATGATCCTGGTCGCGCAGCTGGTACTCGGCACGCTCGCCGCCTACTCGTTCGCGCGCTATGAGTTCAAGGGCCGCAACATCGCCTTCGCACTGGTGCTCGTGCAACTGATGGTGATGCCCGACATCCTGGTGGTCGAAAACTACAAGACGATGGCGCGGCTCGGCCTGGTCGACACGCTGCTCGCGATCGGCCTGCCCTACTTCGCATCGGCCTTCGCGATCTTCCTGCTGCGCCAGACCTTCATGGGCATTCCGAAGGAGCTAGACGATGCAGCGCGCGTCGAAGGAGCCAGTGCCATGCAGATGTTGTGGCGCGTCTATGTGCCGCTCGCCAAGCCGGTGTATACCGCCTTCGCGCTGGTCTCCGTCAGCTTCCACTGGAACAATTTTCTCTGGCCGCTGATCGTTACCAACAGCGTCAACGCACGGCCGCTCACCGTCGGGCTGCAGGTTTTTTCTTCGGTGGACCAGGGGGTCGACTGGTCGATCATCACGGCCGCCACGCTGATGACGTCGGCGCCGCTTCTGGTGGCGTTCCTGTTGTTCCAGCGGCAATTCGTGCAGAGCTTCATGCGGGCGGGGATCAAATGAAACTGGTGACGTGGAACACGCAATGGTGCCGCGGTCTCGACGATGTGGTCGACGTTGCGCGCATCGTCGACGGCGCGCGCGCCATGGCCGACTTCGACGTGCTGTGCCTACAGGAAATCGCGCAGGGCTTCGACACCCTGCCGGGCCAGCCAGGCGACCAGCCGGCACAACTGCAGGCGCTGTTACCAGGTTTTCGAATCTTCTTCGGCGCTGCGGTCGACGAGTTCACTGCCGATGGCAAACGCCAGCGCTTCGGCAACCTGATCGCCACGCGATTGCCGGTCGCACAGGTGCAGCACCACGCGCTGCCCTGGCCCGCCGATGCCGATGTGCGCAGCATGCCGCGCATGTGCAGCGTGATGACCGTGCGTGACGCCGCGCTCGGGCCGGTGCGCGTGATGACGACGCACCTCGAGTACTACTCCAAGGTGCAGCGCATGGCGCAGGCGCGTGCGCTGCGGCAATTGCACATCGATGGCTGCGCGCAAGCCGCAGCGCCGCCGCTGAAAGATGACAGTGGCTCGCCGTTTCAAACCAAGACGCACACGCCGCACGCGATCCTCTGCGGTGATTTCAATCTGGCGGCAAGTGAGCCGGAGTACCCGGTGATGCAGGCGCCGTTTCAGGTCGACGGCGATGCCGCGGCGCATGCGTTGCACGATGCGTGGCCGCTGGTGCATGGCGCGGCGTTGCACGCGCCGACCTTCCGGCTGTTCGACCGGACCTATGGCCCCGAACCGGTTGCCTGCGACTTCGTCTTCGTCAGCGAAGGCTTGGCGTCGCGTGTGCGCCGCATCGAAGTCGATTCCGTCACGCGCGCGTCGGACCACCAGCCGGTCGTCTTCGAACTGGATTGAGAGTCTGCGCGCAGTTTCGACGCGCCGGTTCGTTTGCGCTTAGCTCTGTCGCCTGTATCAGCGGTCGGGATGTTTCTTCTTGAAGCGCCGCTCTGCGCCGACCAGATGACTGATCAAGAGGTGCGAGATCAGGTTGACGCCGATGCCGCCGAACATCAACGGAAAAAGATAGAGCGCGAACGACACTTCGGAGTCGAAGACAGCGTCGTCGACCAGCGATGGCGTGCCGCGAACCGCCGTTTGCATGTGCTGCAAAAAGTAGACATCGAACCCGGCGATCGCGACCAGCGCGAGGCCCAGCGCCAGCACCGTGTAGCGCGAGACGCTCGGCTTCGCGAAGAGCACGGCGTAGATCGTCACCGGCAGGATCACCGACACGGCGACCATTGCCCAGAAGCTCAACTCCGCGAAGACAGAGTCGATCATGCTGAAGCTTTGCGCATCGAGGTGAGCCGCAACCGGGTCCGCACTTCGAAGCCCGGCGTCTCGTACAACTTGATGGCGGAGACGTTTTCTTCGAATGCGTTCAGCGCTCGATGGTCAACGCCACGCCCATGCCGCCGCCGATGCACAGCGAAGCAATGCCCTTCTTCGCGTTCTGGCGCTGCATCTCGTGCAGCAACGTGACGAGGATGCGGCAGCCCGAAGCGCCGATCGGATGGCCGATGGCAATCGCGCCGCCGTTCACGTTGACCTTGTTGACGTCCCAGCCCATCTCGCGATTCACGGCGCAGGCTTGTGCAGCGAAGGCTTCGTTGATTTCGAGCACGTCGAGGTCTTGCGGCTTCCATCCGGCGCGTTGCAGCGCCTTGGTCGACGCGGCCACCGGTCCCATGCCCATGATCGCCGGGTCGAGACCCACGGTCGCGAAGCTGGCGATGCGGCCCAACGGCTTCAGGCCGAGTTGTGCCGCCTTCTTGGCGGTCATGACCATCACGGCGGCGGCGCCGTCGTTCAGGCCCGACGCATTGCCCGCCGTCACACCCCCCGCCTTATCGAAGGCGGGGCGCAAAGCGGCCAGACCTTCGGCGCTGCTCTTGCGGTTGATGAATTCGTCCTTGTCGAAGACGAGCGGGTCGCCCTTCTTCTGCGGAATGTTGACGGCGACGATTTCGTCCTTGAACTTGCCGGCGTCCTGCGCGGCCGCAGCCTTGGTCTGGCTGCCCAGCGCCAGCTCGTCTTGCGACGCACGGCTGATATCGAACTTCTTGGCCACGTTCTCGGCCGTGATGCCCATGTGGTACTGGTTGTACACATCCCAGAGGCCGTCGACGATCATGGTGTCGACCAGCTTCCAGTCGCCCATGCGCTGGCCATTGCGCGAGTTGGGCAGCACGTGCGGCGCCATGCTCATGTTCTCTTGACCCCCGGCGATGACGATCTCGCTGTCGCCCGTTGCCACCGCTTGTGCCGCCAGCATCACGGCCTTCAGGCCGGAGCCGCACACGGCGTTGATGGTGAGCGCCGGGACCGACTTGTCGATGCCGCTCTTCAGCAGCGCCTGACGCGCCGGGTTCTGGCCGGCGCCTGCTGCCAGAACCTGGCCCATGATGACTTCACCGATCTGGTCGGGTGTGAGCTTGGCACGTGCCAGAACTTCTCGGATGACGATCGAGCCGAGCTCGGTGGCTGCGATGCCGGCGAGCGAGCCGCCGAACTTGCCGACGGCTGTGCGTGAGGCCGAAACGATGACGATGTCTTCCATGCTTTCTCTCCGATGGTGTAGTTGAAATGACTGTATTGCAAACAAGCTTCAGGCGGCGACCGGCGTCGTGGCTTTGGCCTTGACGTAGCGCCCTGGTGCCGGCTCGCTCGCCTTGTAGGCGCTGCCCTTGCCGTACGCCTTGGGCGCCGCGATCTGCTTGCCCGCGTGTCCCTTGAGCCATTGGGCCCAGTCGGTCCACCAGCTGCCGGGATGCTCCTGCGCGCCGGTCAGCCAATCGGCCTGCGACGCTGGCAGCTTGCCGTCTTCGCGAATCCAGTGGCTGCGCTTTTTCTTGGCCGGCGGATTGATCACGCCGGCAATGTGGCCCGACGCGCCCATAACGAAGCGCTTCTTGCCCTTCAGCAATTGGGTCGATGCATAGGCACCGCCGATCGGCACGATGTGGTCTTCACGCGAGCCGTAGATGTACACCGGCGCATCGATGGCGCCGAGGTCGATCTTCTCGCCGCACACCGTCAGCGCGCCCGGCACCTTGAGCTTGTTCTCGTGGTACGTGTTGCGCAGATACCAGACATAGAACGGCCCAGGCAAATTGGTCGCATCGCAATTCCAGTACAAAAGGTCGAACGGCGGCGGCGTTTCACCCTTCAGGTAGTTGCCGACGACGTAGTTCCAGACCAGGTCGTTCGGCCGCAAGAAGCTGAAGGTCGATGCCAGTTCGCCGCCGTCCAGCAAGCCGCCGGAGCCCATCTGCATTTCGCGAAACTTGACCATCGCCTCGTCGATGAAGATGTCGAGGATGCCGGTGTCGGTGAAGTCGAGCAGCGTGGTCAATAGCGTGACGGAAGCGGCCGGCTTTTCACCGCGTGCCGCCAGCACCGCCAGCGCCGTGCTGAGGATGGTGCCGCCGACGCAGAAGCCGAGCGTGTTGATTTGCTTGCTGCCCCCGATCTCCTGCACCAGATGGATCGCGTTGATGGCAGCGTCTTCGATGTACTGGTCCCACGTGGTGTCTCGCAGCGATTCGTCCGGATTGCGCCAGCTGATGACGAACACGCGATGGCCCTGCTCCACCGCATACCGGATGAGCGAGTTCTCGGGTTGCAGGTCGAGGATGTAGAACTTGTTGATGCAAGGCGGCACCAGCAGGAAGGGACGCTCGTAGACCTTGGCTGTCAACGGCTTGTATTCGAGCAACTGAAAGAGTTCGTTCTCGAACACCACCGCACCCTCGGTCGTCGCCACGTTGCGACCCACTTCGAAGGCCGTCTCGTCGGTCATGCTCAGATGACCCCGCTTCACATCGTCCAGCAGGTTCTTGAGGCCCTTGGCGATGCTCTCGCCCTGCGTGTCGATCGCACGCTTTTGCGCCTCGGCATTGAAGGCGAGTGAGTTGCTGGGCGACGACGCCGCCATCCATTGCTCGACCGCAAAGCGAAGGCGCGACTTGGTCTTGGCGTCGGCTTCGACCGCTTCGACCATGTTGAGCAAGGTGCGGCCGTTGAGCAGGTAGACCGCAGCCGTGAAAGACGAGACTGGGTTGCTGCCCCAGGCCTCGCCGGCAAAGCGACGATCGCTGCTGGCCGTGGTGGATGTCATGCCGGCCTTCCACAGTTCACCGGCCTCCGCCAGATACTGTTCTTGCAAGCTTTGCAGCTTGTCGGGGGCGAACGAAAGCTTGGGGAGATCGAAAGATGGCGTGGCACCGTTGGCACCGATCGACTGCAGAGACGTCAGTGCCTTGTCCCAGCCCTGCGTCAGCGCCTGGTGAAAGGGTGCGAAAGCATCGACCCCGTTGGCTTGTTTTTTCATGTGGTGTCTCCTGCTGCCTCGCCTGAATCGGGTGGCTTTTGAGTATGCTGCATTCGACCAGCGCTCACAACGCCGTGTTTTCGCCTAGCCCTTGTTTTCTACTCCGACAACGACAACGCCCACTCATGCACCTGGTTGTAATTGCCTGGCTCTACGTCACGATGATGATGGCCGTGGCGGAGGCCACCAACACCACCGGCACCGTGCTGGGTGCCAGCGTGACGTTCGTGCTGTACGGGCTACTTCCGGTTGGACTCATCATGTATTTCATGCTGACGCCCGCAAGGCGGCGGCGCGCCCGAGAACGAGAAATCGCAGCGCAGGAAAAGGCTCGCGAGGCGCACCAGTCGAGCAATCCGACTGGCCCCGATGGTCATCCGACCAGCGCTCCGGCAGATGACAACCTTCCGTCAGACCTTCCAGATCAGCGCGGCGAAGCGGCCGCTGCCAGCCTCCCGCCGGTACGAGAAAAACTGTGACGAGTTGCTAACGGTGCACCAGGCATCGCTGCCGTCGTTGCCGTAGACGGCTTCCACGCCCATCGCCCGCAGCCGCTGCCGGGCCAGCGCCGGCAAATCGGCGAGCCACTTGCCGGGCACCGCGCCAGGCTCGAAGCACGACGCGGCTCCGGCGGAATGCGCTTCGAATGCGGCCTTGACCTCCGAGCCGACTTCGAAGACCTTGGGGCCGATGCAGGGGCCGAGCCAGGCGATTATTTTTGAAGCGCCGCGCTCGTGCGCATCGCCTTGCGTCCCAGCGCCCGTTGGCCTCACGTCCTTCGTGAACGTGCCGAGGGTGCGTTCCAGCACGCCCGCAGCCAGTCCGCGCCATCCGGCATGCGCCGCTGCCACGCGCTCCCCGGCTTCGTCGGTGAACAGCACCGGCATGCAGTCGGCGACCATGATGGTGCAGGCGATACCCGTACCGGTGGTAGTGCAAGCGTCCGCTGCGATGGCACCTGACCCATCGGATGTGTCTGCGTCGAGCGCAGCGACATCGGTGCCGTGCACTTGCCGCAGGAACACGGGACGAACACCGATGACCGACCGCAGCCGCGACCGGTTCTCGATAACAGCCTCCGGCGCATCGCCGACGTGCTCGCCCAGGTTCAGGCTGGCGCAAGGGCCGGTCGAGACGCCACCGGCGCGCGTGGTGCAAAGCGCCCGGACGTTGGCCGGCGCCGGCCAGTCGGGCACCAGCGGCACCAGCGGCACCAGCGGCATGAGCGGCACCAACGACTTTGACGACTGCACCGCCATCAATTCTCCGCGTCCGGACACCGTGACGGATGCGCGCGCTGGAAGGCGTCGAGCTGCATGCAGGCCTCGTAAGCCGCCGTGGTGCGCGGCAGGCCGCTCAGATCGCAATCGAAACGCTGCGCGTTGAAGATCTGCGGCACCAGGCAACAGTCGGCCAACGTCGGCGTGTGGCCCCAGCAATACAGGGCGGCCGGCCGCTGCGCCAGCTGGCGCTCGAAAGCCTCCAGGCCGAGCCGGGTCCAGTGCCGGTACCACGCGTTCTTGGCCGCGTCGTCCAGCTTGAGGTCGCGCACCAGGTACTTCAGCACCCTCAGGTTGTTGATCGGGTGGATCTCGCAGGCGATGGTTTCCGCCAGTGCCCGCACATGCGCCCGGCCGGCGGGGTCGCGCGGCATCAGCGGCGGTTCTGGATGCACCTCGTCGAGGTACTCGATGATGGCCATCGATTGCGAAAAGCGCTCGCCTTGTTCTTCGCCCGCGGCAGGTTCGTCCTCGAAAAGAGGCACCAGCATGTCGGCCGAAATCTGCGGATAAGCACCTGCCAGATGCTCACCCCTGGCGATGTGCACGGGGAGGTACTCGTAGTCGAGCCCCTTCAGGTTGAGCGCGATGCGCACCCGGTAAGAGGCGGACGAGCGGAAGTAGTTGTACAGCTTCATCATGCGCCGAGCATAGCTTCGCAACGCCGGCGCGCGCAGGGGTAATGCGCAGGGGCGGTACCCTCTGGCACACTGCCGGTTCGGCGCGCAGCCGGCAGACAAAGGACACAACGCCATGGCATCAGAATTCGTTTTTCCACCTCCCGCGACCGTCTCGGTTCCCGTGGTGGGCCAGACCGCCCGCTTCGCGGTGCACCGCATCTATTGCGTCGGCCGAAACTACGAGGATCACGCCAAGGAAATGGGCTTCACTGGCCGCGAGCCGCCGTTCTTCTTCATGAAACCGGCCGATGCGGTGGTGGTGGTCGACGCCGGCCAGACCGGCACCATGGCATACCCGACGCTGAGCAAGAACCTGCATCACGAGATCGAGTTGGTCGCCTGCATCGGCACCGGCGGCAAGAACATCAAGGCGGTCGATGCGCACAAGCACATCTACGGCTATGCGGTCGGCCTCGACATGACGCGTCGCGACCTGCAGGGCGAGATGAAAAAGCAGGGCCGCCCCTGGGAGATCGGCAAGGCTTTCGAGCAGAGCGCACCGATCGGACCGATCGTTCCTGCGGCCGCGGCCGGCGACGTCGAAAAGGCCGAGATCTCGCTGCAGGTGAACGGCACCGACCGCCAGCGCAGCAACGTGAGCAAGCTGATCTGGAACCTGGGCGAAACCATCGAGCATCTGTCGGCGGCGTGGGAGTTGCAACCGGGTGACTTGATCTTTACCGGCACGCCCGAGGGCGTCGCAGCCGTGGTCGCTGGCGACACGCTGGTCGGTGAAGTCGCCGGTCTGCCATCGCTGACCGTCAAGATCGTTTGAACCCTCTTTAAAGCTGCCGGCCGATGACCTTTCGCGTTCCCATCAAGCACTGCAAGAATTGCGGCTCCGCGGTGGTCTACCGTCTTCCGGACGATGGCGACACCAAGGAACGCGCGGTTTGCCCCGCCTGCCACACCGTTCATTACGAGAACCCGCTCAACGTGGTCGGCACCATTCCCGTGTTGGGTGATCGCGTGCTGCTGTGCAAGCGAAACATCGAGCCGCGCTGGGGCAAGTGGACGCTGCCGGCCGGCTTCATGGAGCTGAACGAAAGCGCATCGCAAGGCGCTGCGCGCGAGACCGATGAAGAGGCTGGCGCGCATTTCGAAATGCAGGGTCTGTTCGCGGTGATGAGCGTGATACGGGTCGGTCAAGTGCACCTGTTCTATCGCGCCAAGCTGCTCGACGACGTGTTTGCTCCCGGCCACGAAACGATCGAGGCCAAGCTCTTCACCGAAGAAGAAATCCCCTGGGACGAGATCGCTTTTCGTACCGTGCGCGAAGCACTCGAATGCTTCTTTGCCGATCGCAAGCGCGGCAGCTTCGACCGGGTGCATACGATCGACATCGCCTGAAATCCATGAACCCTATTCACCGCATCGCCCGTCCCTTTTTGCGCACTCTCGGGGGCGCGTTGTTGCTCGCGGCGACGTTGAGCGCACATGCCGAAGTTGTCGGCGATGTCGACACCGCCTTCAAGCTGATCGGCCCCGATCACAAGATCGTGGTCGAGGCCTACGACGACCCGAAGGTCGCCGGCGTGACCTGTTATGTGTCGCGCGCAAAGACTGGTGGCGTCTCGGGCGCACTGGGCTTTGCCACGGACAAGGCCGAGGCGTCGATCGCGTGCCGTCAGGTTGGTCCGGTGAGCTTCAGCGGCGGGCCGCTGCCACTGCGCGAAGAAGTATTCAGCGAACGGCTTTCGATTCTTTTCAAGCGGCTGCGCGTGGTGCGCATGGTCGACACAAAGCGCAGCGCGCTCGTGTACCTCACCTACTCCGATCTGCTCATCGACGGCTCGCCGAAGAACAGCATCACCGCGGTCGCCATCGACCGCGGTACGCCCATTCCGGTCAAGTAACGGGCCTCACGAAACGCCAAGAGACTCGAGGATGCGCCTGGCACCGGACCAGCCCCTTCGCGTCTTGTACACGGCGCTGTGGCGCTTCGCGCTCGGCGCACGTGGCCAGCTGGTCGCCTCGCTGTCGCTGCTGACCACGTCTCAGCTCATCCGCCTGAGCATGCCTTTCCTGGCGGGCAAGGCCATCAACGCGCTGCAGCATGGCGAGCTGGGCATTGCAGTGCGCTGGATCGCCCTGTTGATCTTTGTCTACGTCGTTTCGTGGAGCGTGCACGGGCCGGGCCGCGTGCTGGAGCGCAACGTGGCCGTGCGCATCCGCGAGACGCTGGCCGACACGCTCTACGCCCACATCGCAGGCGCGCCGATGACATGGCGCGACACGCACCACTCGGGCGAATTGCAGCACCGCGTGCACCAGGCGAGCCGGGCGCTGTCGGACTTCGCGCAGAACCAGTTCGTCTACCTTGCCAACGCGGTCAGCTTCGTCGGGCCGCTGGTCGCGCTGGTACTGCTGTCGCGTGTCAGCGGGTTGATCGCATTCTTCGGCTACGTGCTGGTCGGCCTGATCATCCTGCGCTTCGACCGTGCGCTGATGAAGCTGGCCCGCACCGAGAACGACGCCGACCGGCGCTATGTCGCGGCCTTGCTCGACTTCATCGGCAACGCCTCCACGGTGGTCGGCCTGCGGTTGCAGCAAGCCTCGCGCGCGCTGTTGCGGCGGCGCATGGAGGCAGTGTCGACGCCGCTCAAGCGCACTGCGCTGCTCAATGAAGGCAAGTGGGCCACCGTGGACCTGCTCGGTCTCGGACTCACCTGGGCGCTGGTGCTTATCCACGTTTGGCACGAGCGCACGCCCGGCACGGCGGTGCAGCTGGGCACCGTGTTCATGATCTACCAGTACGCGCAGCAGGCCGCCGCAGTGGTCGGCTCGATGGCCGCCAACTTTCAGGGCTTTGCGCGCATGCACACCGACTACCTGAGTGCCGAGCCGATCTGGAATGCGCCCGATGCGGCGCCCGACACCGCGCACGCAATCGATGCCACGGCCAGCTGGAAGAACATGACCATCGATGGCTTGCGCTGGGACTATGCCGACACGTCGCGCGGCGGTGGCCTGCAGGATGTCGCGCTCACGCTGCGTCGCGGCGAGCGGGTTGCTCTCGTCGGCCCGAGCGGCGGCGGCAAGAGCACGCTGCTGCGCGTGCTGGCCGGGCTCTACGTGCCGCAGCACGGCAGCCTGTCGTTCGACGGTGCCCCCCGCGAATGGCGCTCATTGCGCACGCTGGCCACGTTGATCCCGCAAGAGACCGAGGTCTTCGAGGCCAGCGTGCGCGAGAACCTGACATTCGGCGAAGCGCACGACGATTCGAAGCTTCAGGCGGCCCTTCATTCGAGCGCGTTCGACGAAGTGCTCGAAGCGATGCAGGGCGACCTCGACACGATGCTGACCGAGCGTGGCTTCAACCTTTCCGGGGGCCAACGCCAGCGGTTGTGTCTGGCGCGCGGCGTGCTGGCGGCCAAGGGCAGCACGCTGCTGCTGTTGGACGAGCCAACCAGCGCGCTCGATGCCGCGACCGAGACGCGTGTGCTCGACCGCATTGCCGCGGGCTTTCCGGGTGCGTGCCTCGTCGCGTCGATCCATCGGCTCAGCGTGCTCGACCATTTCGACAGCATCGTGCTGATGGAAGCTGGCCGCGTGCGCGACTACGGCCCATGCGACGCGGTGCTGGCACGTCAGCCGCAACTACAAAAACTGGCGGCACACCCTAGGCCAAACCCTTAAAGTAAAAAAAGGCTACTTGTGGAACGTCTGGCATCGATTGCGTTCCAATGAGCGCCATGCACCTTTCGACCCTGATCCTTCGCGCAGCCGCGGCCGTCTTCATCGCTACCGGCCTCGTGGCCTGCGGCACCAACGTGCCGTTGAATGCGCCGCCGTCGCCCTCGCTGCCGCCGGTGGCGCAGCAGCCGCCTGTTGCTCCACCCGTCACGCCGCCGCCCAAACCAGCACCGCTCTTCGGTTCACCGGCAGCAGGCGCCACTATCGCGCGCTTCGACGGCAACAAGAGCAAAGGCCTGGACATCGCGGGCGAGTTGGGCGACCCGATCCTGGCATCGCGCGACGGCCGCGTCGTCATCGTCAGCAATGCGTTGAAGGCCTACGGCACGATGATCATCGTCAAGCACGACGACACCTACATCACCGCCTACGCGCACATCGACAAGGCGCTGGTCAAAGAGAACGACGTGGTGCGGCAAGGCCAGAAGATCGCCGAGATGGGCAAGAGCGGTACCGACCGCGTCAAGCTGCACTTCGAGATCCGGAAGCAAGGCGTCGCGGTCGATCCGGAGCCTTTCCTGAGCGGCAAACAACGCTAGGCTTCAGCGCGGCGGTGCGGACCTGAGCCAGGCGCCGTGCTCGGGTCGAAGCTCAGGCCTGCGCCGGCTCCAGCACGAAGCCGAAGTCGAGCGTGTGAAACGCGGTTGCCTGCACGCAGCCGTCGGGTGCCGTGCCCGGCGCATGACGCACGTAGTTGCCGATCAACGAGGTGCGCACCCCGAACACCGCATCGCTGTCGAGGTACGTATCGCCGTCGACGAAGACATGCGTGATGAGCGTCTCATAGCCCGGCGCCTTCACGATGAAATGCACGTGCGCCGGGCGCCACGGATGCCGCTTGACCGCGGCCAGCATGCGCCCCACCGGCCCATCGGTCGGAATCGGATAAGCCACCGGCAACACCGCCTTGAAGTTAAGCCGCCCTTCACCATCGGTCTTGAACACAGCTCGGCCTTGCGGGCCGGTGAGCTCCGGGCGTTGCACGTCGTAGAAGCCATCGGCGTCGGCCTCCCACACATCGACCTCGGCATGCGGAACCGCCTCACCGCCGATGCCGCGCACTGTGGCTTGGACGAAGAGCGGCTCACCGACCGCGCCGCCGGACATGTCGTCGCCCTGCTCGAGCTGCGGCGCGCCGTGCACATGAAACGGCCCGAACACCGTCGCCTCAGTGGCTTGCGGACTCTTCGAATGGTTGAGCGCCACCGTCAGCATCGACAGGCCCAGCGTGTCCGAGAGCAGGATGAACTCCTGCCGTTTCTCGTCGCACTTCTGCCCCGTGGCGGTCAGGAACTGGATGCCCTCCATCCACTCGGCCTCGGTGAGCTTCACCTCGCGCGCGAAGTCGTGCAGATGGCGCACCAGCGCCGACATCACTTCCTTCAATCGCGGGTTGTCGCAGCCTGCGATGCTTTCGAGTACGGCGGTGGTGATGGTGTCTTCGTTGATGTTTCTCATGGGGAACGGTCTCCTGAAATTTCAATCAGCCGGCGCTGCGTGGGAAAGAGCGACCAGCCCCAGCGTTGCTGCGCGTAGCCCCACAAGCCCTGCTTGAAGAAAAGGGTGACCACGATCGCGAGCAGGCCGAGGCCGAGCAAATACCAAGTGCCATAGTCGCTCAAAAATTTGTTGAGCGCCCAGAAGATCACAGCGCCGACGAGCGGCCCTTCGATGCGACCGATGCCGCCGATCACCACCATGAAGATCGCGAAGGCCGACCAGTTGACGCTGAAGGCTGCATCGGGGCTGATGCGCAGATTGCCAACGAAGTACAGAGCTCCCGCCAGCCCGGCACCGAAGGCCGCCACCACATACACGGCGAGCTTCATGCGCGCCACCGGGATGCCCTGCGATTCGGCCGCCACTTCGTTGTCGCGTATCGCGAGCAATGCCAGGCCGCGCTTGCTGCGGAGGAAAAGAAAAACCAACGCGATGGCCGCCACCACGCAAGCCAGTGCCATCCAGTAGGTCACGCTTTCGCGCGTCGCTTTCTCGATACCACGCAGCGCGGTGAGCGTGGTGCCGGAGCCACCCCCCACCGCAGACACGTTTGCGAAGCTCAGGCGAAACACTTCGGCGATGACCCAGGTGCCGATTGCGAAGTAGCCGCCCGCCAGCCGGAACGCGACGTAAGACACAGGCACCGCGATGAGCCCCGCAGCGACGGCACCCAGCGGAATCGCGACAAACGGATTGAGCCCGAGGAAATTTCCGAGCATCAGCATCACGTAACCGCCAAAACCGAAGTACGCCTGCTGGCCGATGCTCACCATGCCGCCATAGCCCGCGAGCAGGTTCCACATCATCGCGAAAATGAAGTAGCAGGCGACCTGTACGAACTCGCGCATCCAACTTGATTCGCCCCAGAACGGCAGGCTCGCCGCCAGCACGACGAGCACGGCCGCCACTACCAAAGCGGCACGGCTGGCGGCGGTACCGCGCACGACGTCGACATTCGAATCGGTCACTTGCGTCATCGGCATCATCCTCGGGTCTTCGGAAAGAGCCCCTGCGGGCGCAGCACCAGCACGAGCAGAAAAACGATGTGGCCGAACCAGATGCCCCAGCCCGGATCGAGCCTGAAGCCGATCTGCTGCGTGATGCCGAGGATCATCGCGCCGGCCAGCGTGCCCCAAAAGGAACCCATGCCGCCGATGATCACGGCCTCGAAGGCAAAGAGCAGCAGCAGCGGGCCATCGGACGGCGACACCGTTGTGCGCATACCCTGCAACGCCCCCGCAATGGCGATCAGCACGAAGGCGATTGCCGTTGCCAGCGCGTAGACCTTCTTCGCGTTGAGGCCCATGAGTTCGGCGATCTCGCGGTCATCCGACACCGCCCTGAACGAGCGACCGAGCGCCGTGCGTGCGAAAAGCCACTGCAGGGCGGCCGTCGCCACCAGCGCGATAGCAAGCACGATCAGCGGCAACACGCCGACCGACAGCGACTCACCAATGCGCAAGCCTTGCGTGTTGAGACCAGCCGTCTCGATGGAGCGCGGGTCGGCCGAGAACAATTCGAGCAGCATGTTCTGGATCACGATCGAGAGGCCGAAGGTCACGACCAGCGACGGCAGCGGATCTTTGCCGAGCGTGCCGTTCAACACGTAGCGCTGCAGCGCGTAGCCGAACCCGAAGGCGATCGGCAACACGGCGAGCGCTGCCACCGCCACCTGCAGCGGCGCATCTCCGAACAGCGACGTGCTCGCGATCACCGTAAAGGCGCCAAGGATGATGAAGTCGCCCTGCGCCGTGTTCGTCAGCCGCATCACGCCGAACATCAGCGACTGGCCGAGCGCGAACAGCGTGTAGAGACCGCCGAGCAGAATGCCCTGGAGGATGGTTTCGATCAATGCAGTGGCTCCACTCGCGTTACGTTTCGTGCTGCCATCACAAGCCGAAGTACGCCTGCGATATCTGTTCGCGCGTCATCGAAACGGAGCGGCCCTGCAACGACACACGCCCCTCCTGCAGACAGTAGATGCGTTGCGACACGCGTTGCGCCATCGTCACGTCCTGCTCGACGATGACCACCGTCATGCCTTCACCCGTGATGTCGGGCATGGCGGCGTAGATCTCGCGGATGACGATGGGCGCCAGGCCCAGGGACAGCTCGTCGCACAACAGCACATCGGGGTTGCTCATGAGTGCCCGCCCCAGCGCCACCATCTGCTGCTGGCCACCCGACAACGACGTGGCAGGATGGCTGCGCTTGTCGGCCAGGATGGGAAAGAGCGCGTAAAGGCGGCTCAGGTTCCACGGCCCCTTGCGCTGTGTGAGGCCACCGATCAGCAGGTTCTCCTCGACGCTCAGGCTCGGAAACAGACGCCGGCCTTCCGGCACCATCGCGAGACCGCGCTTGACGATCTCGCCGGGGGGTAATCCGCCAATGGTTTCGCCCTTGAATCGCACCGCATCGCGCGGCGCGCGAACCAGGCCGGTCAGGCACTTGAGCAGCGTCGACTTGCCCGCACCATTGGCGCCGATGATGGCGACCAGTTCGCCTTGCGCCAGCGTGAAGTCGACACCGAACAGCGCCTGCGCATCGCCGTAGAAGGCTTGCAAGCCCTGTGTCTGCAATAGAGCCGTCACGCTTCCATCCCCATGTACACACGGCGCACTTCGCCGTCGTTCATCACGGCACGCGGTTCGCCCTCGGCCAGCTTCTGTCCGAAGTTGATGACGAACAACCGGTCGGCAAGCGACAGCAGCGCATGCACCACATGCTCGATCCAGATCATGGTCATGCCACGCGACTTGATGCGCTGCAGTTCCTCGACCAGCTGCTTGGCCTCGTGCTCGGTAAGGCCGCCCGCGATCTCGTCGAGCAACAGCAACTTGGGCCGCGTCGCCAACGCCCGCGCAAGCTCCAGCCGTTTGCGATTCAGCAGCGTCAGGCCACCCGCCGGCTTGTTGGCGTGCGGCATGAGCCCGGTCTGCTCCAGCACCTCGTGCGCCGTGTTCCAGGCTTCCCGCTCGCTTTGCTGCGCCCCGAAGCAGGCAGCGGTCACCAGGTTTTCGAACACGCTCATGTTGCCGAACGGCTGCGGCACCTGATAGCTCCGGCCGATGCCGGCCTGGCAGCGCTGATGCGGCTTGAGCCCGGTCACGTCGCGCCCCTCGTACTCGATGCGGCCGGCATCGGCCCGCGCGTCGCCCGAGATCAGGTTGAACAGCGTGGTCTTCCCCGCGCCGTTCGGCCCGAGGATGCCCAGCGTTTCGCCCTCGCTCACCGACAACGTGATGTCGTCGATAACCTTGAGCGCGCCGTACGACTTGCTGACCCCGTGCAGCGCCAGAAGCGTCATCGCTCAGCTCGGCATCGGCCGCAGCGTGCCGCCGACCGGAATGCTCTTGGCTGCTTCGTCGTTGACGATGACCATCTCGTACTTGTACTTCTTGCCCTTGCCCCACTGGCCGAGCACCAACGGCGTCTTGCTCACGTTCTTGAACGGGCCCTGACCGCCCCACTTCACCGGGCCGACCACCGAATCGATCGACGTCGCGGCGACGGCATCGCGCACGTCGGACGCCTTCTGCGACTTGGCGCGCGACAGCGCATCGACCGCCACTTCGAAGAGCGCATGCGAAAAGCCGATCGGCTGCGTCCACTGCTTTTTCGTACCGGCTTCGTAAGCGTCGGCCAGCGCCTTGGCGCTCTGCTTGGTGAGGCTCGATGTGAACGGATGCGACGGGCTCCACCAGACTTCGGTCGACAGGCCATCGCCCAGATCGCCGAGCGCTTCAATGGCCCCCGGGAACAGCAGCGCTTTGCCGAGCGTAATGATCTTCGGCTTGAAACCCTGCTGTTTCGCTTGCGTCAAAAAGGTCTTGGCGTCCGGCGGAATCACCACCCCGGTGACGATCTCGACGCCGTCTTTCTTGAAGGCCGCGATCTGCGCACTGAAGTCCTGCGTGCCGTTCTGGAAGCGGCCGGGGTCGGTCAGGGTGAAGCCCATCTGCGCCAGCGGTTTGGGAAAGCCGAGCTCCTTGTCGCCCCAAGCGTTGCCGTCGCCATCGTTGGGGAACAGGCCGCCGACTTTCTTGTTTGTCGCCACCGTCTTCCAGCCATTGGTGTAGGTGGCGATGACGTCCTCGAGCCCCCAGAACACGTGGTAGGTCCAGTTGAAACCTTTGGCCGGGTCGCCCTTGCGCCCAAAGAACCAGGGCTGCCATGGCACCACGCTGGAGATGCAAGGCACCTCGTTCAGCTCGCACGCATCGCTCACCGGGTTGGCGGTTTCGGGCGTACCCGCGGTAAGCATGAGCGCGACCTTTTCTTTCAGGATCAGGTCGTTGGCGACTTCGCCGGCCCGGTTCGGATTCGACTGGCTGTCTTTCAGTACGATCTGCACCGCGTACTTTTTGCCGCCGACGTTGATGCCGTCCTTGAAGGCCGTCTTCATCTGTTCGATGACCCACTTGTCGGCTTCGCCGAACGGCGCGAGCGGGCCGGTCTGCGGCGACACGAACCCGATCTTTATCGTGTCGGCCGCGAACACCAGCGGCGTAGCGCCGGTGGCGGCGAGGGCCGCTGCGGCCTGGGTGAACTGTCTGCGATTGAAAGCCATGGTTGTCTCCTTCTTCGTTATGTCGTTGCACAAATTCGGTTGCTACCGGACGCCATCAGCGCGGCGGCTCGCCATCCCAGGCGCGCTGCAGCAGCGCGCGAATCGCGCCGCGTTCTGTCGGGCCAAAAGGCCGCGGGTTCCAGTACGGATTGCTCACCGCCAGGTCCGCTGCGCGGTCGAGGTCTTCGGCTCGCATGCCAATGTCTTTGAGCGCGGTGGGTGCGCCGTTGTCGCGCGCCAGCGCGTACAGCCCCGCCGCCGCTGACGCGCTGCCCAGCGCCTTGGCAATTCGCGCCATTGCAATCGGCGCCGCACCGGCATTGAAGGCCAGGGCATGTGGCAACACAACGGTGTGTACCTCCGCATGCGGGAGGTTGAAGCTGCCGCCCAGCGTGTGGCACAGCTTGTGGTGCAGCGCCATGCCCACGCTGCCGAGCACACTGCCGCACAGCCATGCGCCATAGAGCGCATCGGTGCGGGCATGGATGTCGAGCGCGTTTTTGCGGATCGACGGAAGCGCGCGTGCCATGGCTGTGATGCCTTCGACTGCCATCAGGTCCATCACCGGATTGCTGTCCTGCGCGTAGAGGCCTTCGGCCGCATGCGCGATGGCGTTGATGCCGCTGGTGACGCTCATCGCCAGCGGCAAGGTCTGCGAAAGCTCGGGGTCGTAGAGGACGGTGCGCGGCAGCACACGCGGGTCTTTGCCGGTCTTCTTCACGCCGGCTTCGGTGAGGCCGTAGATCGACTTCATCTCACTGCCGGCGTAGGTCGTCGGAATGGCGAGGATCGGCAAGCCCGAATCGAGTGCGATCGCCTTGCCCAGCCCGGTGGTCGATCCGCCGCCGATGGCGACGGCGCAGTCGGCGCCGAGCCGGCGTGCCACGTCACGTGCTTCGCGCGCCGTCTCGATCGGCACGTGCATCACGGCGCGGTCGAAGATGCCAGCGGCTTGCGTGCCGAGCATGTCGGCCACGCGCTCGGCCTGCGTGCGTTGCTCGGGCGTCGACAACACCAGCGCGCGGCACCCGCCGAGGGCGTCGATCTCGCGCGCCAGATGCTTCATCGACCCGATGCCGAACACCACGCGCTGCGAATGGCTGGTGTAGACGAAGTCTTGCATCGGAGCTTTCACTGCGGCTTTTTTCAACGTACGAAGTGCGGTGGAATCTGCGCGTCGATGTTGACCCACACACTCTTGACCTGGGTGTACTCGCGCATGGCGTCGAAGCCCATCTCGCGCCCGTAGCCGCTCTGCCCGACGCCACCGAACGGTGAGCCGGGACTGACGCGCTTGTAGCTGTTGATCCACACCATGCCGGCGTGCAGGTCACGCGCCATGCGGTGCGCACGTTGCAAGTTGCCGGTCCACAAGCCGCTGCCCAGGCCGTAGTCGGTGCCGTTGGCGATCTCCATCGCTTCCGCCTCGTCCTTGAAGGTGAGCACGGTGACGAAGGGACCGAACACTTCTTCCTGTGCAATGCGATCGCGTGACGAACGCGCCCGTACGATGGTCGGCTCGACATAGCAACCGGCCGCCAGGTCACCGCCCGGTGCGCGGCCTCCCACCAACACCTCGCCGCCCTGCTCGCGCGCGATGTCGACATACGCCAGCACGCGGTCTTTGTGCAGCGCGCTGGTGAGCGGGCCCATTTCGGTCGCGTCGTCGAGCGGGTTGCCGAGGCGGATCGACTGCGCCAGCGGGACGAACTTGTCGAGGAAGGCGTCGGCGATTTTCTCGTGCAGCATCAAGCGCGAACCTGCGATGCAGGCCTGCCCCTGGTTATGGAAAATTGCCCAGGCGCTGCCGTTGACGGCGGCCTGCAGGTTGGCGTCTTCGAACACGATGTTCGGGCCCTTGCCGCCGAGTTCGAGCTGCACCTTCTTGAGATTGCCAGCACTGGCTTGGACGATGCGGCGACCGGTCGCAGTGCTGCCGGTGAAGGCGATCTTGGCGATGTCCGGATGCTCGGCGATGCACTGGCCCGCCACGCTGCCGAGCCCCGGCAGCATATTGACCACGCCGGGTGGCATGCCGGCCTCGGCCATCAATTCTGCAATCTTCAAAGAGCTGAGCGGCGTGATCTCCGAGGGTTTCATCACGATGCAGTTGCCCGCAGCCAGCGCAGGCGCCATCTTCCAGCTGGTGAACATCAGTGGAAAGTTCCACGGCACGATCTGGCCGACGACGCCGACCGGCTCGCGCAGCGTGTAGTTCAGGAAGCCGGCCTCGACCGGAATCGTCTCGCCCTGGAACTTGTCGGCCATGCCACCGAAGTAGCGGAAGCACGCTGCCGTGCGCGGCACGTCGAGTTTGCGGGAGTCGCGTATCGGATGGCCGGTGTCGAGCGATTCGAGTCGCGCCAGTTCTTCGGTGTTGGCTTCGATCAGGTCGGCAAGCTTGAGCAGGATGCGTCCACGATCGGCGGCCGCCATGCGACTCCACGCGGGAAACGCCCGCTTCGCCGCAGCGACGGCCTTGTCGACGTCGGCCTTGCCGGCGAGTGCGACCTGGGCGATGGTCGAGTTGTCGTGCGGGTTGAGCGTAGCCAGCGTTTCGCCCGATTCGGCATCGACGAAGCGTCCGTCGATAAAGAGCTGGTGGCGAACAGGCGTGACAAGGCCAGCCGCGGCCTGAATGTCCGCAAGAGTCATGAAAAGGTTTTCCTTGGTGCGGTCGCGATGGACCGCATGGCTTCAGAACTGAACGGGGATCTCTGGGCTTTCGCCCTTCTGGATCTCGTGGACCAGGGTGGGCGAGCCGTTTTCCCAGACCAGCAGCATCGAGCGCTTGGGGCTGTAGCCCTGGTGCCGGCAATAGGCGGGCATGGCGGACATGTCTCCCGCCTTCATGATCACGCGGGCCATCGGCTTGCCGGTGTTCTTGTCGGCGCAGTCCCAATGGATTTCATCGGTCATCTGGAAAAACCACTCGACACGATCATTGCCATGAATGATCGGCAGCATGTGCTCTTCGGTGGTCGGGCACATGAAGCTGTGCTTCACCACCGAGGTGAAACTCGGGTTCCACGTCACTTGCGAGCGGCTCAAGAAGCCGAACAGGCTGAACGCATGGACTTCGTTCTCGAAGCCGGGCTCGGGATGCAGCTCGGGCTGAGACTGCGAGACGTCGGCGAAGGCCCGGTTGATCGGCGCCCCGCTTTCATCGCTGCGCAGATTCAGGTCGCCTTTGAGGCCGACGCAACGCGTGGCGAGTTCACGGGCTCGGGTGATCTTCGCGGTGTTGCTGCCGTTCTTGCGCCCGTAGGCGGAGCCGGTTTCCTGCGGGGCGGAGAACGGATCGAAGCTCTCGTTGGTCCAGTCGTCCAGCATCGCCTCGAAGGTGGCACGGATCTGTGCCGTCGGGAAGTTCTCCAGCATGTCGATGCCGGCGTCCTTCATGGTGCCGTTGAAACTGCCGGCGTACATGTCGACCGACTGGTAGTGGTTGACCGTGCCGAACACGTTGTCGAAGTTGACCCAGCCGTAGAAGAAGCCCCAGGCTACGTCGCGCATCAGTGCACGCAGGTAATTGCCGGCGTCCATCGTGTGGCTCATGGGCCGGCCGTCGCGCGTCTTCCAGTTGATATGGACGAAGTATTCGTCACGCCGAAAGCCGAAGCTGCCGAGCGAAAAATTCTTGTAGCCGAGTGAGGCGTCTGGCTGCGACGCGATCACCTTGGCGAGTTCTGCGGGTGCGTTCATGTGCGTGGCTCCTCAATCAGTGCGTTTGGCAGATATCGGCCCACTTCTCGATCGAGAGGTCGCCCTTGCAGGTCTGCAGCACGATCACGCCGGGCTCGCCGGGCGTACGGAACTGGTAGGCGGTGCTCTTGGGCAGCAGCGCCTGATGGCCGCGCGACAACTTCATCCAGCCCATCTTCTGGCCACGGGGTTCGCCCTCGACCCTTACCGCACCGTTCTTCTCGACGTCAGCAACGGCCTGCGCCGCGTCGAGCTTGATCAGGTGCACCTCGACCTCACCGTCCATCACCAGCGCGAACTCGTCGTGCGCACAGGTGTACCAAGGCGAAGTGCCCTCTGCGCGCAGCGTTTCGAGCACGTAGATCTGGTTCTGCCCGAACACGACTTTTTCGTAAGGCTTGCTCTTGCTCGCGATCTCGAAGCAGTTGGAAAACGCGTAGTGGCGCACGTCGTCGGAGATCGGCTCGACATGGCCCTTTTCAAAATTCTTCAGCGATCCGAAACGGGTCTGGTAGACGGCTGCCATGGGGTGTCTCCTTTGGTCATCCTGTGGTGGTCAACGAAGCGCCATCGTGGTGCTGCGGGATGCAGGCACTTTATGAAGCGGACCGGTTTTCCGGTAGGCCTTAAATGTGGCCCGCATTGTTCGGTGAATCCGGTCAATCGACAGGGTTTTCCCGGGGCTGTAACCCCTTGAAGACGCTCAGTCGAAAATCAGTTGCGCGGGCAACAAACCCTTGTCGACCATGGCTGCGTCCCATGGCGGCACGCGCGCGAAAGCTGCCACGATGTGTTCTATGAAGAGCTTGAGCTTGAACGCATTGCGCGACGTCCCGGCATAGACGGCGCTCAGCGAAAACGAAGACAACTGGTGCTGCGGCAGCACCACCTGAAGATCGCCTCGCAAGATCGCGTCGCCGGCGACGAGCGTCGGAAGGCACACGATACCGGCATGCTCCAGCGCATATTCCCGCAGCAGGTGGACGCTGTTGGTGAGCAGGCTGGCCGTCATGTACATGGTCACCTGTTCATCCGCGTGATGAAAGGTCCAGCGGTCGCGCGTGGGGTAGCCCGAGTAGAGCCCGAGCGTGTGCTTATGCAGTTCTCGCGGGCTCTCCGGCGTGCCGCGCGAACGCAGGTAGTCGGGCGTGGCGCAGAACACGCGACGCACAGGAAAGAGCGGGCGCGACACGAGATCGGTCGACGCCGCCGGAAAAATTTGCAGCGCGCAATCGACACCCGCCTTGACCGGATCCACAACGGCGTCGCTGACGATCAGCTCCAGATGAATGTCTGGATAACTCACCTGGAATTCGCGAAGCAAAGACGCGAAGTGACCCAGTACGAAGCCGGTGAGCGCATGCACGCGCAAGGTGCCCACCGGCCCGCTCTTGGCATCGCGCATCTGGTCGATGACGTCGTTCGCCCGTCCGACAAGTTCGGTGCAGTCGCGCAAGAAAGCCTGGCCCACATCGCTGAGCCGGACGACTCGTGTGCTCCGATGAAAGAGCGGTGCGCCGACATGGTCTTCGAGTTGCCTTACGCGGGCGGTGACGACCGAACGCGCGACGCGCATTTGTCGGGCGGCCTCGGCGAAGCTCTGTGTTTCGGCGACGCGGACGAATGTCTCTATGTTTTCTAGGCGGTCCATGCGCGGGAGGGTAACGCGTGTCGTGCGTTCGGTTTTGCGGCCACAGCTTTGCCCGCTTCAATCGACACGCCGGTTTGGTCAGCTTGTGGAAGGGTTCGGCCGTGCAGCATGGCGCACACATGAAAAATGCTCCGCGCCTTGGCCTGTCTCGCGCCGCAATGAAGCGGCTCGTAGGCCTCACCCTGATCCTCGCCGGCATGGGCCTGCTGATCGAAGGCGTGCGCGCCGTGCTGCTTCAGTAACGGCTTGCGTCGAGGTCTGCATGTGCGGCTGGCGTCGCCGCTGCACCCACCGGCCTGGCTGCTAGGTCGTCTTCTCGATCCGCCCACCCAGATACGCCGCCCGCACTTCGTCGTTCGACCACAGCTCCGCCGGCTTGCCTGACACCGCCAGTCGTCCGGTCTCCAGCACGTAACCGCGATCGGCCACCGACAGCGCCATGCGCGCGTTCTGCTCGACCAACAGCACTGTGGTGCCGCGCCGGCGGATCTCGCCGATGATCGAAAACACCTTTTGCACGATGACGGGCGCGAGTCCCAACGAAGGCTCGTCGAGCAGCAGCAAGCGCGGCTTGGCCATGAGGCCACGCGCCACGGCGACCATCTGCTGCTGTCCACCCGACAGCATCCAGCCGAGCGAATCGGCAAACGGTCGGATGTCGGGAAAAAGGTCGAACATCTCGTCGGATTCGCGGATCAGTTCAGCCTTGGCGATACGCCCGCGGTTCGACGCGCCAAGCATGATGTTCTCGCGCGCGGTGAGCCCCGGGAACAAACGTCGCCCCTCGGGCACATGGGCGATGCCGAGCTTGACGATGGTTTCCGGCCCGAGCCCGGCAATCGACTTGCCATCGAACAGCACCTCGCCGCTGGAGGGTTTGTTGAGCCCGGAGATCGCGCGCAGCGTGGTCGACTTGCCGGCTCCGTTAGCACCCAGCAGCGTGACGACTTCGCCGCTCTCGATCGACAGCGAGAGGCCGCGCAGCGCCTCGATCTCGCCGTAGCGGACGTTCAGCCCTTCAAGTGAAAGCAGGGGCATCGGGTTCCGTTCCGAGGTAGGCCGCGATGACGTCGGGCTGACGCAGCACGTCGGCCGCCACGCCATCGGCGATGCGGCGACCGAAGTTGAGCACGGTAATGCTTTCGGCGACCTCGGTCACCAGCGTCATGTCGTGATCGATGATCAAAATGGTCAGGCCCTTCGCGGCGATGCGTTTCAACAGATCGCGCAGATCTAGCTTTTCCGTCGAGTTGAGCCCGGCCGCAGGCTCGTCGAGCAGCAGCAACGTCGGGTTGCCGGCCAACGCCCGGGCAATCTCGATGAGACGTTGGTGCCCGTATGAAAAGCCGGTCACCAGTTCGTGTGCGCGCGCTTCGAGCCCGACGAATGCGAGCGCCGCGCGAGCGCGCTCGACCAGCGCCGCGTGACCCGAAGCAATCTGATTGCCGGGCTGCTCGGCACCGATGATCACGTTCTCCAGGGCCGTCATCGAGCGAAAGAGCCGAATGTTCTGGAAGGTGCGACCCAGCCCCGCGACCGTGCGCGCGTGAGGCGGCAGCGCCGTCACGTCGCGACCGCCGAGCAACACGCGACCCGAGGTCGCGGTGTAGATGCCCGACAGCACGTTGAGCGTGGTGGTCTTGCCCGAGCCGTTGGGTCCGATCAATGCATGAACCTGCCCACGCCGCACCGAAAACGAAATGCCATCGACCGCCTTCACGCCGCCAAAGTGCTTGCAGAGGTCTCGTACTTCGAGCGCCATCGGCGCGGCGTCGGCGCTGGCCGCATAGGCCGGCGCCAGCATCAGCTCGGCCGGCGCTCCGGCGAACGGCGGCGGTGCCAGCCAGCGGCGCACACGGTTCTGCACGAAGCCCCAGATGCCGTCGGGCATGTAGCGAATGATGAGGATGATCGAGAGCCCGTAGATCGCCAGGTACAGCCCCGGCACGCTCTTCAAAAAGCGCAGGCTCTCCGGCAGCACGATCAATAGGCCCGTGCCGATGAGCGCGCCGACCGGTGCCGCGACGCCACCGAGCAGCGTCATCGTGATGAAGACGATCGACTCGGCAAAGCTGAACTGGTCGGGACTCACGTAAGCGAAGCCGCCGGCAAACAGGCCACCGCCGATGCCGCCGAGCACGGCCGACAGCGCGAAGGCGGCGACCTTCACCTTGTAGACGTTGATGCCCGCGACGCCGGCGGCCAGTTCGTTGTCGCGCACCGCGCGCATCGAGCGGCCGAGCGGTGTTTGCGGCAGCCGCCACACCAGGTAGCCGATGACCGCGACCGCGAATACACAAACGCCGAGAAACGCCTGCGACGACTGGAACAGCAGCGGCCGCTGAATGCGCCCGACGCCATCGGGCCCGTGCGTCACCGGAATCCAGTTGACCATGATGAGCGTCACGATCTGCTGGAAGCTGATGGTCACCATCGCGAGGTAGTGACCGCCCAGCTTGAGCGTGGTCATGCCGAGCAAGGCACCCATTACCAGCGCGATGCCCGCGCCCATTGCCAGCGCAAGCCAGAAGTTCATGTGCAGGTCCGCGGTGCCGAGCCCGACCGCGTACGCGCCGAACCCGAAGAACGCCGCCTGCGCCAGATTGATTTGCCCACAGAGCCCGAGCACCACCGTCAGCCCGAACACCGCGATGGCGAAGGTCGATGTCTGCACCAGGATGTGGACCGTGTAGTCCTGCATCGGCACCAGCGTGACGAGTGCCACCGCTGCTGCCGCCAGGGCCGCGAAGCCCAGGGTACCCAACGTCTGCCGTGTGCTCGCCACGGCTATGCTTTCTCGGCCACGCGCTCGCCGAAGATGCCCTGCGGTCGAAAGATGAGGAACGCGACGAGCACCAGAAACGCGAAACCGTCCTTGTACGGAACCGAGATGTAGGCGGCACCGAAAGTCTCGATCACGCCGAGCGCGAGCCCACCGATGATCGCGCCCTTGACGTCACCGAAGCCGCCGATGATGGTGGCCGCAAAGGCCTTCAGCGCGATGGTCGAGCCCATCTGGATCGACACGAAAAGAATCGGCGCCACCAGAATGCCCGCCACGCCACCGAGCAGCGCCGAGTACACGAAGGTGAGCATGATCATCGCGGACACCGGGATGCCGAGCAACGACGCCATCTCCTTGTCTTGCGAGGTCGCCTGCAGTTTTTTGCCGAGCATGGTGCGCTCGAAAAACCAGAAGTTGAAGGCGACCAGAACCAGCGTCACCACCATGATGAGCAGGTACTGGCTGTCGAGGTACACCGGGCCGATCTGCAGGCCCGGCGTTTCGAACCAGCCTTCCAGCACCTGCGGTTGCGGCCCGTACAGCGCGAGCACCGAGTTGGACAGGAAGATGGACGCGCCGATCGTTGCGATGATCACCGGCAAAAACGTGCGGTTGCGCAGCGGGTAGTACACGCCGAGGTTGAACACCGCACCGAGCAGCGCCATGCCGGTGAGCGCCGCGAGAAAGGCCCAGCCGTACGGCCACTTGAGGTCGACGGCGAAGACGACCATGAGGTACGCGCCGACCATCGAGAACTCGCCCTGGGCAAAGTTGACGACGTTGGTCGCGCGAAAGATCAAGACGAAGCCAAGAGCGACCAGCGCGTACACCGCGCCGATGCCCAAGCCCGTGAAGAAGAGCTGAAGGGCGAGATCCATCGCGGATCAGGTGCCCGACTCGACGTGCTTGTCGAAGACGATGTTGCCCTTGTCGTTCTTCACGATGTTGTAGCCATGCAGGCCGTCGCCGTTGGCGTCGAAGTTGTACTCGCCCTCGGCGCCGGCGTGTTTTCGGATCGCCAGGATGGCCTCGCGCACGGCGACGGGATCGGTCTTGCCGGCTTTGTTGATCGCCATGCACAGCACGGTGATGGCGTCGTAGGTCCATGACGACTGGTTGTCGGGCGCGACCTTGGCGACATCGCGGTAGGCCTTGCCGAACGCCTTGGAGGCCGGGCTCGACTCCTCGGCGTAGTCCGCCACGCCGTAAGTGCCGTAGAGCGCCGGGCCGGCGAGCTTCAAGGCCGTGATGTTCACGATCGATGGCGAGCCGATGTAGGGAATGGTCACGCCGAGTTGGCGCAGTTGCCGGGCGAACACGCCGAGGTCGTTTTCGAACGTGAAGTAGGAGCCGAGGATGTCGGCGCCCGACTGCTTGATGGCGAGCACCACCGGCGTGAAGTCCTGGCTCTGGTTGGCGTAGCCCTGATCGAGCGCGATGGTCGTGCCTTCGTGTTTGGCTAGGCCTGCCGTCAGCGCCTTGCCGCCCGCCGTGCCAAAAGCGTCCGTCGAATGCACGATCGCCCACTTTTTCTTGCCGAGCGTCTTGACGCCGTATTCGGCGATGACGCTGCCCGAGTACGAGTCGTTGGGACGAAAGCGAAACAGCCACTGGTTGCCCATGTGCGTGAGCGTCGGGTCGGTGCCACCGATCATCACCGGCTTGCCGATCTTCATCACGTCGGGTGCCATCGCGTGGACTTGCGTCGAACGAATCGAGCCGAGGAAGCCGACGATATCGGTCTGTGAGGCCAACTTGGAAAATGCCAGCACGATGCCCGGATTGGTGGTCTGGTCGTCTTCGACGATCAGTTCGACCTGCTTGCCAAGCACGCCGCCTGCCTTGTTCACAGCTTCGATCGCGAGCTTGGCCCCGATCTGTGCATACCTGCCCGACTCAGCGGCCGGACCGGTCACCGGCGCGCACATGCCGATCTTGATGGTGGCACCCTGCGCCCACGCCTGACCCATGAAGCCGGGCAATGCAATGCTCGCGGTGACAGCACCGGAAAGAGCCCCTGAAAACTTGCGGCGGGAAATGCCGGAGGTGTGGCTGATGGTCATGACGTCCTATGGGTGTGCGGCACCGCTGTATCGCGGCATCGTTGTCTCAACGGGCAATGTATTTCAGCGCCCGGCAAAACCGACCGAGGGTATTCATCCATGACCGGCACTACGTTGCGTGGTGTCGGTGTCGAAGCTCGCTGGCGCGGCGTCCGCTATCGGTCCGTCAGGACGGCCACATCGACTGGTCGTCGGCTGCCGAATTCCAGAACTTCCACCACGGCCGCGCAATCGGCGGCTTCTCGGGCGGCAGTTGTTGCATCTGGCTCGCCCGCAGGCGTCGCCTGCGTTCGACTTCCAGTGCATGCGCGATGCCAAAGGCTTCTCGGTCACCACGTGCCGCCTGCGCACGCCAGCTCGCAGCGAGGCTCGCGAGTGCATCGTCATCGATGTGGGCGAGTTGCGGCGGCGTTGGCACGGTGGTCATGGGAAGTCGAAGATAACGCACTAACGCGACGTCGAGTCGGCGGACACGCCGGAGTTACCTATTTCATA
Organism: Variovorax sp. LG9.2; assembly: GCF_035018885.1. Classification (NCBI taxonomy): domain Bacteria; kingdom Pseudomonadati; phylum Pseudomonadota; class Betaproteobacteria; order Burkholderiales; family Comamonadaceae; genus Variovorax; species Variovorax sp. LG9.2. The sequence goes on along the minus strand of NZ_JASJXB010000007.1, from coordinate 87,968 downwards.
CGCTCCCTGCAATAGAACGGCGTCTTTTCTGACACGGGTTTGTAAGGGTGGGCTGCCCACAGCAGCGCTTCCGGTCCATTGTCACGTGGCAGCGCCCGCCTGCGGCTCTCCGTAAGAGACCGTCAAGCGGCAGGGCCGGTCGCTAATCGGCTGCTGGCGTCACGCCACCTTCGGACAGGCGCAGCACGGCTCGCTTCATGTGGCGCGTGGCCATGCGCCGCGCACGCGCGCTGTCGTGTTCGGCGATGGCCTGCACGATGTCCGCGTGCTCAGCCCGAACGGCATTCGCGAAGTCCGACCGGCGTGCCTCGTTGGCCCGCGTCACGCGCATCGCGTCGCGAAGGTATTGCTCGATGAAGCCGATGAACAATCCGAACTGTGGATTGCCGGTCGCCTCTGCAATCTTGCGGTGGAACAACAAATCCTCGGCGACACCGTCGGCTCCGGCGGCGGTTGCAGCGTCGAGCGCCTTCAATGCCATGCGCATTGACCGCACCTGCGTCGCGGTCGCCCGCTCGGCCGCGAGTGCCGCCATCTCTCCCTCGAGCGCACGACGCACCTCGACCACCTGGACAACGGACAAGGGAGAAGTCAGCACGCGCGAATCGAACACCAGCGGTTGCGTCGTCGAAGGCGGCTGAACGAATGCGCCGGAGCCCTGGCGCGAGCGCAACAGCCCGCGCGAGCGAAGCAGGTGCAAGGCCTCGCGCACGACGCTGCGCGACACGCCGTGGGCATTGGCGAGGTGCGCTTCCGTCGGCAAACGATCGCCGGGTCGCAATTCGCCCAGTTCGATCTGCGAAGCGAGAATCGAGGCCAGTCGATCCGACAACCGGTCGACCGACAGCAGGCGGCCCGGGGCGGGGGCGGCCGGCAGGTTCATCGTGCTGGCGATGCGCTCGGCCTGCGGGCCGCGCTTCATTCCGAGTGCCGGCGCCCACGCCCGTAGACGAGCAGCATCGCGATGATGACCACGCCATAGATCACCTGACGGCCCATCTCCGGAATCTGCATCACCGACAGGATCGATTGCAGCAGGGTGATCATCACCACGCCGACGACGGTGCCGAGGTAGGAGCCTCGTCCACCCAATATGTTGGTGCCGCCCAGCACCACCGCTGCGATGGCAGGTAACTGGTAGGCGTCGCCCATTGCCTGGTAAGCCTTGGTCGAATAGCCGGTGAGCAGTACACCGGCCGCGGCCGAGCATGCCCCGGCGATGACGAAGCACAGCAGGGTGACTCGTCGCGTGTCGATGCCGGACAGGTAGGCCGCGCGTTCGCGGTTTCCGACGGCATAGATCGAGCGGCCCAGCGTCGTGCGGTGCAGCAGGAACATGGTCGCAGCGCCGACGACAGCCCACACCAGCAACGCATTCGGCAAGCCGAACACCAGCCGCCCGGTCGCCAGTTCGTGCATCGCAGGGGTCGCCCGGTCTTGCGGCGCAAAGCCACCGGTCTGCAGCACGATCAGGCCCTGGGCGACGGCGTTGATGCCCAGAGTGAAGATCATCGAGGGCACCCGCAGGTACGCCACGCCGATGCCATTGAGCAAGCCCAGCATCGCGCCGCATCCGATGCCGAAAGGAATGGCCAGCAACGCGCCGGTGTCGCCCCACCAGCCTGCCGCGGCAGTCGACATCATGCCGCCCACCGTGACGACCCACGGCACCGAAAGATCGATACCACCCAGCAGGATGACGAGCATCGCGCCGGTCGCAACCACGCCAAGGAAGGAGGCGATCTGCAATTGCAGCAACAGATAGTCGGCCGAAAGAAAGTTGCGGGAATACAGGCTGCCGATCAGCAGGAGGCCGAGCGTGCACAGCGCGCCCGCCACCACCGGCAGATGGCCTGAATCGCGAAGTCGCAGCACGAGGGTCGTCATGCGCGCGTCATCTGAACATGTCGAGCCGGTTGTCGAGCCTGAGCAGGCGGAGCGAACCGAGGCTGACCGCCACCAGCAGGATCACGCCCTGAAACAACGGCTGCCACAACGGCTCGAGGTCGAAAACGAAAAGCAGGTCACCGATGGTGCGAAGCGTGAAGGCGCCGAAGATCGATCCGATGGCGCTGCCGGCGCCTCCCGACAGCACTGTGCCGCCGATCACGACGGCGGCGATCGCATTGAGCGTATAGACGCCGCCGATGGCCGCCGAGGCTTCGCCCGAGAAGGTGACGAAGGTCAGCAGCAGACCCCCCACGGCGGCCAGAAAGCCGGCCAGCGTGTACGCGACGATCCTTGCCCGGCCAATTGCAACGCCGGACATGTAGGTCGCGGCTTCCGACGACCCGATGGCCAGCGCAGCGCGGCCGACGACCGAGCGGCTGTACGGGACCCACACCAGCAGCACCACGGCGAGCAGCACGACCAGCATCGTCGGCACACCGCCAGGCAACGCACCGGTGAGCGCCTCGGCGAGATCGGCCTGCACGTCGCCACCGGGTACCGGCCGTAGGCCGAGGGAGAAGCCGAAATAGATGATGCCGGTGGCCAGCGTCGTGATGATCGGCTGCAGCCTTCCGTAGACGATGATCGCGCCGTTCACGAAGCCGCAGGCAGCCCCTGCCGCCAGCACTGCAATCACGCCGACGGCCGCCTGCAACGGCGTACCGACCACCAAATGCGACGCGAGGCAATTGGCCAGCACGAACACCATGCCGACCGAGAGGTCGATGCCTCCCGTCAGGACCACGAGCGTCTGGGCCATCGCGACGATGGCCAGCAGCACGCCCTTGTTCGCCGCCGTCGTCAAAACAGGCACCGTCCATCCGACCTGGTGCTTGGCAATGTAGAGCGCGAAAATCACGACGAACAAGGCCACTGCGATCAGCGTGGCACGGTGTTCGCGCAGACGGTAGTACGCGTCGGAGTGCATCAGGCGGTCTCGGCCTCGAGGTTGAGCGCGCTCGACACCAGCGCGTGTTCGGTGAGTTCGGCGCCGGCCAGCCAGCGCACGATGCGCCCGTCGAAGAACACCGCGACCCGATCGCAGCAGCCGATGAGCTCCGCATAGTCCGTGGAATACAGCATGACCGCGGCGCCCGCGGCAGCGAGTTCGCGCAGCAGCGCGTAGATCTCCTGCTTGGTACCGACGTCGATGCCGCGAGTCGGGTCGCTGAGCAACAAGACGCGCGGCGCGTTCATCAACCACTTGCCGATGACGACCTTCTGCTGGTTGCCACCCGACAGCGTGCCGACGGGCACGCGCACGTTCGACACCTTGATCGACAGCCGTCGCACCATCTCCGCCACGGCTTTGTCCTCGACCGCGGTCGCGACCACACCCATGCGGCTCAGGCGATCGAGCGCCGCGAAGCTGAGGTTGTCGTTGACCGACATGGGCAGCATCAGCCCGTCGGTCTTGCGGTCTTCGGGCACCAGGGCGATGCCCACCTCGGTGCTCTTGGCGTGTCGGGGATTGCGGACCTTGACCGGCCGGCCCTCCAGCAAGAGTTCGCCGGCCGCACCGCGCAACACGCCGAACAGGGCCAGGAACAACTCGCGCTGCCCCTGACCATCCAGGCCGCCGAGGCCCACGATCTCGCCAGGCCGCACGGCGATGTCGATGTCGTGAAGACGGCCGTTCCACGACAGGCCGCGTACCTCGAGCGCCGGCGTGCCGGAGGGGTCGCAAGGTGCGGGCTTGGGGGGGTACGCATGCGCGATGTCGCGCCCGATCATCATTTCCACGGTCTGCGCATCGCTCTGCGTCCCGGCCGCGAAGGTGGCCACGTGGCTGCCGTTGCGAAACACGGAACAGTCGTCAGCAAGTTCCTTGATCTCGTTCATGCGGTGCGAGATGTAGACGATCGCCATGCCTTCGCTGCGCAGCCGATTGAGCAGCGTGAACACGCGCTTCACGTCGGCCGCGGTCAGCGCCGAAGTGGCTTCGTCGAGGATCAGGATCTTCGGTTCGCGCGCCAGGGCTTTCGCGATCTCGACCATTTGCCGACGGGAGAGCGTGAGGCTCTCCACGGGCGCGAGCGGATGGATGTCTTCGGCACCCGCTCGCGCCAATGCGGCTTCGGCCACGCGACGTTGTGCCTTGCGATCGACCAGGCCGAAGCGCGTGGGTGGATCGGTGATGCAGATGTTGTCTGCCACGCTCAGATCGGGCATGAGCGACAGTTCCTGAAAGATGCAGGCGATGCCGGCGCGCACCGCCTGCTGCGGGTGCGCGAACCGACGCTCCACGCCTTCGAGGACGATCCGGCCTTCGTCCGGCTGGACTACACCGGACATGACCTTGATCAGTGTCGACTTGCCCGCCCCGTTCTCGCCCAGCAATGCATGAATGCGCCCAGGCGCGACGGCAAAGCTGGCGTGCTCGAGCGCACGCACGCCGCCGTAGCGCTTGGCCACGTCGATAAGTTGCAGGATCGGCTCCACGGCGTCGAGTGCGCGGTGTGGCCTAGTTATTCTTCTCGTCCTTGGACATGATGTCCGTGGCCTTCAGGTTCACACCGCAGTCGGGGAACTCGTTGGTAGTGAAGAAGTTATCGCTCAGGTCGGGGTAGTAGGTCTCGCCCGCCTTGAAGTTCGGATGGCTGGTCTGCGGAATCGGCACCGAGATCAACTGCGGCATGACCTTGCCCTGCAGGGCGGACACGGCGGCTTTCATAGAGATCGCGACCAGTCCGGGAGACTGGCCGATCGATGCGCACAACAAGCCGTCTTTCGCATTGGCGACGCACAGTTTGCGAAAACCGTTCTCGTCGGCACCCGACACGGGGATCATCGGATGCTTCGCGTCGATGAGCGCACGCACGGCACCCGTGGAGCCGGCCTGCACGAACATCGCGTCGAACTTCTTGTGCACGGACACGGCATCCGCAACCGCCTTCTGCGCTGTTCCGTCGTCCCAGTTGCCGACGACCTCGATGATTTCGAACTTGTTGCCCGGCGCCTCGACGGACTTCCTGAACCCGAGGTGACGGTCGCGGTCGACCGAGTTGCCCGGCAGGCCGCGCACTTCCAACAGCTTTCCTGTCTTGCCTTTCAGGTTCTTCAACAGCCAATCGCCAGACTGCGACCCAATCGAGGTCTGGTCCTCGTTGACCATCATGACCTGGTCGGAATCGAGCACGTTGTCGAACGGCACGATCACCACGCCCGCCGCGTTGGCACGCTTGATTACCGGACCGAAGGCCGACGGGTTGACCGCCAGCGTGATGATCGCGTCGTAGCCGGAGTTGATGAAGTTGTCCATCGCCGCGATCTGGGCCGCCACGTCCGTGCCCGTCGACACGATCTTGAACTCCTTGACCTGCGACTTCATGTCGGGCGTCGCGGCATAAGCCTTCGCCATCTTGATCATCTGGATGCGCCAGGTATTGCCTACGAAGCCGTTGGCCAGCGCGATGCGATAAGGCCCCTTCTTGGCAGGCCACTGGAAGTATTTGGTGCTGGCGTCCCAAGGCTTGAAGCAACCGGGGTTTTCGCCGGGGCCACTGACCACGGCAGGACCTGCGGCAAACGCTGCGGTAGATGCCACGAGTGCCGCCGTCGCGGCGATGCGAGTGAGGAAGGTCATTTTTGTCTCCTGTTATTTTTGAAAGACTGCTCGAGGCAAACCAACGCTCACACGGTCGCAACCGGGCAGTGCCAACCGGTCAAGTCGTCCATTGAGCAGGTTGGCAGGTCATCATACAAATCCCGGAGTGAAACGATTGAGGACTAACCCTCGCCTCTTTCGATCAACGCAACAAGGCATTCGCTATCAAGCTGGCAGTCGCCGCCCTCATCATTCGCGCGAAGCTGACCACCTAGTCAGCTACCAGCTCGCAGGCCTTCACTGCGGCGGTATCCACAGCGACCTGGCCACCAACGGACAGCAACCGCAAGCCCCTACCCCAAGGACGGGCTGCTCAGGGTGGCGATAGGGGCCATGCGTTTGAAGCGACATCACCGAGCGCTTGATGCCGCGCACCAATTGACGTCCGACTTCCGCTTGCGACTGGCCGCGGTCGTTCGCCCGCAACTACGGCAATGTCCAACTCAAAAGTACCGCGAGGGCGATGCCTCCCATCAGCAAAATGACCGGGCGCGCCCATAGGTTTCGCTTCGTCTCGCCGACGGGCGTCGGCGTCTTCTCAAGGGTGCTGTATTCAGTGTTCATGGAAGGATCCTAGCTGCCTTCGGCTACCCTGTAATAACAGGCTTGAGCGCTTCCATCTCAGCCACCATGAAGTCGAAGAAGGCACTCACACGAGCCGTCTTCCGTATCTCCGGCATCGCCAACAGCCGCCAGTCCCGCGATAACTCAGCGACCGGTCCGAGCACGCGGACCAGCTCCGCTTCCGAGTCGCCCAACGCCGTCGGCAACGGGCCGATGCCCACGCCCGCCTTCACCGACAGCAGCAGGCCGAGCACGCTGTCGTTGCGTGCCACCACGGTGGCATCGGGTGCTACCTGGCGCAGCCACTGGCTCGCGCGGTGGGCCGCCATCGATTCCTCGAATGCCACGATCGGGTGAGCAGAAAGCTCTTGGACACTCGACGGCTTTCCGTGTCGCGCCACGTAGTTCTTGCTGGCATAAACGGCCCACAGCGAGTCGCCCACCTTGCGCCCCACCAGCACGCCATCGTCGGTGTCCCCGGACCGCAGTGCGACATCGGCGCCTCCGGCACGCAGGTCGATGTACTTGTCGCTCATCACGAACTCGACGTGCAAGCCGGGGTGCTGCGCACTGAAGCGGTCGAGCAGGCCTGATCGCGTGAGGCGATTGACCAGAGGCTCCGGGCAGGTGAGCCGGATCGCACCTGCCGCATTGCGCCTGGAGACAGAGAGCGCCTGCTCGAAGGCCTGCACGGCGCACTCGACTTGCTGCGCCGCCTCGAGCATCTCGGCACCGAAATCGGTGAGCCGGTAGCCGCTGGTATGACGCTGAACCAGGGCACGCCCGATATGTCGCTCCAGCGCGGTCAGTCGCCGCTGAACGGTCGATTGGTCGACTTCCAAAGCCCGGCCTGCGGCAAGGGTGCTGCCGTGCCGGGCCACCGCCACCAGGTACTTCAGGTCATTCCAGTCGAGCATGCTCCGTTATGCACTACTGCGGCCCCGTTCTGCAAGTCTGCGCCTTGTGGCGGGCTGGTTGCATGCTTACGCTGAGTCTCCGAATCACATCGCCGCAACCATGAAGACACACGCCCTCGCGACTGGCTTAGTGCATCGCAGCACGAACGGCCTGAACAGCTTTATGCCAAGGCGCAGCGTGCTGATCGCCGTCGCCACCGCCGCCGCCACGCTCGTCAGCCCGTTCGGCTTCGCGCAAACCCCGTCGACACCCAGGCGCGAGCGGCTTCGAATCATTTGCACCGGCCCCGCAGGCAGCGTGCCGGACACCATCGCGCGTCGCTTCGCCGAAGAACTCACGGGCGTGTTCGCGCAGCAGGTCGTCGTCGACAACCGCGCGGGTGCGGCGGGGCAAATCGCGGTGCAGGCACTCAAGTCGGCACCACCCGATGGCTCGACCTGGCTGCTTGGTCAGGGCGCGCTCGCCAGCCTCTACCCCACGCTCTACGAGAAGCTCGGCTACGAACCTGCGCGCGATCTTCGGCCGGTTTCGCTTGCCGCGGAAATGAACCTCGGCGTGGTCGTTGGCCCGGCAGTGCCGGCCGATGTCGACAGCATCGCATCGCTGATCGACTGGATGCGGCGCAACCCTGCTTCGGCCAATGCGGCATCACCGGGAACCGGCACCCTGCCGCACATCCTGGAGGCGATGCTGTTCGACAAGGCCGGCCTGGACTGGCGCCATGTGCCATACCCCGGCGGGCCGCCGGCCATGGTCGCGCTGCTCGGCGGCCAGGTCGCGGTGCTGGTGCTGCCGGAAGGGCTGCTGTTACCGCACCTGGCGAATTTGGCGAATTCGACGAGTCCGCCGAGTGCAGCTGGCGCCCGCCTGCGAATGCTCGGCACCTCGGGACTCGAGCGCAGCCGGTTTTCGCCGGGCGTGCCAACGCTGGTCGAGCAAGGCTACGCACGATCGGAAATGCGCGAGTGGTTCGCCTTCTTCCTGCCGGGTGGCGCATCGGCCAGCGTGGCAGAAGAAGCCTCGGCGGCAGTGAACACTGTCGTCGCTCGCGAGGAACTGGGGCGGCGATTCCATGACGCGGCGATGGTCGCCGTGCACAGCACGCCGGCACAACTCGCCGCGAAGGTCGACGAAGACCGACGGGCCTGGGCGCCGCTGCTGGTCAGCGCCGGTATCCGGGGCGACTGAACGGGCCGACGCGCGGAGGCCGGCAACGCGTTGTGTCCACCACGGCTTTCACCACGAGTGCGCGAAGACGGGCCGCTGCGATGCCACGAAGGCCGCCTGCAGGCGCCGAACGATGCGGACCGGCACATAGCCGTGCGGCGCACGCCGCGCCACCTCGCGTTGCGAGACTGGCGCAATGCGCCAGACCGATGCCGTGCGTGCAATCACGCATCGGGCTTGCGCAGTGGGGACGAGGAGCATGTGAGATTCCGGGGATCGTGAAGAAAAGGAACGAGGGGCAAGCCAGCGGATTCTGGAGACGCGCAGGCCAGTCGCAAACGAACGAATTCGTGTTTGCTGATGCGTTTTTCGTTGCAGCCGCACGCCCGCTGTCTGTGCTTGAACTCGCGAGTTTTTGCGAGGTCCACTCAGATCATTCCCTTATTTGAAAGCAACGAATCGGTAGTTCGGAATTCGAAAGCACGCGCACAGAATTGAAGGCCAGCTGCCTGCTGGCACTGCTTCTTTTTTCTGGGTTCCATGAATTTCCAACAGTTGCGCTCCGTGCGCGAAGCCGTGCGATGCGGCTTCAATCTCACCGAAGCGGCGCATGCGCTGCACACCTCGCAGCCCGGCGTTAGCCGACAGATTCGCGAACTCGAAGACGAGTTGGGCATCGCCCTCTTCGCGCGCGCAGGCAAGCGATTGACCGGGCTCACCGCGCCCGGTGGTCACCTGCTGCCGATCATCGAGCGCGTGCTGATGGAGAGCCAGAACTTGCGCCAGGCCGGTAAGGAATTCCTGGCGCAAGAAGACGGCTTGCTCTCCATCGCCGCGACGCATTCGCAGGCCCGCTACGCCCTGCCGATGGCGGTGCAGGAGTTTCGCAGCCGCTTCCCCAACGTGCAGTTGCACCTGCGCCAGGGATCGCCGCAGCAAGTCGCTCAGATGCTGCTCGAAGGCGAGGCCGATGTCGGCATCGCCACCGAAGCGCTGGGCGACTACACGCAGCTCGTGGCGCTGCCGTGCTTTCGCTGGACGCATTCATTGATCGTGCCGCCAGGCCATGCGCTGCTCGAAGGGCCGCTCACCATCGAGCGCCTGGCGGGCTATCCGCTCGTCACCTACGACAGCGGCTTCACGGGACGCACGCGTATCGATCAGGCTTTCGCCGAGGCCGGCCTCAAGCCGGACCTGGCCATCACGGCGATGGATGCCGATGTCATCAAGACCTATGTCGAACTGGGCGTGGGCGTCGGCATCGTCGCCAGCATTGCCTTCGAAGCCGAGCGCGATCTCAGACTGCGCGCGGTCGACGTCGGACATCTGTTCGGCATCAACCTCACCAAGCTGGCGGTGCGCCGTGGCGCTTATCTGCGGTCCTATGTCTACGCTTTCATCGAAGCCTTCTCGCCGACGCTGACGCGACCGGCCGTTGAAGATGCACTTGCCGCATTGGGTCCGCTTGGAAATGGCACAGCAGATGAAGGCGAAGCGCTGCCCGAGTCGGCACTGGCACAACTGCTATCGCGTTCGCCGGGCGCTGGCGGCTCGATTCCCGCACGGCATTGAGTCGAAGTTCGATGTCATCTACAACTCCTTTCGCTGCCGCCGCTGTCCCTCGCCCTTCCACCGCATTCTCTTCACAGCAACTCGCCGAACGCTTTCACCCGATCTTCAAGCGCATCGCCGGAGCAGTTTTTCGATCTCCTGATCCAGCTCGGCGAGGCTGACTCCAACTTGCCGCAGGTGCTTCGGGCGCACTTCGGCTTCATAGAGCGGCTCTTCGCCGAGGTCGGTTCGGCTTCGCATGAGCGATGGTTTCGTCTTGCCGCGGATGGCGTCATCTTCGGCAATGCCACCACCGAGTTGGGCCACGGCGCGCTGGGCAATCTGCAAACCAAACTGCGCAGGGATGGCGACCACTGGCGGCTGGACGGCGACAAGTTCTACAGCACCGGCACGCTCTACGCGAACTGGATCGGCGTCGCTGCGCAGCGCATCGATGAACGCGAGGAAGGCGAGGAAGGCGCCAACGAGCGGGTACTGGTGCTGGTGCCTGCTGATGCCCAAGGCGTCGAGCGGGCCGACGACTGGCGCGGCTTCGGTCAACGGTTGAGTGCTTCAGGCACGACGCGGTTTCGCGATGTCCGTATAGACCCGGCCAACGTGTTGCCGAGCGCACGCACCGGTCCCACGCCGATGACCGCCTTCTTTCAAACCGTGCATCTTGCGACGCTGGCCGGCATCGCACGCGCCATCGAGCGCGACGTCATCGCCTTCGTGCAGGCACGCAAGCGCGTGTACAGCCATGGCAGCGGCGGCACGCCGCGTGAAGACCCGCTGGTGCAGCAACTCATCGGTCACCTGGCCGCCACGGCCTTCGCAACCACAGCCACCGTGCGGGCCGTTGCCGCCGGCCTGGGCGACATCGACCGGTTGCGTGCGGCGGGCGAACCCGTGCCTGTCGAGCTGCTGGTGGATGTGGAACTGCGCATGGCCAAAGCGCAGGTGTTCATCGGCGATGCGGTGCTGCAATCGGCCACGCGGCTGTTCGACGTGGGTGGCGCGTCCGCGCTGCAGGAAGACGCGCGGCTCGATCGGCACTGGCGCAACGCCCGTACGCTGGCGTCGCACAACCCGGCCATCTACAAGGCGCGCGTGGTGGGCGACCACGCACTCAACGGGATCGATCCGACCTTCTACTGGACGGTCGGCGCCAACGCGAGTTGAGCAGCGATCAGGGCGGATCAACCGCCTTGTTGCGACGTGCTCAGACCAACGCCGGCGCCGCGACAGCGCGGTGACTGCGTTGCAACAACACCGGCACCGCACGCTCGACGGCCAATGCGATGCGTGCCCGCAGCGCGTCGCTGCTCACACGGTAGTTGTCAAACTCCTTGTCGGTCGCATACACGCCGATGGGCAGTGTGTGGGCCTGAAAGAAACTGAACAACGGCCGCAGCTGGTGGTCGATCGCCAGCGCGTGGCGGTCGCTGCCGCCGGTCGCGGCCAGCAGCACCGGCACGTCGATCAACGACTCGTGGTGAACGAAGTCGAACAGGTGCTTGAAGAGCCCGGTGTAAGAGCCGCGATAGATCGGGCTGGCGACCAGCAGCAAATCGGCCGTCTCGATATCGCGCAGGATCGACTCGATCTCCGCGGGCAGATGGGAGCGCTGCAGCACGCTGCCGAACTTCGGGACGATCTCGCCCAGCTCGATGAGCCGCGTGTTGGCAGGCACCGCATCGTTCAACCCTTCGAGCAAGTTTTCTACCAGTGCAAGGGTGTGTGAGGGACGTTGCAGGCCGCCGGAGACGGCGACGATCTTGAGTTTTTTTGCCATGTTGGAACGCTGGAGAAAGAAGTGAACTTCAAGGCGGCTTCAGCAGGCTACCGAGAAATGAAACATCAGACTGTGCAGCCGCAATGCGCGTTTCACCACCGTCGGCCTAGAAGCATTTCAGCTATCGATATGCGGATTGCGATGTCGTGCTCGATCAGCGGCAGCGATGCGCGCGTCCGGTTCAGGGAGGATCTCTGTTTCAGACTCGCAGCGGCCACGGTCTGCTTGCCCGCACTGCGTGATCGCGAAGACAAACGGCTGCTGGTCCAGCGTGATCAACGCACACGCTCTCGCTACGAACCGCCCTCCCCGTGCAAGCTAACGATCAAGGCCCGCAACCATGCGATGGCCGGATCCTTGTTGTAGCGTCGATGCCAAAAGAGATTGATGGCAATTTCCGGGAGCTTGGCGGGATGGCGAACGTAAGCAAGTCCAAACGGATGTGCCAAGGCTTGCGCGAGACGCTCCGGAACGGTTGCCACCAAGTCGGAGTCGTGCAATATGTGCCCGACAGCAACGTAGTGGGGAACGGTCAGTACGACCTTGCGGCTAATTTTTCTGCGCTCCAGCAAGTCGTCTGCTTTTCCATGGCCGGTGCCTTTCGAGATGACGACAACATGCTCCGCGTTCGAGAATTCGCTCAGTGACATCGACCGCTTGTCGAGCGCATGACCGCTTCGAAACATGCAGACGTAGTGTTGCTTGAACAGCCGGCGCTGGTGATAGCCCGCCTTGAGTTGCGGCAGCAGGCCGATCGCCAACCCGACGTGCCCCGCCTCCATTTCGTCCTGCAAATTCACCGCCGCGTTTCGGACCGTGCTGAGCGTGATGCCAGGCGCGACACGGGCTATCTCCTTCATCAACTTCGGCAAGAAGTAGATTTCCCCTATGTCGGTCATCCCCACCGTGAACGCACGCTGCGAGGTCGCCGGATCAAAACTCGCCTGTTGGTTCATTGCGGAATGAATGACCTGAAGCGCACGGGCGGTCGGCTCGGCCAGTTGCTGCGCAAACGGGGTCGGCTCCATCCCGGTCGGGGTGCGAAGAAACAGTGGATCGTTCGTCACCTTGCGCAAACGCGCCAACGCATTGCTGACGCCCGGTTGCGACAGGCCGAGGTTCTCGGCAACCTTCGACACACGCCGGTCCACAAGCAGTTGCTGAAAGACGACCAGCAAATTGAGGTCGATGTCCTTGAGTTCCATTGCGCAGCTCACATTCGCGAAATCAATTTTGCTTATTGCTCATATTCTATTGAACGATGAGAGCCCGGGCTGGATCATTCTTGCAACGCGATAAGCAGCTGTGACACACGGCTGGACAGGAGACAAAAAATGGACAACACCTCAGCCGTGTTTCCCCAGCAAATCCACTGGGAAGACAAGGGCACCAGCCGCATCCCCTTCATGGCCTACACGGAGGCAGACCAGCATCGGCGCGAGCTGGAGCGTTTCTTCTATCGGAACCACTGGTGCTACGTGGGCCTGGAGGCAGAGATCCCCAAGGTCGGAGACTTCAAGCGCACGGTCGTCGGTGAGCGATCCGTCATCATGGTGCGCGACTCCGAGGACTCGATCAGCGTGGTCGAGAACGTTTGCGCTCACCGCGGCATGCAGTTCTGCCGCGAGCGGCATGGCAACCGCAAAGCCGAAGGGTTCACATGCCCGTACCACCAATGGAACTATGCGCTGACCGGCGATTTGCAGGGCGTCCCTTTCCGCCGAGGCGTCAAGCAGGATGGCAAAGTCAACGGCGGCATGCCCGCAGACTTCAAGACGGCCGACCATGGCCTCAACAAGCTGAAAGTCGCCGCCCGCGGTGGGGTCGTATTCGCATCATTCGACTCAGAGATCGAGTCGTTCGAAGACTTCATGGGGCCTGAGATCCTCCGTTACTTCGATCGTCTTTTCGACGGCCGCAAGCTGACGATCCTTGGCTACAACCGCCAGCGCATCCCAGGCAACTGGAAGCTCATGCAGGAGAACATCAAAGATCCCTACCATCCGGGGCTCTTGCACACGTGGTTCGTCACATTCGGACTCTGGCGCGCTGACAACAAATCAGAACTGAAGATGGACCGGCACCACCGGCATGCCGCGATGATTTCGACGCGCGGGGCCAGTGGCAAGGCGGATGAGGTCACGCAGGTTTCGAGTTTCAAAGAGAGCATGCAACTCAATGACCCTCGTTTCCTAGACATCAAACCAGAGGCTTGGTGGGATGGGCCGACCGCTGTGTTGATGACGCTGTTCCCCAGCGTCATTCTTCAGCAGCAGGTCAACAGCGTGTCGACGCGGCACATCCAGCCCAGCGGTCCCGGTGCCTTCGACTTCGTCTGGACGCATTTCGGATTCGAGGCGGACGATGCCGAAATGACGCAGCGTCGGCTTCGTCAGGCCAACCTTTTCGGGCCGGCCGGCTTCGTTTCGGCGGACGATGGGGAAGTGATCGAACTGTCCCAGAAAGGGTTCGAGCAAAAGCCCTTCCACCGTACGCTGGCGGAGCTGGGTGGCCGTGAAGTAGGCGACACCGATCACATGGTCACTGAAACACTGATTCGCGGTATGTACGAATACTGGCGCAAGGTCATGGAGGCGTGACATGAACTTTCAGGATCACCTCGACTTGAACCAGCTGTATGCCAGCTATGCCAGCGCCGTGGATTCGGGACAGTGGGAGCTTTGGCCGGAGTTCTTCACCGAAGAATGCATCTATCGCCTGCAGCCACGAGAGAACTATGAACGTGGCTTCCCGCTCGCAACGCTGTCCTTCGAGAGCAAGGGCATGTTGAAGGACCGTGTCTACGGCATCCGCGAAACGCTGTTCCACGATCCTTACTATCAACGCCACGTCGTGGGTTCACCACTGGTCTTGAAAGCCGAGCAGGACCGCTTCGAATGCGAAGCGAACTACGCGGTGTTTCGCACCAAGCTTTCAGAACTGTCGACGGTCTTCAACGTGGGTCGATACATCGACACCGTCGTTCGAACCGAGGACGGACTCAAGTTCAAGTCGCGCCAGGTCATCTACGACAGCGAGATGATTCCCAACTCGATCATCTACCCGCTGTAAGGACATCATGAGCGAAATCCAATGGACCGATGCGGCCTCGTTCGATGAGGTACCAGCCGACGATGTCATCGGAAAAATCGTTGATGGACGCGACCTGGCGCTCTACAACGTAGAGGGTGAAGTCTTCGCCACCGACAACCTCTGCACACATGGCCACGCGCGTTTGTGCGAAGGGTTTCTGGAGGGCCACGAAATCGAGTGCCCTTTGCACCAGGGCAAGTTCGACGTGCGCAACGGCGCCCCGACCTGCGCCCCCGTCACTGAAGCCATTCGTTCGTATCCCGTGAAGATCGAAGCAGGCCGCGTGTATTTGGCTCTCGGCTGAGCAATGGGGTTGAACACGCCATGAGCACCGAGACCATCGTCATCGTGGGTGGTGGGCAAGCCGGCGGCTGGGCCGCCCAGACCCTGCGAACGAAAGGCTTTGCTGGCCGGATCGTTCTCGTAGGCGACGAAGCGCACAGGCCGTACGAGCGGCCCCCACTTTCCAAAGCCGTGCTGTCCGGCCATGCCATGGTCGAGTCGACCTATCTGCAAAAGCCCGAGGCATTCGAAGCACTCCAACTCGACTGGCGACAGAACGTGGGAGTGACTGCGATCGATCGGCGATCCAGAACGGTCCGGCTCACGCAAGGCGAGCCGATCTCGTACGACAAGCTGATCCTCTGCACCGGCGGACGGGCCCGCAGTCTGAATATTCCTGGTGCAAATCTGCCGGGCGTCTTCATGCTGCGCAGCATCAAGGATGCTGAAAAGCTGGGTGCCGCGCTGGTCGCAGACAAACGGCTGCTGGTCATCGGCGGCGGTTGGATAGGCCTGGAGGTTGCATCGACCGCAAGGAAGAAGGGGCTGGACGTCACCATCGTCGAGGCGTCCGAACGTCTTTGCGAACGGACCGTCCCGCCCGGGGTCTCTGACTACTTGCTGCGTCTGCACACCTCGCACGGGGTCCGGGTCGAACTGGGCGCCGGCATCGAGCGCCTTGCGCCATCGGCCTCAGGGGTGTTGATCGCAATGTTGAGTGACGGACGTGAGGTTGAAGCCGATGTCGTGCTCATCAGCGTCGGCCTTGTTGCCAACGATGAACTCGCACGTGCGGCAGGTTTGGCCTGCGACGGGGGTGTCTCTGTCGACTCGCAATGCCGCACCTCCGACCCTGACATCTTCGCGGCAGGTGACGTCGCCGTTTGGCACTCCAAGTGGGCCGGCCGGCATATGAGGCTGGAGTCCTGGCAGAACGCGCAGGAACAAGGCATTGCGGCCGCTTGTGCCGTCCTCGGCATGGATGTCGACCACCAGCCTCTCCCCTGGTTCTGGTCGGATCAATTCGACGTGAACCTGCAGATCTATGGCATGCCCGCTCCAGCGCACCAGACCGTGTTGCGGGGCAACGCGAACTCCAACGCATTCGTGATGTTCTTTCTGGATCACGGCAAGGTCGCCGCTGCACTCGGACCGAACTCAGCGCGAGATCTGCGCTTTGCGCGACGGCTGATCGAGCGGGGCACCCTGGTCGACCCAGCACTGCTGGCCGACGTCGAGATGCCGCTTTCCAAACTTTAGTCCCGCATTTGCACACAACCATTTCTTCACCGAGACCCACATGACCACCACCTACCTTTGGACCCCGCCCGCCGTCCCGTCACTTCCGGTGCGCGGCAAGTCCGAACGCGCACCCGTCAATCGCCTTTTCTTCGTGGGCCGCAACTACCACGCCCACGCGGTCGAGATGGGGCGCCCTGTCGACAAGTCCGTGGAGTCGCCGTTCTATTTCACGAAGAGCCCGTCCACACTGGTCGAGTCCGGTGCCACGGTTTCGTATCCCGCAGAGACGAAGAACTATCACCACGAAATGGAGCTGGTAGTAGTCATCGGCGCGGCGGGGTTTCGCGTGAAGCGTGCCGATGCGGCGTCGCTCATCTACGGCTACGCATGCGGCCTGGACATGACCCGGCGCGACCTGCAGCTCGTGGCGCGAGACAAGGGCCGGCCGTGGGATCTCGGCAAGGACGTGGAGCAATCTTCGGTGGTGTCGGAGATCGTGCCGATGACGGGAACGGTGCTGGAAAGCGGCGCTCTCGCGCTCAGCGTCAACGGCCAGACGTGCCAGAGTTCCGACCTGGACAAACTCATCTGGAACATCCCCGAACTCATCGAAGACCTTTCGAAGTTCTATCACCTTCAACCCGGCGACTTGATCTTCACAGGCACACCGGAGGGCGTCGGTCCACTGCAGCCAGGCGACCATATCGAAGGCAGCGTCGCAGGCGTCGGGACCATCTCCTTGACGGTCGGCCCGGCAGACTGACGCCGAACCGACGCCACTTCGCATCTACTGCGGTGCGCACCCCACGAAAGACTTCCATGATCGTCGACGCCGTTCCCTCTCCCGTTCGTCTCACGGTGGCAGCTGGCCCCGGACAGCCCGATCCCAGTCCCGAGCTGGAACAGCTCTACCGCGGCTTCGAGCGAGAAATGCTGGTCCCCTTGTGGACCGAGATCGGCGACTTGATGCCACGTCATCCGCGCAGCAAAGCAGCGCCGCACGTCTGGCGTTGGGATCGCCTGCTCGAGCTGGCAGGAGAGGCCGGACGCATCGTCCCTGTCGGCCGCGGCGGTGAGCGACGGGCCATCGCCCTCGCCAACCCTGCGCTGGGTGGACGGCCCTTTGCGACGCCGACACTGTGGGCCGCGATTCAATATCTGATGCCTGGCGAGAACGCGCCCGAGCATCGCCACACCCAACATGCATTCCGCTTCGTCGTCGAAGGGGAAGGTGTCTGGACCGTCGTCAATGGCGATGCGGTCCGGATGTCACGAGGCGACTTTTTGCCGCAAGCGGGATGGAACTGGCATTCGCACCACAACGCCGCGACCGCACCGATGGCCTGGATCGACGGACTCGACATTCCGTTTTCGTACTTCACTGAATCGCAGTTCTTCGAGGTTGGCCGCGAGCGTGTCGCCGATGCCGAGATGGGCACGCCGGATCGATCGCGCTCCGAACGGCTTTGGGGCCATCCGGGACTGCGGCCGCTGTCTCAGCCAGACGCGCCAACCGCCACACCGTTGCTGGCATATCGTTGGGCCGACACCAATCGCGCTCTGGCCGATCAGCTCGCGCTGGAAGACGAAGGTCACGAAGGCACGCTGAGCCCCGGGCATGCCGCAGTGCGCTTCACCAACCCGAGCAGCGGACGCGATGTCTTACCGACCATGCGTTGCGAAATGCACCGTATCCGTCGCGGAGCACGCTCCGCGGCACGGCGCGAAGTCGGCTCGTCGGTCTATCAAGTGTTCGAGGGCGAGGGACAGATCACCGTCGACGAACGAAAGTGGACGGTCAAACGGGGCGATCTGTTCGTGGTCCCGTCGTGGTCTTCGTTCACCGCCAGTTGCGGCAACGACAGCGCTTCTGCCCTCGATCTTTTCCGCTTCAGTGATACACCCATCTTCGAAGCGCTCCACGTCCACAGGTCGAGTTCAGATGCCCCGGCCTGATTCAACCCGGATGACCGGCATGTAAGGCGCGACAGAGCAAACCCATCGATGGAATCAAGCCGAAATCGATATGAACGCTTCCGTCCCCTTCCCTTTCTTCGCATCGAAACGCGCGCGCGTTGAACTGGCTCGACAGCGGTACTTCGAGGAAGGACTGCTGCCATCGGGTGTCGTGAGCGACGCCGTCTACGAATCCTGGGCGCGCTGTCAGCGCTTGCACGCGAGCCCGTCGGGAAAAGTGGCATTCCAGCCGGTGTCGCCCAGCCGCACGCACCTGGCGCTGCAGAAGAACCACGAGCTCGTGCAAGCATGGCTGGACGAACTTCCGAAGCTGCAATCCGTCCTGGGCGCAACCTCCTGCGCGGCGATGCTCACCGATGCCAGCGGCGTGATCGTCGGCGCTACTTGCGTCGGGCGCGCTCACGAATCGATCATGCTGATTGCCGCACGTGTGGGCGTCAACCTTTGCGAAGAAGCCGTCGGCACGACGGCACCTGGGGTTGCCGCGCGCACAGGACTTGCCGTTTCCGTCGATGGCGCAGAGCACTTCTTCGACGCAGTCGGTTCCATGCATTGCGCCGCCGCACCGATCCGCAACATTCGTGGACAGCTCGCCGGCGTCTTGGATATCTCAAGCGAAGCCATTCCCTTTTGCTTCGATGCCACCGCAGTTGTCGGGCTGTACGCCGCTGCGATCGAGAACCGTCTTTTCCTGTCGCAAGCGAGCGAGCACCTGGTCGTTCGATTCCAGATCGATCCCGCTTTGGTCGATTCCAATTTCGTTGCGCTGGTGGGCGTCGACAAGAACGGCGATCTGGCTTGGGCGAACAACTCGGCGTCTCGGCTCCTCGGCCTCGGACCGGTCAAACCCCGTGCCGAGACGACTTCTGTCGAAGCTGCGTTCGATGCAACCACCTCGCAGCTGGCCTCATTGCCTCGATCCGGCTCCGGCCTGCTTCGGCTGGCAAACGGACTGATGGTCTGGGCACGGTCCGAGATGAAAGTACAGGATGGGCATCGCGATCTCGTTCTCGGTGTGGACGCGGGGCGCCTTGATCTCGATGCTGCGAACAGTCGTACCCATACGGCTTCGAGCGACACACCGACCGGGATGACCCCCGCTGTGCGCATCCATCTCGAAGCGGTGCATTCCGAAAGCGGCGACTCGCTCGAACCGATGCACGCGCCAGAACAGCAGGCTCCGAGCCAGCGCTCGCCTCGGCTGCAAGACTGCGGGAAAGACCTGATCGAGCAAACGCTGGCAGCTTGCGAAGGCAACTTGACCAGAGCAGCAGAAATACTCGGCGTCTCCCGCGGCTTGATCTACCGACGGCTCGGTCGTCCAGCACGCCCTTCGCTTTCTGTGTGAAGACAGGGCGTCGCGATCGTTCCAAAACGGAACAACGCGCCGCCCGGGTATTCCCGATGTACCGGCAACGCCATCGCCTCACTTACCTTGCAGTCCGTTGCCAACACGGTGCTCAGGCTCAACGTGCGGCAGCAAGGGGACTCTTTTTCATATTCGGAGGTGGACAACGACATGCAACCTACTCGCCATACTTACAACGCAAGCCAGGACAACGGCTTGTTGGACAGACTTGAACAGGCTCTGCTCGCGGGTCGTCTAGACCGGCGCAGCTTTCTCAGAGCAGCCGCAGCGGCCGGCTTGGCCAGTGCCAGTCTTCCGTCACTTGCCGATGACCTGGACGCAGCGCGTGCCAACCAGGCGGAGCGCTCGGCCAAGCTGCTTCCGGCATACGACTACGTCATCGTCGGAACGGGCAGCGGCGGCTCTGCACTGATCGGCCGGCTTGCCGCCAAGACAAATGCCAGCATCCTGGTGATCGAAGCCGGCGACTGGGACACGACACCGTCCGTCATGGACCCGAAGCTGTGGTTTACCAACCTCGGAACCGAGCGGGACTGGCAAGACGCGGCGCTGCCAGCGGCCAGCACGAACAACCGTGCCATCGCGGAGACCATGGGCAAGGTGGTGGGGGGCGGCAGCAGCATCAACGCGACCATCTGGGCGCGTCCCTTCAAGGCAAACCTGGACCACTGGGCACAGGAAAGCGGCGATGCGAGCTGGGGCTATGAGCACGCACTGTCCATCTACCGCCGAATGGAAAACTGGCAAGGCAAGCCCGACTCGCACTACCGTGGCAAAGGTGGCCCGGTCTGGGTTCAACCTGCGTTCGACCCGCCACTAGTCGCATTGGGAATGCTTGCCGCGTGCAAATCGCTGGGCATGCCGATCCTGGATGACCTGAACGGCGCGCGCGAACTCGGCAGCGGCGGCTTCGCATTGATGAACCAGATCATCAGGGATGGTCGCCGGCAGAGCTTGGCGCGCTCCTATCTGTATCCCGTGCTGGCGCGCAAGAACGTCACTCTCCTGGTGAAGTCCCACGTGGATCGCCTCACCTTCTCGGGCACGCGGGTCACAGGTGTCGAGTTGCGCCAGGGCGATGGCGCCCCGATCCGCATTCAGGCCAACGCCGAAGTCATCCTCTGCTCGGGTGGCATCAACACACCCAAGCTCATGATGCTCAGCGGGATCGGCGACCAGCAACAACTGCGCTCGCACGGTATCAAAACGGTCGTCCACTCCCCAGAGGTCGGTCAGAACTTTCACGATCATCTGCTCCACGGGGGGTGCATCTGGGAGCCCAACGAGCATGTCCCGCATCGCAACAGCGCAGCGAACGCCTCGGGGTTCCTTAAGAGCCGGTCCGACCTTCTGTCGCCTGACCTGAATCTGGTTCAGATCGAGCTGCCATATGCCAGCGACGTCGTCGCCAAGCAGTTCTCCCCGCCACCGACCAGTTGGGCGTTGTGCTCCGGGCTCGTCGCGCCGAAGAGCCGGGGCGAGATCAGGCTCCGGTCCGCCAACCCGAATGATCGACCGATCGTCGACGCACGCTTTCTCAGCCATCCCGACGATGTCAAGGCCATGGCGCATGGCATCGAGGTCTGCCGCGAGATCGGCAACTCCTCTGCCATGCGCCCATTCGTGAAGCGCGAGGTCGCCCCAGGCAAGACGCTCAGCGGACAGGCGATGGACGACTTCGTGCGAAACGGCGCCACGACCTATTTCCATCAGGTCGGCACATGCCGCATGGGGAAGGACGACCGCGCGGTCGTCGACGCCAAGCTTCGTGTCAACGGCGTACAGAACCTGCGGATCGCAGACAGCTCGATCATGCCGCGCATCCCCGCGGTCGCGACGATGGCGACCTGCGCGCTGATCGGGGAACGCATGGCAGAGATACTGCGACCAAAGGCGTGAGTACAGCACCCCTATCGAACCGCGAAGCCTCCCCAATTACTCAATCTCAAAATCAAGGTACGTCATGCAATCCGAACTGATCCTAGACAACGAGAAGCGCGTCGCACAAGGCAGTGCAACGTTCGAGCGTCGTCACCCGATCACCAACAACGTCGTCACGACCGCAGCCGCCGGGGGCGTGAAAGACGCCACCGCAGCCGCAGATTCGGCCGGTACCGCATTCAAGACATGGCGTCACAGCACGCCATCCGACCGGCGCCGAATTCTTTTGAAGGCGGCCGATGCGCTCGAGGGCAAAACTCCAGAGTTCATTGAAACCATGGCTGCAGAAATCGGCGCCTCGGCGCTCTGGGCAGGCTTCAATGTGTTCCTTGCCGCAACCGCGTTTCGCGAAGCCGCATCGATGACAACGCAAATCCAGGGAGAGACCATCCCGACGGACAAACCCGGCGCTCTGTCGATGACTGTGCGTCAACCAGTCGGCGTGATCTTGAGCATCGTCCCCTGGAACGGGCCGGTCGTTTTGGCCGCACGCGCCATTGCCTACCCGCTGATGTGCGGCAACGCGGTCGTGTTTCGCGCATCGGAAGCAAGCCCGCGGACCCACATGCTCGTCGCGGAAGCGCTCGTCGAAGCCGGGCTTCCACCGGGCGTGTTGAACTTTCTGACAAACGCGCCGCAGGATGCGCCGGAAGTGATCGACGCGCTCATCGCCCACAAGGCGGTACGGCGCATCAACTTCACCGGGTCAACAAAAGTCGGACGCATCATTGCGCAGAAGGCTGCGGTTCATCTGAAGCGTTGCCTGTTGGAACTCGGTGGCAAGTCGCCGCTCGTAGTGCTCAAAGATGCCAACATCGACGACGCTGTCAAAGCCGCGGTCTTCGGCTCCTTCTTGTACCAAGGTCAGATCTGCATGTCGACCGAGCGGATCGTTGTCGATGAATCCATCGCCGATGAGTTCGTCGCGAAGTTCGCAGCCCAAACGCGAAACTTGCCCAGCGGTGATCCGATGACCAATCCGCAGTGCGTCATCGGACCGATGATGTCCAAGGACTCCGGCCCTCGACTGAACGCTCTCATCGACGACGCTCTGGCCAAGGGCGCCAAGTTAGCCTGCGGCGGCCGTGCCGATGGCGCCACGATGCCGGCGACCATCGTCGATCACGTGACACGTCAAATGAAAATCTTCGACGAAGAAACGTTTGGACCGGTGACGACGATCGTCCGAGTCAATGGTGACGCTGAAGCCATCGCCGCCGCGAACGACACGGCCTACGGCCTGTCGGCAGCCGTCTTCTGCAAAGACGTGATGCGCGCGTTGAACGTCGCGCTGCAGATCGACACCGGCGCGTGCCACGTGAATGGAGCGACGGTACAAAACGAGGCACAGGCACCCTACGGTGGCACCAAAGACAGTGGCTATGGCCGCTTCGACGGCCGTGCCGTGATTGACGAATTCACAGAGTTGAAGTGGATCACGATCGAACCGGCGGGTCAGCAATATCCTGTGTAGCGCACCAGCGGCCGGGTCCACGCGCAACGCGCTGGACCCGTTTTTCAAGATCAGGCGATCGACATTTCTGGGGTAGCAACGATGGCTGCTTCAGAGTCGGCTATTCGCAGAATCTATGTTCTGTATTTCGCACATCCTATTGGATTATGTCGACGTTGACGCAATGATTGTCTGCCCCTTAAACAGAGATTAGGCGCCTTCCAGGTAGCCTTCGAAGGAGACAGACATGAACCGTTTCTTGCCTTTCCGGCAGCCTCCAGTTTCGTGTTCAACCTTGCTTGCACTCCCATTGATCTGAGTGCCGTCATAAGGTTAGGCGACGACATCGGCCGTTCATGAGCCGGTCTGGCTGACAGGCGAGCAATTCGGCAAATTTGCCAAGTTACCGGCCGATCGATGCGCCCACAGGTTCGCCAGCTTCGATGCGTGCACTCTGCGACTCGCTCAGGGCAGCGATAGGCCGATCGAAACGACCATACTTTCGCTGGTTCAGTAATTCATCAAATATGAGGAATTGGCCAAATTTCGATGCCTGCTGCTGTGTCGACCACTGCGGCCTCGACCAGCGCGACGGGGACCAGCGATCGCCAAACGACTCCGCATGTTGAGACGGCTGGCGCTGAAAAGGTGAACCGACGAATGCGCCTGCGCGAAGCGGATTGTCGTAAGGCGCTCGGTTACTTCCAGTCGGCCCAGCGAAGAAAAAATAAAAGGTAGGGATCTCGGATATCGAGCACATCGTTTGCCGCGTCCCATTCGATGACCTGCCGGTTCTCTGCATCGTTGGCGATGTCTGAGATGTGAACGCAGGCTCCTGTGACGCTTGATCCGCTGGGCGGGTCGCCTTCGCAGACGCTTACGATGCGAACTTGAAGATTTTGATACCGGATTGTGAGTTCGGGCGGGTTGGCGGCAATCGCGCCAAGGATGATGGGGTACACGTCTTTCACAGTGCCATCGAGCATGCGATGCGAGTTGCGGATCGTGCCGCGCGTCTTCGGCCCCTCTTTCAATTTTTCGACCGTCGACGAGTAGTCGGTGGTCATCATCGTGCGGCGACAGCTTCGCGAAATCAGGTCGAGGTCCGCCTGAATGGTGATGGGCTCGGTCGACCGATCTTCCAAGCCCAGTTCGAAGCACGCACTGAGGCACAGCGATTGCATCAATTGCGGCGATCCTGCTGCCTCCCGCGCGAAGGCTTCACTGAGTGCATCCGATGCCGTCGCATTCAGCGCTTCGAAGCCCAACGCGGCGATCTTCTTTAGGTTGGGCACCGACCAGTAATCGAAATCGAGCTTGAATATCCGTCCGCGCAAATCGGAGTTCGCGCGCAACACGTCATCAGAGTGATACGGCACCGCCGCACAAATGAACCGGACGCCGCCACGAATCGCCTCCTTGATCTCGTTCGCGACCTGCTGCTGCACGGCGGTGGGGATGTAATGGAAGTCGTCGATGAACACAACGAAGTCCGTGCCGCCAAGCTCCTTGATCAGCAATTGAAGGTAGTCCGGCGCATAGTCGGTCGAGGTCGCCTCGGTCTTGGCCCACGCGCCAGATGCCGACGCCTCCCCGGACACCACAAGCGGCACACCGGTCGCCGCCTTAGCCCCAATCGTCCCGGTGAACCCACTCCCGCCCGTGGTCGAGCCCCTTGTGGGCGTCCCAATGATTCCGAACACCCGATCCCATAGCTTGGCCGGACTGTCGGCGCCGGCGCCCGTCACCTGAATCAGATTCTCCTTGCCGAGCGTCTTCTCAATGAAGACGGTCTTGCCCGATTTCGAAGGCCCGGATAGTGAGACCACGGCAGCGCCCGTTTCCAGCGCCTGTCTTAGTGTCTTGGTGGCCTCCTTCAGGTGATCGTCGATGAACGTCACGTCTGGCAACTTGTTTGGCGTGAAAACTTCGCTGGCGCGCATAACGTCTCCGGTTGTTCGAGGCGTTGAAGTGCCGTCGAGACTCAGCGGTTTAGGACAAATCAAGGACAAGGCAAGCCAAAATGACAAAGGGGTTAGCAACCACTAAGCTGCTAACCCCCGTCAATACTGGTCGGTGTGAAAGGATTCGAACCTTCGACCCCTTGCACCCCATGCAAGTGCGCTACCAGGCTGCGCCACACACCGAAGTCTCAAATTATAGCGGGGCCGTTTTAACGTCCGACGGAGAGAAGCTCGCGAATTTCGAATAGCTCACGGCGCAGCAAGATGAGCTGCGCGCGGTCGACCTGTCGGGGCGGGTTGGTATCGAGTGCCTGTTGCAGCACGACAGCAGCATCGAACTCTTCCTGATCGATTTCGACTGCCTCCATGCCCTCCAGCGGCACCTCGCCGGCTTTGCGCTTGTCGCGCTCGTTTTGCACCAGTTCCTGCAGCTTGTTGCGGGCGCCGCTGATGGTGAAACCCTGGTCGTACAGGAGGTCGCGGATGCGGCGAATCATGAGCACCTCGTGGTGCTGGTAATAGCGTCGGTTACCGCGACGCTTCATCGGCCGAAGTTGCGTGAATTCCTGTTCCCAGTAGCGCAACACGTGCGGTTTGACGCCACAGAGTTCGCCGACTTCACCAATGGTGAAGTAGCGTTTGACAGGAATAGGCGGGAGCGTTTTCTCCATTGAAATCAAGACGGTGCCGGGGGAAGCTCAGAGGTTACCCCACGTGCACGCAGAGCCACAAGAACTATTCGGCGCCAACGCTCCACTCAACCTCTTTTGCGCCACTGCTTTCGTCTTCGGCAGGGACGATGCTGCCGTGAATCTGCTCTTTGAGCTTGGCGCTCGCATGAAAGGTGGCGACCCGGCGCGCGCCGATCGGAATCGCTTCGCCGGTGCGCGGGTTGCGGCCGGGCCGTGGCGCCTTCACCCGGATCTGGAAGTTGCCGAAGCCCGAGATCTTGACGTCTGTGCCTTCGATCAGACTGCCGGCGACCAGATCGAAAAACGCTTCGACCATGTCTTTGGATTCGCGCTTGTTGAGGCCGATCTGCTCGAACAACAGGTCCGCCAGATGCGCCTTGGTCAGGGCCGGTGTTTCGAGCGCTTCAAACGTAAATTCCATGGCGTCGATCATCCACGCAAACGTGCGCCGAGCTTGGCAGAAAGTTGATCGACGATGGCGCGTACCGCCGGGTCGACCTGCTCGTCGGTGAGTGTCGCGCTGTCGTCATGAAAAGTCAGGCGAACCGCCATGCTCTTCTCGCCCGATGCGAGCCCTGGAGACGCCGGCACCGTGCCGTCGCGTCCGGCTTGCGGCCGATAGATGTCGAACAATGCGGCGTCGCGCAGCAGGCCACCGGTCGATGCCGAATCGATCGCAGCGGACAACGCTGCGAAGCTGACGGCCTCGGCCACCACGACTGCGATATCGCGCTCCACAGACTGATGCCTAGGCACGGGTTGGGCGAGCGGAACGGGGCGCGCGGTCACCGCGTCGAGATCGAGTTCGAACAGCACTGGCGCTTGCGCGAATTCCCATTGCTGACGCCATCGCGGATGCAACTCGCCGACCACACCGATCGCTTTTCCATCGACGAGCACGCGTGCGGCGCGGCCCGGATGCAGCGCCGGATGTTCAGTGCGTTCGAATGTCGGCGCCAAGGGTGCCAGCAACGCTTCGACATCGCCCTTGACGTCGAAGAAGTCGGCGCGCGCCGGCTTGGCATCCCAACGCGCCGCCTGCGCATCGCCCCAGGCGAGACCCGCGACGCGCATGGGCTGATGGATGCCTTTGACGGTGGTGTCGGTCGTGGCAACAGACGCATCACGCATGAAAACGCGGCCAATTTCGAAGACGCGTGCGGCCGGCGCCTTGCGGTCGAGGTTGAACTTGAGCACTTGCAACAGCGAGCCGAGCAACGACGAACGCATCACGCTCATCTGGCTGGCAATCGGATTCAACAGCTTCACCGGGTTCGCATTCCCGGCCAGGTCACGCTCCCAATCGGCTTCGACAAAGCTGAAGTTGATGGTCTCCTGGTAGCCCAACGAAGCGAGCCGATGCCGCACCGCGAAGCGGCTGCGCTGCGCCTCGGTCTGCACGCGCGCGGTGATTGGCGCGAGCGGCGGAGTCGTAGGCAGGTTGTTGTAGCCGATGAGGCGCGCGACCTCTTCGATCAGGTCTTCCTCGATGACAAGATCGAACCGATGCGGCGGCGGCGTGACGATCAATGTGCCGTCGCCTTCGATCAAGGCAAAGCCGAGTCGGCTCAACGCATCGACGCATTGCGCCTGGGTCAACGGCATGCCGATGACGCGCGCCGCGCGTGCAACGCGCAAGGTAACAGGCTTCAAGTCTGGAAGGTGCAGGGTCTGGTCGTCGGTCGGCCCTGGCTGGCCGCCACAGATATCAACGATCAACTGCGTGATGCGTTCGATGATCTGCACGGTGCGGCTCGGGTCGACGCCACGCTCGAACCGATGACCGGCATCGGTCGAAAAGTTGAAGCGGCGCGAGCGCCCCTGGATCGCATCAGGCCACCAGAACGCGGCCTCGACATAGATGTTGCGCGTGCCGTCGGACACGGCGGTGGCGTCGCCGCCCATGATGCCGGCAAGCGATTCGACTTCGCGCTCATCGGCAATCACGCCGACCTTGTCGTCGACGGTCACGGTGTTGCCATTGAGCAGCTTGAGCTGCTCGCCGGGTTGACCCCAACGCACGGTAAGGCCGCCATGAATCTTGTCGAGGTCGAAGATGTGCGTGGGTTGCCCGTACTCGAACATCACGTAGTTCGAGATGTCGACCAGCGCCGTGACGCTGCGTTGACCGCAACGCGCCAGCCGGTCGATCATCCACGCAGGAGTCTTGGCTTCAGGGTCGACGCCCTTCAGCACGCGGCCCGAAAAGCGGCCGCAGAGTTCAGGCGCATCGACCTTCACTGCGAGCTTGCTGTGGTGCGTCGGCATGACGGCGGGTGTCGCCGGCGTCTTGAGGGGCACGCCAGTCAATGCAGACAGTTCGCGCGCCACCCCGTAGACACTGAGGCCATGTGCCAGGTTCGGTGTGAGCTTGAGGGTGAGCAGCACATCGTCGAGCTTCAACACGTCGCGCACGTCGACGCCAATTGGCGCGTCTGCAGAGAGTTCGAGAAGACCGCCGTGGTCTTCGCTGAGCTGAAGCTCGCGCGCTGAGCACAGCATGCCTTGGCTCTCCACGCCACGCAGCTTGCCGAGCTTGATCAAGAAGGGTTTGCCATCTTCACCAAGCGGCAGTTCTGCACCGACGAGCGCACACGGCACCTTGATGCCGACGCGCGCATTGGGTGCGCCACAGACGATGTTGAGCAAGGTTCCCTGCCCGACATCGACCTGGCAAACCTTCAAGCGATCGGCGTTCGGGTGCTGCGTCGCTTCCTTGATTTCGCCGACCACGATTTTCGTGAAGGCAGGTGCGGCGGACCGACGCTCTTCGACTTCGAAACCGCCCATCGTGAGCGTGTCAGCCAGCTCAACGCTGCTGAGCGGCGGGTTGCAGAACTCGCGCAACCAGGACTCGGGGAATTGCATCTCGTCGTACTCGTTTCTGTTTATTGGAACTGCGACAAGAAGCGCAGGTCGCCGTCGAAGAAGTGGCGCAAGTCGTTCACGCCGTAGCGAAGCATCGCGAGCCGGTCAGGCCCCATGCCGAACGCAAAGCCGATGTAGCGCTCCGGGTCCAGTCCCATATTGCGCACGACGTTCGGATGAACCTGACCCGCTCCGGACACTTCCAGCCAGCGGCCGGCCAACGGGCCGGTTTGAAACTGAATATCGATCTCAGCACTCGGTTCGGTAAACGGGAAGAAGCTCGGTCTGAAGCGCAACACCAGATCGTCGGTTTCGAAAAAAGTACGGCAGAAGTCGGTGAACACGACCTTCAAATCCTTGAAGCTCACATTGGCGCCGAGCCACAGCCCTTCGCACTGGTGGAACATCGGCGAATGCGTGGCATCGCTGTCGACGCGGTAGGTACGGCCCGGCGCGATGACGCGGATCTCGGGTGCGTGCACGGTGCCGGTGGTGTCCTTGGCCGCCGCCTCGAACAGTGCAGCGTGCTTCTTGATGTGCTGGTGCGCGTAACGCACCTGCATCGGGCTGGTGTGCGGCCGCAGGTTGTACGGCACACCGTCTTCACCGTCGATGTCTACATAGAAGGTGTCTTGCATCGACCGCGCCGGATGGTTCGGCGGGTTGTTCAGCGAGGTGAAGCTGTGCCAGTCGCTTTCGATCTCGGGGCCGTCGGCCACGTCGAAGCCCATGCTGGAAAAGATCGCTTCGATGCGCTCAAGCGTGCGGGTCACCGGATGCAAACCACCACCGGTGCGACGTCGGCCCGGCAGGCTGATATCGAGCGCTTCGGCCTTCAGTTGCAGGTCGAGCTCGGCATCGGCAAGTTGCTGCCGACGTTCGGTCAGTGCAGCCTCAATGGCCTGCTTGGCAATGTTGATCGCTGCGCCACGCGACTTCTTCTCGTCGACGGCGAGCTGGGCCATGCCCTTCATCAGTTCGGTGATGCGCCCAGATTTACCAAGAAACAGTGCCTTGGCGTTCTCGAGATCCGCGGGGGCCTTGGCATCCGCAAATGCAGTGCGGGCGTTGTCGACCAGGGTGTCCAGCTCGTTCATGGAATTCTTGAATTACTTGGCGCGGGGAAATAAAAAAGGGCTGGAGCTTTTTCAAGCGCCAGCCCTTGTACCGTGGGTGCGGACCACCGTCCCGGGGGACGGCTGGTTCGCTGTGCAGGATCAAGCGGCCAGCTTGGCCTTGACCTGCTCCACGATGCCGGCAAAAGCGGCCTTGTCGTGCACTGCGATGTCCGCAAGCATCTTGCGGTCGATCTCGATGCCGGCCTTGCGGATGCCGTTGGCGAACTGGCTGTAGGTCAGGCCCAATTCACGCGAGGCGGCGTTGATACGCGCAATCCACAACTGACGGAAAACACGCTTCTTGGTACGGCGATCACGGTAGGCGTATTGGCCTGCCTTCATCACCGCCTGTTTGGCGACGCGGAAGACATTGCCGCGACGACCGCGGAAACCCTTGGCGAGTGCGAGAACTTTTTTGTGGCGGGCGCGAGCCGTTACACCACGTTTGACGCGAGGCATGTGTGTACTCCTTGTTCGTCTGGGTTAAATGCCACGACCGGGCAGCATTGCGGCGACAGAAACCATGTTGGTTTCATGCACTGCGACTGCACCACGAAGGTGACGCTTGTTCTTGGTGGTCTTCTTGGTCAGGATGTGACGTTTGAAGGCTTGACCGCGCTTGACGGTGCCACCTGGACGAACGCGGAAACGTTTTTTCGCGCTGCTCTTGGTCTTCATTTTGGGCATGTAATGCTCCTTTAATTGTGCTCGTGAGGCGCCGCGGATATTCCACGAACTTGTTGGCCCCGAGACACTTCTTTATCTCGCTGCTGCCTGCGCCTTTCAGCGCCGGCATTCACGAAATTCCTGCAACTAGCTAAAACTTCAAATCGGTCGGACCTAGGCCGTTGCGGGTGCCACGGATTCCGCCGCCGGCTTCACCGGTGCTCCCGCCTTCTTGCGGCCGGGTGCGATCATCATGATCATCTGGCGGCCTTCAAGCTTCGGAAACTGCTCGACCATGATCAGGTCAGCCAGTTCATCGCGAATACGCTGCAAAAGAGCCAGACCGAGTTCCTGGTGCGTGATCTCGCGGCCGCGAAAGCGCAGCGTGATCTTGCATTTGTCGCCCTCTTCAAGAAAGCGCTTGATATTGCGCATCTTGATGTTGTAGTCACCATCGTCGGTACCGGGCCGGAACTTGATTTCCTTGACCTCGATGACCTTCTGCTTGGACTTCGCCTCGGCAGCCTTCTTCTGTTCGTGGTACTTGAATTTTCCGTACTCGATCAGTCGACAGACCGGCGGGTTGGCCGCAGCCACGACCTCTACCAAATCCACGTCTTGTTCACCGGCCAGGCGCAAGGCCTCGACAAGACTCACAACTCCCAATGGCTCGTTTTCCGGGCCGATCAGGCGGACTTCCGGGGCCATGATTTCCCGGTTAAGGCGGTGTTGGCGTTCCTCGCGGTGGCGGCGGTCGCGAAATGCAGTAGCGATGGTCAGAATCCTTCAAAATTTGCTACAGAATCTGTAGCGAACACCGTTCAGCCCTCGCGGACAAGCGGTACGTTTGGCCAGAAGCAGATGGGGTGCTTCAGGGACAAATCAACGCTTGTCGGCAATGTCCTGAAAGAGCCGTTGTTTAAACGATTCGAGGGACATTGCACC
The DNA here is from genome assembly GCF_035018885.1 of Variovorax sp. LG9.2. Lineage (NCBI taxonomy): Bacteria > Pseudomonadati > Pseudomonadota > Betaproteobacteria > Burkholderiales > Comamonadaceae > Variovorax > Variovorax sp. LG9.2. The sequence goes on along the minus strand of NZ_JASJXB010000007.1, from coordinate 56,806 downwards.
GAGGTCTTGATTGCCTCGGGCGCGCACTGCGACGGCACCGGCTTCCTTTTCCTTGTCGCCTACGACCAGGATGTAAGGGAGCTTTTGCAACGAATGCTTGCGTATTTTATACGTGATCTTCTCGTTGTGCAGGTCGAGCTGGACCCTAACCCCTTGATCCTGCAGCGTTTTAGCCACTTCCGCAGCGTAATCCGCCTGCCCTTCGCTGATATTGAGCACCACGACCTGCACCGGCGCAATCCAGGCGGGCATCGCGCCGGCATGGTGTTCGATCAGCATGCCGATAAAGCGCTCGAGGCTACCGACGATGGCGCGGTGCAGCATGACCGGGCTGGCGCGGCCGCTGGTTTCGGTCACGTATTCGGCGCCAAGGCGCTCTGCCGTGTTGAAGTCGACCTGCATCGTGCCGCACTGCCACTGCCGGCCCAGCGCGTCTTTGAGCGTGTACTCGATCTTCGGGCCGTAAAAGGCGCCGTCGCCGGGCGAGATGATGAAGTCCACGCCCGACCTGCGGAGTGCCTCCATGCAGGCGTGCTCTGCCTTGTCCCACAACTCCTCGGCGCCCACACGGTTCTCGGGGCGCGTCGCCACCTTGTACAAAATCTCGCCAAAACCGAAGTCGGCATAAACCTTTTGCAACTTGGCCGTGTAAGCCACGCATTCGTCGAGGATCTGGTCTTCGGTGCAAAAGACGTGGCCGTCGTCCTGCGTAAAGCCACGAACACGCATGATCCCGTGCAGCGCGCCCGAGGGCTCGTTGCGATGGCATTGGCCGAACTCGCCATAACGGATCGGCAGGTCGCGGTAGCTACGCAAGTCGCTCTTGAAAATCAGCACATGGCCCGGGCAGTTCATCGGCTTGAGTGCGTATTCGCGCTTTTCCGACTCGGTCGTGAACATGCTTTCGCGGTAGTTCTGCCAATGGCCCGTTTTCTCCCACAGACTCTTGTCGAGGATCTGCGGGCCTTTTACTTCCTGATAGCCCGTCTCGCGGTAGACGCGACGCATGTATTGCTCGACCTCTTGCCACATCGCCCAACCCTTCGGGTGCCAGAACACGACGCCCGGCGCCACCTCGTCGATGTGGAACAGGTCGAGTTCCTTGCCGAGTTTTCGGTGGTCGCGCTTCTCCGCTTCTTCGATGCGCTGGATGTACTGATCCAGCTGCTTTTTGTCGGCCCACGCCGTGCCGTAGATGCGCTGCAGTTGCTCGTTCTTCGCATCACCGCGCCAATACGCGCCCGCCAGCTTCGTCAGCTTGAAAACCTTCAGGAAGCGCGTGTTCGGCACGTGCGGGCCACGGCACATGTCGACGTATTCCTGGTGGTAGTAGAGACCCATCGACTGCTCGTCGGGCATGTCGTCGACAAGGCGAAGCTTGTAGTCTTCGCCGCGCGCCTTGAAGACGTCGATGACCTCCGCACGCGGTGTCATTTTCTTGACGACGTCGTAGTCCTGCGCGATCAGCTCGCGCATCCGCGCTTCAATGGCCGCCACGTCGTCGGGCGTGAACGGCCGCTCGTACGAGATGTCGTAATAAAAGCCTTCGTCGATGACCGGGCCGATCACCATCATCGCCGTCGGATACAGCTGCTTCACCGCATGGCCCAGCAGGTGCGCCGTCGAGTGACGAATGATCGCCAGCCCTTCTTCATCGCGCGGCGTGATGATCTGCAGCTTGGCGTCGCGATCGATGATGTCGCTGGCATCGACCAGCAGCCCGTCGACCTTGCCGGCCACGGTCATTTTCGCCAGGCCGGGGCCGATGGATTGAGCGACTTCGGCGACCGAAACGGGGCCTGGATACTCGCGGCGCGAGTTGTCGGGAAGCGTGATCTGGATCATGTGAAAACCTCGGGGCAGAAAACAAAAAAGCGCGGTGATCGACCGCGCTTTGCATTGGCTTGATTGCCGGAGAAATCCAGCGTGCGCGGGCTACCGGTCTCGTCCTTTCAGGAAAAGACCGCTGATGGCTTGCGGCGTAGTTCGCGGTGTCATAACCAAAATGCCTTTCTCGCCCTGGTTGCGGATCGGACCGGAGATTCTATCCGCGCGCACAAAAAAGCCCGGCCAAGGCCGGGCTTTGGGGTCACGTTCACGTTCGCATTTGTCGTGAACGCAGGTTCAGTGGAACTGCTCTTCTTCAGTCGAACCGGTCAACGCCGTCACGCTCGACTTGCCGCCTTGAATCACGGTCGTCACTTCGTCGAAGTAGCCGGTGCCGACTTCTTGCTGGTGCGACACGAAGGTGTAGCCACGCTCACGCGCCGCGAACTCGGGCTCTTGCACCTTCTCGACATAGGCCGACATGCCACGTGCGACGTAGTCTTGCGCCAGATCGAACATGTTGAACCACATCGAGTGGATGCCCGCCAGCGTGATGAACTGGTACTTGTAGCCCATGGCGCCCAGCTCTTTCTGGAACTTGGCGATGGTCGCGTCGTCGAGGTTCTTCTTCCAGTTGAACGAAGGAGAGCAGTTGTACGCCAGCATCTTGCCGGGGTGAACCTTGTGCACGGCGTCGGCGAACTTCTTGGCAAAGGCCAGATCCGGCGTACCGGTTTCACACCACACCAGATCGGCGTAGTGGGCATAGGCGACGGCGCGGCTGATGGCCTGGTCCATGCCCTTGCGAGTCCGGTAGAAGCCTTCGGCCGTACGTTCGCCGGTGATGAACGGCTTGTCGTTTTCGTCGTAATCGCTGGTGATGAGATCGGCCGCTTCAGCGTCGGTCCGTGCGATCACCAAAGTCGGCGTGCCGCAGACGTCGGCCGCCATGCGTGCGGCGATCAGCTTCTGTACCGCCTCGATCGTCGGCACCAGCACTTTGCCGCCCATGTGCCCGCACTTCTTGACCGATGCGAGTTGGTCTTCAAAGTGAACGCCACCGGCGCCGGCCTTGATCATGGCCTTCATCAATTCGAAGGCGTTCAGCACACCGCCGAAGCCGGCTTCGGCGTCGGCCACGATAGGAGCGAAGTAGTCGATGTAGCCTTTGTCGCCAGGATTCGTACCCTTCGACCACTGGATTTCATCGGCGCGCTGGAACGTGTTGTTGATGCGTTCGACCACTGTCGGCACCGAGTCGACCGGGTACAGCGACTGGTCCGGGTACATCGATGCGTAGCTGTTGTTGTCTGCGGCCACTTGCCAGCCCGACAAGTAGATTGCCTTCACGCCGGCCTTGACTTGCTGCATGGCCTGGCCGCCAGTGAGTGCGCCGAGGCAGTTGACGTAAGGCTCGCTGTTGACGAGATCCCACAACTTTTCTGCACCACGATGGGCCAGCGTGTGCTCGATCCGTACCGAGCCGCGCAACCGCACGACGTCGGCGGCGCTGTAGCCGCGCTTGATGCCCTTCCAGCGCGGGTTCGTCGCCCAGTCTTTTTCGAGTGCGGCGATCTGTTGTTCTCGGCTCAGTTGTTCTGTCAGGGTCTGGGGCATGTGCACTCCGTGAGGTTGATTGGTTGACTTGGATCGGTTGGGCGCTTCCGCCATGGGGCAAACTTTAACGCGAAGCCGGAGTCTTATGTCTTATAGAAGACATATTAATACTGAAGCAAAATCAACCACTTACAGAGACTTTTCTCAATGCGGAATAGTTTTTCTTATATTGAGAAAAATTATTGCGTTGCACCAAAGCCGAATTTTGCGATGTGCAATCAAGTATTCGCTAGTGAAACTGTGACAGCAGCCTTCATCAACTTCGAAACCAGTCGCCACTTTCGATGACGGCGCGCCCGGTAACACGCGACGGATGGATCTCGTAGACAAGACAACGTAACGTCATCGCGCCTGCTTCGGTTCGCGGGCCTGATCCGGACAGCACCAACTCGATCTCTCGCTTAACGTACTCGCCGCCGCCGTCGTCGCGCACTTCTTCGAGCAAGTCGAGCTCTGCTTCCACAGCTTTTGTGATGCAATAGATCTCGCCGTGAACCAGCCCGCCATGATCGGCGCGCTGTTTGCCACCGCATGACGCATCGCCCAGTACACCCAGTACAGCACCTGGATATGCGCCGAGGTCGTAGAGCGTGCCCGCGATGTGCGCATGACCGACGAACTGCGGCAACGGCCGGCAACGCGTGATGTCGTTGCTGCCGCCGCGGCGCAACGTGCCGTAAACGAAGACGTGACGAACAAAGCCATTGGCTTCGGCGTCAGGGGACGCGGCGCCCGTCTTGCCAGGCACGACAACTTCATCGGGCATCATCGATCCATCGATTCAATCGTGCCAGTCTAGTGAACCCACCTGCATCAGCGGCATCCACGGTGTCCGCCGCGCCAGCATCTAGCCGTCTCGTTGCCTATGCCTGCCTTGCCTTGAGCATGACGCTCGTCGGCAGCTATGTCGCTCTTTCCAAGCCACTCGTCGCCGCACTGCCGGTGTTGCTACTCGCATGGATGCGCTTCGGCATCGCCGCATTGGCCATGCCGCACTGGCTGAAGCGCCCGGCCGACGAACCGCCAATGACACGACGCACGCGCGGCCTCGTCTTTCTCGAATCGTTCCTCGGCAACTTCATGTTCTCGATCTGCATGCTCTTTGGCGTGAGCATGACGAGCGCGGTGTCGGCCGGCGTGATCATGGCGTCGATCCCGGCGGTGGTCGCGTTGACCAGCTGGATCTTCCTGCGCGAGCGCATCACGCTGCGCGTAGCCGGCGCCATCGGCTGTGCCGCCGGAGGCATCGCACTGCTGGCGTTCGCGCCCGTGCATGTGACATCGACTGCAGCGACAGCGCCGACATCAGGCGCAGTGCAAAGCGGTATGCCTTGGCTCGGGAACCTGCTTGTGTTCTGCGCGGTACTGTGCGAGTCGGCGTATGCGGTCATCGGCAAGTCGCTTACCGGACGTCTCGGACCCAAGCGCATCTCGTCGCTCATCAACCTCTGGGGCTTCGCGCTCTCGACGCCGTTCGGCCTCTGGTTCGCATGGCGGTTCGACTTCGCCTCAGTGCATGTCGGCACCTGGCTTTTGCTCGTGGTCTATGCGATGGCCGCGAGCATCTGGACGGTGTGGTTGTGGATGACGGGCCTGCGCAATGTGCCCGCATCGCAGGCTGGCGTTTTCACCGTGATGCTGCCTGTGAGCGCGGCGTTGGTGGGCGTGCTGGTGCTCGGCGAAAGCCTCTCGATGCTGCAGCTTGTGGCGTTCGCCGCGGCACTCATGGGCGTGATGCTCGCGACCTGGCCTGCCCGCTTGGCGAAACCGTAGGGCGCCCTCTCTCGGCTCTCCCCCGCATTCCCCTCTGTTTCTCCTCTGAAAAAACAACAGCCCCCAATGAAAAAGTCTCTTTTCCACTTGGAAACGCGTTTTTTCTCCTTTAGCATCCGCAGTGCCAGTGGAGACGCTGTTTTTCATTGGTGAATGTCCAACCAAAAAAAGGAAATCAAACCATGGCAACTGCAAAAAAGGCTCCGGCCAAAAAGGCTCCCGCAAAGAAGGCTGTTCCAGCGAAGAAAGTAGCTGCTCCGGCAAAGAAGGCTGCTCCTGCGAAAAAGGCTGCGCCCGCAAAGACGGCTGCTCCTGCGAAGAAGGTTGCTGCAAAGAAGGCTGCTCCCGCCAAGAAGCGCACGCCCAACGCTGCCTTCATGAAGGCCCTGACCCCCAGCCCGGCACTCGCTGCTGTCGTCGGCTCCACGCCGCTGCCGCGTACCGCAGTCGTCAGCAAGCTGTGGGACTACATCAAGAAGAACAATCTTCAAGACAAGGCCAACAAGCGCAACATCAACGCCGACGCCAAGCTGAAGGAAATCTTCGGCAAGCCGCAAGTGTCGATGTTCGAACTGGCTGCGCTGATCGGCAAGCACGTCAAGTAAGCCTCGGGTGCTTCGTGCACCTGAAACTGGAAAGCCGGCTCATGCCGGCTTTTTTTCGTTCAAGGTGAAGGCCGCGCTTGCGCTGCTTTGGTGATCGACGACAACGTGCCGCGCGTCGAGATGATCTCCGCGTCGAGTGGTATCTCGATCAGCGTGCCAATGTCGGCTTCCAGCGCCCGCAGCAACGCGCCTTCGAACTGCGACGTGGCAGTCACTTTCTCAGCCGCATAGCCGTATGCCCTGGCAAGCGCGCAGAAGTCTGGGTTGCGCAGCGCGGTGCCGCTGACCTTGTTGGGGTACTCGCGCTCCTGATGCATGCGGATGGTCCCGAACATGCCGTTGTTCAGCAGCACGATGATGCTTTTGCCACCGTGCTGCGACGCCGTCGCCAGCTCCTGTCCGTTCATCAAAAAGTCACCGTCGCCAGCAATCGTGAAGGCGATGCGGCCGGTCGTCAGATTGGCCGCGATGCCAGCCGGCACGCCGTAGCCCATTGCGCCGCTGGTGGGCGCCAGCTGCGTCTTATGGCCCTTGGCAAGACCGTGGTAGCGAAAGAAGCGATGCACCCAACTCGCGAAGTTGCCGGCACCGTTGGTGATGGCGGCATCGTGCGGCAGATGCTTTTGCAACAACGCCACTACCTCGGCTAGGTCGACTGCGCCACGAGGCATGTCGGCGGGCAAGCCGGGCAAGGGTTGCGGCACGAGGTTCGCGAGATAGTCGGCATGGGCAGCAAACGTCCACTCTTCCCATGGCACTTCAGGCGGGGCACTGAGCACCTCCAGGCTGCGCGCCGCGGCGCTCATGCCTGCATTGATGGCCAGGTCGGCCTGGTACACGCGATTGAGCTCTTCGGCGCTGGCATGGATGTGCACCAGCGTCTGCTTCGCCTTCGGGGCTTCGAGCAGCGTGTATCCACCGGTGGTCATCTCGCCCAAGCGTGGCCCGATCGCGATGACGAGGTCGCTGTCTTTGATTCGCGCGGCGAGCTTGGGATTGATGGCGATGCCGACGTCCCCCGCATACAGCGGATGGTGGTTGTCGAACGTATCCTGAAAGCGAAACGCATTGCCGACCGGTAGCTTCCAGTTCTCTGCAAAGCGCTGCAGCGCCTGCGCGGATTGCGTCGTCCAGCCACTGCCGCCAGCGATCACGAACGGGCGCTGCGCCTTCATCAGCAGTTCGCGCAAGGTACGCAGCGATCCCGGATCGCTCCACGGTTGCACGGCCTCGACGCGGCCGAGTGGGCGTGCCGCCGTGGTCGACCTCAGCATGTCTTCCGGAAGCACAAGCACGACCGGGCCGGGGCGGCCGTTCATCGCGGTCGAGAACGCGCGGGCGATGTATTCGGGAATGCGACTCGCATCGTCGATGCGCTCGACGCGCTTGGCAAACCCTTTGGTGCTTGGCCCGAAGAAGCTGCCGTAGTCGACCTCCTGAAAGGCTTCACGATCGCGAAAATCGCTGCCGACGTCGCCGACGAAAAGCACGAGCGGCGTCGAATCCTGAAACGCGTTGTGCACGCCGATCGATGCGTTGGTGGCTCCCGGGCCGCGCGTCACGAAGCAGATGCCAGGCCGCCCGGTGAGCCGCCCATGCGCATCCGCCATGAAGGCCGCGCCACCCTCCTGCCGGTTCACGATGAAGCGAATGCGGTCGTCGTACGCATGAAAGCCGTCGAGCACCGCGAGAAAACTTTCTCCCGGCACGCCGAATGCAATTTCGACGCCCTGTTCGATAAGGCATTCGACGATCAAGTGCCCCGCTGTCTGCTGCTTTTGCATGCCACGCCCGATTGAGTAGATGAAGAGATGCCGCCGATTATCGTCAGGGAAAAATCGGGTTGGCTTTAATTCACCAAACAGTTAAAAGAACGCATGAAATCCGTTGCAGCTATCGCACCCGAACCGCGCCTCAGAGACGCCGACAGATCGCAGCAAGCGATCCTCGACGCCGCGCGCGAAGAGTTCGCGCTGCTGGGACTGGCCGGTGCGCGCGTCGACAGCATCGCGGAACGTGCGGGCCTCAACAAGCGACTGATCTACTACTACTTCAGCAGCAAGGACGACCTGTTTCTGGCAGTGCTGGAGAGCGCCTACGCCAACATTCGCGAGGCTGAAAAAGAGTTGCATCTGCTTGACCTGCCGCCGGCCGAAGCCGTGCGCCGACTCATGGAATTCACCTGGAACTATTACCTCGAACATCCCGAGTTCATCACCCTTCTCAACAGCGCCAACCTGCACCAAGCGCGCCATCTGGAGAAGTCGAAGCGCGTGCGGGAAATGAACTCGCCGGTGATCCAGACGCTTGGCGACATTCTCGAACGTGGCCGGAAGGAAGGCGTGTTTCGCGGCGGTGTCGATCCGGTGCACCTCTACATCTCGATCGCCGGCATCGCGTACTTCTATCTTTCCAACAACTACACGCTGTCAGCCATCTTCGGGCGCGACCTCATGACGCGCAAAGCGCGCAGCGAACGCCTCTCTCACATGTGCGATGTGATCCTAGGGTATGTCCTGAGGGACTGACTGGCGTGGTCCGTTGACGCTCTGGTTCGCGCTAGTCAGAATTCACCCGCTGGTGAATTAAAACCATAACTGGAGACCTTCGTGATGCATGCCGATTCCGTTCGCAACCTGGCTCGCCGGGTGTTTGTCGTCGCCGTTTTGTCTGCCGCTGCGTCCGGCGCGCTGGCCCAGTGGAAGCCGTCTCGCCCCATCAACTTGATCGTGCCGTGGGCGGCAGGCGGGTCGACCGATCAGGTCACGCGCGTCACTGCAGGCGAGATCGAAAAAGCACTCGGCCAAACCGTCGTCATCATCAATCAGCCGGGTGCATCAGGCGCGATCGGCACCAAGAGCGCACTCGATGCTGCAAAGGATGGCTACACGTGGACGGCCGGTGCCGCACAAGACCTGGGCACCTACGAAACGCTCGGCTCGCTGCAAACGAAGATGAGCGACTGGAACATCTTCCTGACGGTCGCCAACATCCAGGTGATCGGCGTGAATCCGGCGACGCCGTACAAGACAGCCAAGGACCTGATCGACGCCATGAAGGCTCAGCCCGGCAAGATCACGGTGGCGACGGCAGGCGTCACCTCCGCAGGCCACAACGCGATGGACTTCATCGCCGCGGCTACCGGCGTCAAGTACCGCGAAGTGCCGTACGACGGCGGCAATCCTGCGGTGGTGGCCACCGTGTCGGGCGAGGCCGAAGTCACCACGCAACTGGCCGTCGAACAGGCGGACATGATCCGTGGCAAGCGCCTGCGTCCGCTCGCCACGGTCAGCGACAAGCCGCTCGACCTCGAAGGCTTCGGCGTCATTCCGCCGCTCTCCCAAACCATTCCCGGCTTTACCGCGCCGGCCAACTACTTCGGCATCTTCATCCCCAAGGGCGTGCCTGACGAGGTCGTGAAAACGGTGCAGAAGATCTGGGAAGAAAACATCCCGAAGAGCGAAGCGCTGAAGAAGTATGCGAGCAGCCGCGGCGCCCTGTTTTTGCCGACCTCCGGCGAGGCTGCGCAGAAGGCGGTGATGCCGGCTGTGCAGGCGAATGCGTGGATGCTGTTCGGGGCAGGCAAGGCCAAGGTGTCGCCCGACACCGTTGGCATTCCGAAGCCTTGATTCGTTTCCATGACGCCTCCCGCTACCTCGACCTCTGCACAGCCAAAGCAGTCGTCCGAACTCCCGACGACGCCGGTTGAAGAAGCCCGAACCGTCAGCCCGCGCTCCGACCTGATCGCCGCCTTCGCGTGGATGATCTTCGGCGCGGCGGTGCTCATCGGCTCGCTTCGCATGGACCGGCTCGAGAAGCAGGACATCAATCCGTATACCGCGCCCGGACTTTTGCCAGGCTTGCTCGGCATCGTGACGGTGTTGTTGGGGTTTCTGCTGGCGCTGCGCAGTTGGCGTCGACTCTCTGCGCATTCCGGCGAAGCCGCAGTGGCGACGCCTGCGACCAGCAGCGTCGAGAAGAAACGCATCGTGCTGGTGGTGGGCTTGTGCGTCGTCTTCGCGGTCGGGCTCGTGGGGCACGGACTGCCCTTCTGGGCGGCGGCCGCGCTGTTCGTGACCATCGCGATCCTGAGCCTGCAGCACGTGCAACGCAAGGCAGCAGGCGAGTCGCTCACGCTGCCGATCTTCTGCAAGACGCTGGCCATCGGCCTCGGTGCCGGCATCGTCATCACGCTCGTGTTCCAGGAACTGTTCCTGGTTCATCTGCCTTAAGCAACTCTCTGAGCTCAGCAAGACCACCATGTTCGAAGGCCTCGCGCTCCTCGGTCACGCCTACCTCGGCTTCCTCAACATCACGTCGATCACCTTTGGTCTCGGCGGTGCGTTGATCGGCATCATCGTCGGCTGCCTGCCGGGCTTGTCGGCAACGCTGTGCATCGCGTTGCTGACGACGCTCACCATCAAGCTACCGGCCAACGATGCGATCCTGATCCTGATCTGTTCGTATGTCGGCACCCTCTATGGTGGTTCTCGCACGGCCATCCTGCTGAACATTCCCGGCACCGCTGCCAACGCGGCATCGTGTGCCGATGGCTATGCGCTGGCGCGCCGCGGCGAGGCCGGTCGAGCCATCGGCATTGCCACTTCGGGCGCCTTCATGGGGACGCTGTTCGGCGTGCTTTGCCTTGCAGCCTTCACGCCGTTGCTGGCCGAAGTCGCGTTGTCGTTCGGTGCCTACGAGTTCTTCTGGCTTGCGCTCTTTGGTGTCGCAATGTCGGGCAGCATCGTCGGCGACGATCCGCTCAAGGGCTGGTTGATGGGCGCGCTCGGCCTGTTCGTCGCGCAGATCGGGCAAGAAGGCTTGTACGCGTACAACCGATTCACCTTCGACTGGGACCAGCTCTCGGGCGGCATCTCGCTCATTCCTGCACTGGTCGGCGCCTTTGGTTTTGCCGAGGTCTTGACGACACTGGCCGACCCGGTCGAGAAGAAGATGGTCGAGTTACGCGACTCGGTATTGCCGCGCTTTCGCGAGGTGGTGCAGTACTGGCCCACCGTGTTGCGCTCCGGCGTGATCGGCGTGCTCACCGGGCTGATGCCGGGCGTCGGCGAAGACTCCGGTGCGTGGATGTCGTACGCCGCAGCCAAGGCGGCGAGCAAAGAAAAGGAGCTCTTCGGCAAGGGCTCGATCGATGGCTTGATGGCCGCCGAGACTGGCGACATGGCGTCGATTCCGGGCCACATCATTCCGGCACTGGCGCTCGGCATTCCAGGTTCAGCACCGTCTGCCGTGCTCATGGCCGCGATGATCATCCACGGCATCCAGCCCGGTCCGATGATGATGATCTCGCACCCCCAGTTCGTCTACGACGTGGTCGCGATGACCTCGCTCGCCACCGTCAGCATCCTGATCTTCGGCCTGTTTCTGGTGAAGCCGCTGCTGCTGGTGCTGCGCATCAAGCGCACGGTGCTGATGCCGATCATCTTTCTGCTGTGCACTGTCGGCGCCTTCGCCAGCGCGTCGCGGTTGTTCGACATCTACTGCATGCTGGTCATCGGCATAGGCGCTTTCTTTCTGCGGCGCCGCGGCTACCAGATGGCGCCCTTCGTTCTCGGTCTGGTGCTCGGTCCGCTGCTCGACAAGAGCTTGCGCCGCGGGCTGGTCTTGTCCGATGGCGACCTGTCGCCCTTCTTCACACGTCCGATCTGCATCGGTTTTGCGACGGTCACGATCTTCACGATTCTTCTGTATGTGCCGGCCTTCAAAGCGCTGGTACAGAGCATCACCGGTGGCTTCAGCCGCACGCTGAAGTCGCTCGTTTCAAGGCAACCCTCATGAAGATCGCTCTGTGCAACGAAGTGCTCGCCGGCATGTCGCTGGAGAAACAATGCGAGGTCGCCGCGGCACTTGGCTACGACGGGCTCGAAGTCGCGCCTTTCACGCTGAGCGACGCGCCGGAAAAGATCACATCGGGCGAAGCGGCACGCATTCGCGCCACCATCGAATCGTTCGGCCTCATCGTCACCGGCCTGCACTGGCTGCTGGTCAAGCCCGAAGGTTTGTCGCTGACCCACCCCGACGCCGACCTGCGCGCCCGCACGCTCGATGTGATGTCGCGCCTGACCGGCTTGTGCGCCGAACTCGGCGGCATGGTGCTGGTGCACGGCTCGCCCAAGCAGCGGCAGATCCCTGACGGAGAGAGCCACGCCGTCGCCTTGGCGCGTCTGCAGGACGGCCTGGCGCGCGTCGCGGAATCGGCAGCCGCCAACGGTGTCATCTACTGCATCGAGCCGTTGTCGCCGCACGAAACATCGATGCTCAATACCGTGGCCCAGGCGGCAGAGGTGGTGCGCACCATCGACCACCCGAACCTGCGCACGATGATCGATTGCAGCGCCGCCGGCCTGAGTGAAAGCGAGAGCGTGCCCGACCTGATCGACCGCTGGTTGCCGACCGGGCTCATCGGCCACATTCAGGTGAACGACCCCAACCGCCGCGGACCGGGTCAAGGCGCGATGCAGTTCGCGCCGATCTTCGCGGCATTGAAGCGCCATGGTTACGCCGGCGCGATCGGCGTCGAACCCTTCGACTACGTGCCCGACGGCCCGGGCGTGGCCGCGTTCTCGGCCGGCTACCTGAAGGGCTTGCGCGAAAAGCTGGCCTGACCTTTTCCCGAATCGTTTTCCCGCATCCTTTTCGCAGGTCTTTTACCGGTCGCCATGTCCATTCCGTTCCGCATCCTCGACATCCAGCTCTTCGAACGCGGCGTGAAGATGCGCATGCCGTTCCGCTTCGGCGTCGTCACGCTGACGGCTTGCCCGCAGGCCTTCGTGCGCGTTCGCATCCGCACAGACAATGGCGTTGAAGCCGAAGGCGCTTCAGCCGAGTTACTCGCGCCCAAGTGGTTCGACAAGAACCTCGCGCTCAGCAACGACGACAACTTCGATCAGCTGCGCACCTCGCTTCGTTTGGCGAAGGCCGCCTATCTTGCAGATGGCAAATCGCGCCCTGCTTTCGCGCACTTCACAGCGAACTACCAGCCGCAAATCGACGCCGCGGCGGCGCAGCAACTCAACCCGCTCATCGCCTGCTTCGGTCCGGCTTTGATCGACCGCGCGCTGCTCGATGCGCTGTGTCGCGCCGAAGGTATTTCGTTTTATGAAGCGGTGCAACGCAATCTGCCCGGCATCGATGCGACGCTGACGCCGGACCTCGACGCGTTCGACTTCGCCAGCTTCCTCGGCTCATTAGCGCCAGCGAACCGCATCGCGCTGCGTCACACCGTCGGACTGGTCGACGCCATAACGGCAGCCGACGTACAGCAATGCGTGGGCGACGGCTTGCCCGAGACGCTGGAAGAAGTCGTCGCAGCCACCGGCTGCCGCTACTTCAAGCTCAAGGTCGCCGGCAACGCGGAGCAAGATCTGGCCCGGCTGACGCGAATTGCCGAGGTCATCGAGCGCGTGCCCGATTACGTCGTCACGCTCGACGGCAACGAGCAGTTCGCCGATGCCGAAGCCGCCGCGCGCTTCTGGCAACGAGTGCAGGCGACGCCCGCGTTACATCGCCTCGCAGCGGCAACCCTCTACATCGAGCAACCATTGCCACGCGCAACCGCATTGCAAAGCGATGTGCGCGCGCTCGCTGCGATGCGCCCGGTGCTGATCGATGAGTCCGACGGCACGCTCGATGCGTTTCCGCAGGCGCTGACCTGCGGCTACACGGGCGTGTCGAGCAAGGATTGCAAGGGCATCTATCGCTCGTTGCTCAACGCAGCGCGTTGCCGGCAACTCAACCTGCAAGCCGCCTCCGAAGGCCGACCGGCCGCTTATTTCATGTCGGCCGAAGACCTGACCACACAAGCCGGCCTCGCCGTGCAGCAAGACCTCGCACTGGTCAACCTGATCGGGCTCACGCACGTCGAGCGCAACGGCCATCACTACGTCGACGGCTTCAGCGGCCAGGGCGGCAGCACAACAGAAGCGCAAGGCTTCTTGCGGGCGCAACCTGGGCTCTACGAAGCAAGCGGCGACAAGGTGCGGCTCTCTGTGCACGGTGGGATGCTCGACATCACGTCGCTTGCTGCGCCCGGCTTTGCCGCCAGCGCGCAACCCGACTGGGCCACGCTCCAGCCGCTCGCCGGCAGTTGAGCCCACACAAGACCTCCTCAAGAACATCGCAAAAAAAAGGACCTCTGAAATGGCGACCCAACGACTCGGAATCATCATGCACGGCGTCACCGGCCGCATGGGCATGAACCAGCATCTGATCCGCTCCATCTGCGCCATTCGCGCGCAGGGCGGCGTGACGCTTTCGAACGGCGACAAGGTCATGCCCGACCCGATCCTCATCGGACGCAATGCCGACAAGATCGAGGCGCTGGCCAAAGCCCACGGCATCGCACGCTGGGGCACCGACCTCGACCTCGCGCTGGAGAACAAGGACGACACGATCTTCTTCGACGCAGGCACCACGCAGATGCGCCCCACCTTGCTGGCCAAGGCGATCCGCGCCGGCAAGCACGTGTATTGCGAGAAGCCGATCGCGACCAATTTGAACGAAGCAGTCGAAGTCGCACGTCTTGCGCAAAGCTCGGGCTTGAAGCATGGCGCGGTGCAGGACAAGCTCTTTTTGCCCGGCCTGCGCAAACTCGACATGCTGCGTCGCGCCGGCTTCTTCGGCCGCATGCTGAGCGTGCGCCTCGAGTTCGGCTACTGGGTTTTTGAAGGCGACCTTCAACCGATTCAGCGTCCGAGCTGGAACTACCGCAAGGAAGACGGCGGCGGCATGATCCTGGACATGATGTGCCACTGGCGCTACGTGCTCGACAACCTGTTCGGCGAGGTGAAGTCGGTCAGCTGCCTTGGCACCACGCACATTCCCAAGCGCTGGGACGAGGCCGGCGAACCCTACGAAGCCACCGCAGACGATGCGGCCTACGCCACCTGCCAGCTGGTCGGACACAACGGCGAGCCGGTCATCGCGCAGATCAACATGAGCTGGGTCACGCGCGTGCGCCGCGACGATCTCGTCATCTTCCATGTTGATGGCACCGATGGCTCTGCGGTGGCCGGCCTGTCAAGCTGCCGTGCGCAGTCGCGCGTCGCCACGCCGCGCCCGGTATGGAACCCGGACGAAAAGCAGACGATGAACTTCTTCGACCAATGGCAGGAGATTCCGGACTCGCAGGTCTACGACAACGGCTTCAAGATCCAGTGGGAACACTTCATCCGCCACGTCGTCGAAAACGCGCCTTACAAGTGGACGTTGCCCGAAGGCGTCAAGGGCGTGCAGTTGGTCGAAGCCGCGCTCGAAAGCTGGGGCGAGCGCCGTTGGGTCGACGTGCCGGCGCTAAGCATCTGACGAGGCCGGCAGCATGGCGTTAACCCTCACCCTTCCGACCGCCGACGGCGCGCTATCAGCCTATTCGTTGCGCGGCGCTATGCCCACCAAGCCGGTGGCCGGCGTCGCGTTCAACCGCATCGCCTATTCGGCAGCACACGTCGTCGCCGATCCGTTAGCCACCATCGATCCTTGGCTGCAATGCGCGATCGACTGGGACGCGACCATCGGCTACCGCCGTCATCTTTGGTCGTTGGGCCTGGGCGTCGCAGAGGCCATGGACACCGCGCAACGTGGCATGGGCCTCGACTGGCCGACCTCGCTGGAGCTCATCCGCCGCTCGCTCGATGCGGCGAAGGACTTCTCTTCGAAAGACGGCAACGCGCTCGTCGCGTCAGGCTGCGGCACCGACCATCTCGACATCGACAGCGTCAAGAACGTCGACGATGTGATTCGCGGCTACGAAGAACAGATGGCCGCCATCGAAGCGCTCGGCGGCAAGCTGATCGTCATGGCGAGCCGCGCACTGGCCCGCGTCGCGAAGAGCCCGGCCGACTACGAGCGCGTGTACGACCGCGTGCTGTCGCAGGCGAAGCAGCCGGTGGTGCTGCATTGGCTCGGTCCGATGTTCGACCCCGCGCTGGCCGGTTACTGGGGATCGGGGGATGTCGACAAGGCCATGGACACCGCGCTCGGCATCATCGCCGCGCACCCGGACAAGGTCGACGGCATCAAGATTTCGCTGCTCGACAAGGACAAGGAAATCGCAATGCGGCGACGGCTTCCGCCGGGCGTGCGCATGTACACCGGCGACGACTTCAACTATGCCGAGCTGATTGCCGGCGATGGCTTTGGCAGCGACGCGACGCACGGCCAGAGCGACGCGCTGCTGGGCATCTTCGACGCGATTGCGCCGGCGGCCAGCGCGGCGCTAGGTGAGCTGGCTCTGGGCAATGTCGACAAGTTCCACGCCATCCTCGGCCCGACCATGCCGCTGTCGCGCCACATCTTCGCGGCGCCCACGCGCTTCTACAAAACCGGCGTCGTGTTCATGGCGTGGCTCAACGGCCACCAGTCGCACTTCACCATGGTCGGAGGCCAGCAGAGCACACGGTCGTTGCAGCATCTGGCCGAGTTGTTCCGCCTCGCCGATGCGGCCGATCTGCTGGAGCATCCGGAGTTGGCCGTGCGCCGCATGAAGACCTTGCTCACAATGCATGGCGTCGAAGCCTAAGGCGACGGATGCGTGATTTCTCGCTGAACCACGACTGGCTGTCGATCAACACCGCGACGGTGCGCAAACAACGCGGCGTCGAAGTCCCGCTCGACCGCATCGTCGACCAGTGCGCCGAACGCGGCATCAGGGCGATCAGTCCATGGCGCGATCAGGTCGCAGCGGTGGGCATCGACAAGCTCGCCAAGCAACTCAAGGCGCATGGCATCGGCCTTTCGGGCTACTGCCGCGGTGGCTTCTTTCCGGCACCCGATGCGGCTGGGCTCAAAGCCGCACTCGACGATAACCGCCGCGCGATCGACGAAGCGAAGACGCTCGACGCACCGTGCCTCGTGCTCGTGGTCGGCGCGCTGCCCGGCGCGCTCGAAGGCAAGGCGGCTTACAAGGACATCGGCCGCGCGCGCAACGAGGTGCACGACGGCATCGCGGCTTCGCTGGAGTACGCACGCAAGGTCGGCATGCCGCTCGGCATCGAGCCGCTGCACCCGATGCAGGCCGCCGACCGCGCGTGCATCAACACGCTCGAACACGCACTGGACCTGTGCGACGAACTCGACCCTGGCAAAACCGGCGCGCTGGGTGTGGCGCTCGACATCTATCACGTGTGGTGGGACCCGAAGCTGCAGCAGCAGATCGAACGGGCAGGCAAATCGCGCTTGCTGGCGTACCACGTGTGCGACTGGTTGACGCCGACGCGTGACCTGTTATCCGACCGCGGAATGATGGGTGATGGGGTGGTGGAGTTGGAGAAGATTCGCGGCTGGATGGAGGCTGCGGGCTTCGATGGATTCAGCGAAGTGGAGATTTTTTCCAATCTTGACTGGTGGCAACGTACAGGGGAAGAGACGCTCGACGTTTGCATTGCTCGGCACAAGACTGTGGTGTGAACACGAAGGCGGGGGACATGAGCGGAATGGGGTCACCCGGCGCCCTCGGCCCCGCCACGAACACAACCGCGTCCCGCCGTTAGCACCATGCTGAAATCAGCGTCCATGCAAGCCCCGACCATCGATGACCTGCGCCGCTACGCCGTAGCCCGCACCCTCTTCAAACCGACCACATTGCCGCGCGCAATCCAGCGTCTCGGATTCGTGCAAGCCGACCCGATTCGCGCACCCGCAAGAGCGCAAGACCTCACGTTGCGTCATCGCGTCAAGGACTACCGTGCGGGCGATCTTGAAGCGCGATACCCAAGACTTGCAATCGAAGAAGACAGCCTCGTCAACTACGGCTTTCTGCCGCGCGAACATTTGGCGTTGATGCACCCGCGTGAGCCCAAGTTGGCTTGGGATGCGGAGACTGGGCGCAAGGCTGCGGACGTGCTGGCCTTCGTGCGCGAGCGCGGGCAAGTGCATCCGCGTGATGTCGATGCGCACTTCTCGCACGGCCGCATGACCAACTATTGGGGCGGATCGAGCAACGCGAGCACGCACCTGCTCGACGGCATGCACTACCGCGGCATGTTGCGCGTAGCTCGGCGCGACAGCGGCACGCGCGTCTACGAAGCGGTCGACCATGCACCACCGATCGATGACAGCCCGACCGGTCGCGCACTGCGTGCTGCGGCACTGCTCGAACTCATCGTGCGCAAGTACGCCCCGCTGCCAGCCGCGAGCCTTACCTACCTCGTGCGCTTGCTCAATTACGGCGCGCCACATCTGAGCACGCACACCCAGGCCGCGCTGAGTGAAGCACGCGAAGTGCTCGCCAGCAACCGCATCGACGGCACGACCTGGTACTGGCCGGTCGACGAGAACCCCGCTTCCAAACGTCACGCGCCTGACGATGCGGTTCGGCTGCTGGCGCCGTTCGATCCGGTGGTGTGGGACCGTCGCCGCTTCGAGTTGCTCTGGGGCTGGACGTACAAGTTCGAGGCTTACATGCCAGCGCCGAAGCGCCAGTTCGGCTACTACGCATTGCCATTGCTGTGGCACGACCGCGTGATCGGCTGGGCGAACGTGACAACCACGACAGGACGGCTGAAGCCGAGCTTCGGCTATGTCGACAAGAAGCCGAACGGCGCTGCGTTTCGTGCGGCCCTCGACGACGAGTTTCAACGCATGACGGCCTTCATGGCGCCGCGCTGAAGGTCCCGAAACCGCAGCACGACTCGCCGTGGGGTTTTGGCTCGTGCGTGACAGCGCGGCCCTGCGCTCGTCTCTAGAATCCAACTCGCTCCGATGCAAGTCGGGGCAAGCGTTCTCAGGGCGGGGTGCAATTCCCCACCGGCGGTGATGGCGACTCGTTCGCACAAGCCCGCGAGCGCCCGGTCTTCCACGAAGGTCGGGGTCAGCAGATTTCGGTGCGATTCCGGAGCCGACGGTCACAGTCCGGATGCAAGAGAGCGCGAACCGTCTGCATTGCCACGCGCGTTACGTCGCGTGGCGTTGCTGTCGCCTTCGTGCGCCCTGATTCAGGAAACCTGCTTTTTTTCAAAAGGCACCAGAGGCACCATGAGTCAGATCAACGACCTTCCCCTTTCTGTCACGGCCGCCACCGATGCGCCACACGGCAACCGTATCGCCTTCGTCGAAGCGCAATGGCATGCCGACATCGTGCATCAGGCACGCGACGCTTTTCTTGCCGAGATGGGGCGTCTCGGCGTGCCTGCCGACACCATCGATGTGTTCGATGTGCCCGGCGCTTTCGAGATCCCGCTGCACGCCAAGCGGCTGGCCAACTCGGGCAAGTACGCCGCCATCGTCGGCTGCGCGCTGGTGGTCGACGGCGGCATCTACCGTCACGAGTTCGTCGCGACCACCGTGGTCAACAGCCTGATGGCGTTGCAGCTCGAAACCGGCGTGCCGATCTTGTCTGCCGTGCTCACGCCCCATCACTTCCATGAGCATGCGGAACACCGCAAGTACTTCCACCGCCACTTCGCGGTCAAGGGAACAGAGGCTGCCGAAGCCTGCGTGAAAACGATCGAAGGGTTGCGAAAAGTCGACGCGCTCTTGGCGAGCTAGAGGACGCGGGCTAGAGGACGCGAGGTGGATGACGCGAGGTGAAAGACCTCAGACTGCTGCGGGCACAGCGCCGTGCAACCGACGGGTTCGCAGCAACAGCATCGCCGCGATCGACATGTTGAGCAGGTTCCAAGCGATGCCGTTGATAAAGGCCGCGTGATAGCTGCCGGTGAGATCGAACACCTTGCCCGACATCCAGCCACCGAGCGCCATGCCCAGCAACGTGCAGCCGATGACGGTGCCCACGCGCGCGCTGGCCTCGGCCGGCGGAAAGTTTTCGCGCACGATGATCGCGTACGACGGAACGAGGCCGCCCTGGAACAAGCCGAACATGGCCGACACCACGAAGAGCGGCACCATGCCGTCGAACGGCAGGAACATGAAGAGCGCGACGCATTGCAGCATCGATCCGAGCAACAGCGTGCGCAAGCCACCGATGCGGTCGCAGAGGGCACCGGAGACAAGGCGACTCACGATGCCGCAGGCGAGCATCAACGACAGCATTTGGGCCCCGCGTGCAGCGCCGAAGCCGAGGTCGGTGCAGTAGGCGACGATGTGAACCTGCGGCATCGCCATCGCCACGCAACAGGCGGTGCCAGCTACGCACAGCAACCCTTGCGCCATCCCCAGGCTGAAGCCGAAGGGGCGTGCCACCGCGTCGATACCAGCGCGGCCCGCAACCGCCGCGGGCGGCGCATCCATGACGGTCGCCGGCGGCCGCGTTCGCATGAACAGCGACAGCCCTGCCATCGCCAGCCCGCAAAACAGGCCCAGGCCCACATAGGTCGCTCGCCAACCGGAGGCCTCCACGAACTTCTGCACGATGGGCGGCCACACCGCTCCCGCGAGGTAGTTGCCGCTAGCGCACACGGCCACCGCCATGCCACGGCGCTTGACGAACCACAACGAGGTGTCGGCTACCAGGGGCGCAAACACCGCACCGCTGCCTAGCCCGACAAACACTCCCTGCACCGCAGAAAAAGCAACGATGCCGGTCGCGAAACTGGAGGCCACGAAGCCGACACCCACGCACACTGCGCCCAGCAGCAGCGGCCACATCACGCCATGGCGGTCGGCCAGCTTGCCCATGACGATTCCGCCAAGACCGAAGCCGATCATCAACAGCGTGTAGGGCAGCGAGGCCTCGGCCCGCGCCACGCCGAAGTCGGACTGGATTGCCGGCAACACCACCGACACGACATACATGCCGCAGCTACCGACCGTCATGATCAGCAGCGTGACGAAGAGCCGCAGCATCGCGTATCGCGAATCGGGCTGATGACGTTGCAAGGCGTTGGTCGACATGGTGCTCAGTGTGCGCGCCGGCCCTGCAACGGCAGCGCGGGCACTGCGGCCGCCGCGCTCAAGCAGTCGCGGCAACCAGCGACGTGCGCCGCACACGCGTCACATTGAACGCGCTTGCAATCAACACACCCTGCACCACTGCCAGCCCGACGATCACGCTCATGTACTGGCCGTTGTCCATCAACCGGCCGAACACCAGCGGCGCCAGAGCCTGGCCGATGTCGAGACCGGCGTAGACAACGCCATAGACGCGTCCCGTCGCATTGGGCGGCGTCGAGCGCTTGACCAGCAGATCGCGCGAAGGCCCCGCGATGCCGGACGCGAAGCCCATCGCCCCGAAGATCACCGGCACCAGCATGCCGGGGAAGTCTCCAAAGGCCAGCACCAGCGCCAGCGCCGCCGCGACGCCAAAGCCCGCACCGACGATGCGCGCACAGCGTGTCGGGTCCGACGCGAGAAAGCCGCCGAACACCATGCCCGCGGCACTCGCAACCATGTAGACCGTCAGGCAAACCGCGACCAGGGCGACCGGCACGTCGTGCAGATGGCCGGCCGCGACGGGCGCGAAGGTCTGCACCACGCTGATGACGGCGGCGTAGAAAAAGAAGAAAGCGAAGCACATCCACACCGCCGGAATGCGCAAGAAATCGAACTCTCCGCCGATGGGCGCAGCGCCGCCTTGCCCGGTGGCCTTCTGCACCGTCCTGACGTCGAGCGACAGCACACTGCGATAGATCCAAAGGACCAGCAGCACGACCACGGCGAGTACACCGGCCGATGCCAATGCCACGCGCCATGAATACGCGATGGCGATCGGCACCACGAAGGCCGGCGCCAACGCCCAGCCCAGACTGCCAGTGATGCCGTGCACGCTGTACGCATGGCCGAGCCGCGTTGGCGCGACCTTGCGGTTGAAGAGCGTGTAGTCGACCGGATGAAAGACGCCGTTGCCGATGCCGCCCAGCACCGCGAAGGCCAGCAGCATCCAGTAGCTCGTCGCCATCGCGTAGCCAAAGGCCGCCAGCGCCAACGCGCCGAGTCCGACGAACAGCACCGGGCGCGGGCCGAGCTTGTCGACGATGAATCCCGACGCCGCCTGCACCAGGCAAGAGACCACGAAGAACACGGTCAACACCGCGCCCAACTCGGTGTAGCTCACGTTGAAAGCATCTTTCAGCCACGGAAACAGCGGCGCCAGCACCAACTGGCTGAAGTGGCTGACGGCATGCGCGAGGCCCACCAGGCCGATCAACTGGGCGTCGGCACGCAAGGTGGGCGTCGAGGATGAAACTGCTGTGACTGAAGACGACATGGATTGCTACAAATATGACGGGCGGACCCTGATCCTATGTCGCCAGCTACCGTCAGAATGACGATACAGCGACAACATTTGTCGGAACCATGCCAGCCACTGCCTCTATACCTGCCGCTCTTCCAGCATCGCCGCCATCAGCGACCGTCGTGCAACCATCGATGGCACCGTCGATCAGCGTGGGCTCGCTCACACCGCATCTCTATGCGCCTGATGCCGTGCGGCCGCTGCGCGCCAAAGAGCATTTCCTCAAGGCCGACACGCTGGTCGAGCTCCATGCGCATCCGTGGCCACAGCTGACCTTCTCGACACGCGGCGTAATCCGGCTCAGCACCGAAGACGGCAGCTATATCGTTCCGCCGTCGCGCGCGCTCTGGGTGCCGGCCGACATGCAGCACAGCATCACGCTCATCGAAGATGCTGAGCTGCGCACCGTCTACCTGCATGCCTGGCTCGCGCCGAGCTGGGAGAAATGCGAGGTGCTGGAGATCAGCCCGCTGCTGCGCGCATTGATGCTGGCGCTCGACACCACGCCAGATGGCCTGCCGCCGGTCGATGCCGAAGCCGCTCCGCGTGAACGCATGATCGCGCCGTTGCTCATCAGCGAACTGGAACGCGCAACGCAGATTCAGATCGATGTGCCGCTGCCCAACGACAAGCGACTGCGGCAGCTCTGCGAGACGTTGCTGCGCAACCCGGCCGATCGCGCAACGCTGGCGGAACGAGCCGCCGCCATCGGCGCAAGCGAGCGCACCGTGGCGCGACTGTTCAGGGTTCAACTCGACACCAGCTGGCAGCAATGGCGACAGCAAGCCGTGATGGCGCATGCCCTTCCTTTGCTAGCGCGTGGTATGGCGGTGAGTCGTGTCGCAGCGGCCAGCGGCTACGCCACGGACAGCGCGTTCTGCGCCATGTTCAAGGCCGCGACCGGGCAATCACCGACCGCGTTCCAGCACAAGAAACGACAGTAAACATCGCCCTCATCCACACCACCCAACTCATCTTCAAAGGGAAGCCACCATGAAAACACGCACCGCTCTCGCTTCACTTCTTCTGGCGTCCATCGGCGCATCGGTCGGTACCTCCGCTGGCGCGTCGAACCTGCTCGACTCGCTCAAGTCACAGGCCGGGAACTACGCGATGCCGGCGATGGGCGGCAACACGGTAGGCAATGCGGCCGGCGTGCTGCAGTACTGCGTCAAGAACAACTACCTCGGCGGCGATGCGGCGTCGATCAAGGACAAGTTGCTCGCCAAGGTGACCGGTCAGCCCCAGCAACAGACCGGCTTTGCCAACGGTGCCAAAGGGTTGTTACAGGGCGACGGCAAGTCGATCGACTTGAAGTCGGTGTCTGGCAAAGTGAAAACGAAGGCTTGCGACTACGTGCTTAAAAACGCGAAGTCGTTGATCTAGCGTCGGCGCCGACGCCGTCCGCCCAGCGCATGGCTGGTGAGTCGAGCGTGCGCACCGCTTCGGCCGCACCGGGCAACCAGAGCTGCACTGTCGTCAGATAGATGCGCAGCAGAAAGCGCATCGCCTCCATTGCAGCGTCTTCGCGGCCGATCGCTTTCAGCAGCGCCCAGTCGGCTTCGGCGGCCAGCGGCAGGCCGGTCGCCTGCGCGTCCTGCAGCGCGTACCAGACCGATACCGTCGCACGCGACGCAGGCTGGCCCAAAGCGGGCCGCGCACGCTCGGCGAGCGTGACGTCGAGCCAGCGACGAAGGTCATCGTCGATCCCGGTGACCGAATGCACCAGCGCATGGGCCAGCGGTACTGCCGTCAAAGGCAACGCATGCACTGTGAGGCGGTACGGACCAAACCGGTCGAAGCGATCGAACGAGCGTCGGGTCTGCCAACTCCGGAGATCGGCGAATGGACGTAACCACTTATTCATGTCCAAGAGTCGCTGAAGCAATCGGTTTGCGATGTAGGCGCAGTCTGAATCGTGATGCGATTTTCGACGCATTGCTCTGTGAGTCACGCCTCTATACTCGCCTGTCATCCTCAATCAAAAACAATCGAGAGGCGCGCCAAGACGCCACTCCAAGCTACGGTTTTGATAGCAACCACGCCTTCTTTGCGGCAGCGGCTCGCCCACTGGATGCCCTGCCTCGCATGGCCGCGTCCGAGTCGCGCACTGTTGCAAGGCGAAGCACTCGCCGGAATCACGGTCGCGCTGATGGTGATCCCGCAAGGCGTTGCGTACGCGGCCCTCGCCGGCATGCCGCTGGTCACCGGCGTGTACGCGGCGCTGTGGCCCGCACTGGTCGCGGTACTGTTCAGTTCGTCGCAGCGCCTGTCGGTCGGGCCGACTGCCCTCACCAGTCTGCTGGTCGGTGCTTCGCTGGCGCCCCTTGCGGTCGCGGGCAGCGCCGAGTGGGTGGCGATGGCGGTGTGGCTGACGCTACTGTCGGGTGGCATCCAGATTCTGATCGGTGCCGGGCGACTCGGCTGGATACTGCGACTGGTCAACTCGCCGGTGCTCACCGGTTTCACGCAGGGCGCGGCGATTTTGATCGCGGTGTCGCAGCTGCCTTCGCTGCTCGGGTTCACTGGTCGTACAGTGCCGCAGGTACTGCGCGGTGGCTCGCCTCCGGACTGGACTGCGATGGCTTTCGGCCTTGGCAGCATGGCCGTGTTGTGGGCCGGCAAGCGCTGGCTGCCTCGCTTCCCCACTACCATGGCGCTCGTCGCCGGCGCAGCGGCGTTGAGCTGGTCGCTCAGCTATGCGCTCCTCGGCGGCGCCGTGGTCGGCGCACTGCCTTCGGGCTTGCCGTCCTTGTATTGGCCAAGCGCTCTGCCAGGCGGCACGCTGCACACGCTCGGCATGCTGCTGCTGCCCGCGCTCACGATCACGCTGGTGAGCTTTCTCGAAACGGCTTCCAGCGCCAAGATCGACAACGCACGCGCCGGCACGCTGTGGAACGAAAACCAGGACTTGATCGGCCAAGGCCTCGCCAAGGTGGCGTCGGGCCTGACCGGTGCTTTTCCGACCAGCTCGTCGTTCTCTCGTTCGGCCATCACGCTGTATGCGGGTGCGCAGACCGGTTGGGCCACGCTGTTCAGCGTCGGCGTGGTGGCGCTCACATTGCTGTGGCTGATGCCGCTGCTCTATCACGTGCCTCAGGCCGTGCTGGCCGCAGTCGTTATGACGGCCATCGTCGGGCTCATCAAGCCGCGCAGCTTCGCGGTGCTGTGGCGTGTGTCGCGCATCGAGGCCGGCATCGGCATCGGCACCTTCGCACTCACCATCGCGACCGCGCCTTCGATCTACTGGGGCGTGCTCGGCGGGCTGCTGGCGAGCCTCGCGAACTACATGTACCGCCACCTGCATCCGCGCATCATTGAAGTCGGCTTGCACGGCGACGGCAGCCTGCGCGACCGACACCTGTGGCAGTTACCACCGCTGGCGCCCGCTCTCTACGCGCTGCGCATGGATGCGGAGCTCGACTTTGCTTCTGCGGGCACGCTCGAGCGCGCGATTGCAGAAGTGCTTGCAGCGCGGCCTGAAGTCACCGACGTTTGTCTCTTCGCGCATCCCATCAACCGCATCGATATCAGCGGCGCCGAGGTGTTCGGCTCGCTGCGTCGCTTGCTCGAGAGCAAGGGCGTGCGGTTGCACCTCAGCGGCCTCAAATTACCGGCGCAGCAAGTGCTCGACCGTGCGGGCTTGCTCGTGCCCGGACCCCTGCTCTTCAACTACCGCACCGATGCCGATGCGCTGCAAGCGTTGATGACGAACTGCGCGCGCAACGAGTCGCAATCGACGCCAGCGGGCTAGGCATATGGGCCGCGGCCCGCGGCCGCTACAACGCCGAAAACTGCGAAGGCCGATCGGTATTGCAGAAGTCGAAGAACGCGTCGAGCTCGTTGGACTTGTCGAACACCGCATCGGCGCCCAACTCGGTACAGCGGTTGCGCATCTCGGGTGTCGCGTAGTTACTGAGCACCACGACCCGTTGCTGTTCCCCGCGCTGTCTGCATGCGGCCAGCACGCCCAGGCCGGAGCCCTGCTTGAGGAACAGGTCGACGACCGCCAGGTGCCAATCGTCGCGATGGGAAGCGAGCCAGTCGATCGCCTCTGCCTCGGATTCCGCGAAGCCGGCCACCTCGGCATTTGCCAGATCTTCCAGCGTCGGGATGAGGTTCTCCCGAATCGTGGGGTTGTCTTCGACGATAAAGGTGATGAGCGACATGGCGGATGATGAGCGTCGCCAGTTTATGCCACGCCGCGGCGTTGTCGGAGCGTCGCACTGCAGATCGTGCGGCTTCGCGGCCAGACCAGGCTCAGTCCTGCACACGTCCCCGCAGGTTCTTGATTTCCGAGCGCTGGCTCTTGCCTTGCAGTCGTCGCTGCTTCGAACCATAGGTCGGCTTGGTGGCCCGACGCACCAGGGGCGCCGCGGCCACGCCGTCGACCACCTCCTGCAAACGCGCCAGCGCATCGTTGCGATTCATCTCCTGCGTGCGGTGCTGCTGCGCTTTGAGCACCAGCACGCCTTCTTGCGTGATGCGGTTGTCGCGCAAGGACAGCAGTCGCTCCTTGACGTCGTCCGGCAGAGAGCTTGCCGGAATGTCGTAGCGCAGATGCACCGCGCTCGAAACCTTGTTGACGTTTTGGCCGCCCGCACCCTGCGCACGAATGGCAGTTAGTTCGACTTCGTTTTCGTCGACAAGGATCGGCTTGCGCAGCGGCATCGTCCGCTCAAACTCTCTCGAAAATCGCCGCGATCCCCTGCCCGCCGCCGATGCACATCGTGACCAGCGCGTAGCGCCCGCCGGTGCGGTGCAACTCGGCGATGGCCTTGGTCGTGATGATGGCGCCGGTCGCACCGACCGGGTGGCCGAGCGAGATGCCCGAGCCGTTGACGTTGACCTTGGCCGGGTCGAAACCCAGCTCCTGGATGACGGCGCAGGCTTGCGCCGCGAAGGCTTCGTTCGACTCGATCACGTCGAGGTCGCTCACTTTCAGGCCGGTGCGTTCCAGCACCTTGCGCGTGGCCGGCACCGGGCCGATGCCCATGTAAGCGGGCTCGACGCCGGCATGTGCGTAGCCGACCAACCGGGCCAGCGGCTTGAGGCCGAGCGCCTGCACGCGCGAGCCTTCGGCCAGCACCACAGCGGCAGCGCCGTCGTTGATGCCCGACGCATTGCCTGCCGTCACCAGGCCGTCCTTCTTGAAGGCCGGTTTCATCTTGCCCAGCGTATCCATCGTGGTGTCGGCGCGCACGTGCTCGTCGGTATCGAACAGCACGATGCCCTTGCGCGTCTTGACCTCGACCGGAACGATCTGCTCCTTGAAGCGACCGGCCGCGATGGCCGCAGCAGCGCGCTGCTGGCTCATGACCGCCAGCTCGTCCTGCTGGCTGCGCGAGATGTTGTATCGCGCTGCCACGTTTTCGGCGGTGATGCCCATGTGCATCTTTTCCCAGGGGTCGTGCAGGATGCCGAGCATGTAGTCGACCAGCACCGCATCGCCCATGCGCGCGCCATAGCGGGCCGAAGTATCGAAGTACGGGCCGCGGCTCATCGACTCCGAGCCGCCGCCGATGGCGATGTCGCAATCGCCGAGCTGGATCGCCTGCGCCGCCGAAATGATCGCCTGCAGGCCGGAGCCGCAGAGCCGGTTCACGTTGAAGGCGGGCGTCTCGATCGGGCAGCCGGCATCGATGGCGGCGACCCGGCTCAGGTACGCGTCCTTGACGTCCGTCGGGATCACGTTGCCCATCACGACATGGCCGATGGCGTCGGGTGCCACGCCGCTGCGTTGCAGGGCCGCTTTGACGGCGGTGGTGGCCAGTTGGGTGTTGGGCACGTCTTTCAGCGAGCCGCCGAAAGTGCCGATGGCGGTGCGGGCGGTGCCGACCACGAAGATGTCGCGTTGGGTCATTTCAATCTCTCCAGGGTGGTGCCACATTCGGCGGCGGACGCGGAGGGTCGATTTTGACGGGGTTCAGCGCGGCGTGCTTAGGGCGCCGACTTGGGCTGGACGTCGGTCACGCCGCCACCCACGCCATGCACACGTACTGGGCGTTCCGAAGATTCGCCCAGCGCACGCGCACTGACCACGTCGCCCGCGGACGGCTCGGCCGGCGCGCTGGCCGCGCGGAAGCGGTTGAAGCCGGCACCAGGGTTAAAGCGCATGACCCACGGCGTAATCGGCCGGCCGGTAAGTCGTGCCCAACCATAGCGCAGTCCCCACGCCGCACCGAACAACAGCACCGCGACGGCGAGGCTGGCCGCGAAGACCAGCCCCAACATGAAGAGAACCAAGCGAAGGATGAAGTTCATCATCGCGATTAGGCCACCGTCTCCGTCGTTGGTTCCCCGACATCACCCGTGCGGACGGTACGGGCAAACTCGAACTTGCCCGGCGAATGGATCGGATCGGTCGTCACATGGATCGTGTCCTTCGGCCCGAAGCTGCCGTCGAGCAGCAACTTCGACAGCGGGTTTTCGATGCGCTGCTGAATCGCCCGCTTCAATGGCCGCGCGCCGAACACCGGGTCGAATCCGACCTTGGCGATCTCGGCCAGCGCCGCAGGTGAGACCTCGAGCGCCATGTCCATCTTGGCGACGCGCGCCTGCAGTACCTTGAGCTGGATCGCGGCGATCGATTCGATGTTCTTGGCGTTGAGCGCATGGAACACCACCGTCTCGTCGATGCGGTTCAGAAACTCCGGTCGGAAGTAGTTCTTCAACTCGTCCCACACCGCTTCCTTGATCTCCTCGTTCGGCTTGCCGACCATCGCCTGGATGATCGGCGAGCCGATGTTGCTGGTCATCACGATCACGGTGTTCTTGAAGTTGACGGTGCGGCCTTGGCCGTCGGTCAGGCGCCCGTCGTCGAGCACCTGGAGCAGCACGTTGAATACGTCCGGATGCGCCTTCTCGACTTCGTCCAGCAGCAGCACGCTGTAGGGCTTGCGGCGCACCGCTTCGGTCAAATAGCCACCCTCTTCATAGCCGACGTAGCCGGGCGGCGCACCGATCAAGCGCGCCACTGAATGCTTCTCCATGAACTCGCTCATGTCGACGCGGATGAGATGGTCTTCGCTGTCGAAAAGGAAGCCCGCGAGCGCCTTGCACAGCTCGGTCTTGCCGACGCCCGTGGGGCCCAGGAACAAAAAGGAACCGGTCGGACGGCCAGGGTCCGACAAGCCCGAGCGCGAACGGCGAATCGCATTCGCGACCGCGCCGATGGCCTCATCCTGGCCGACCACGCGCTCGTGCAACTTGCCTTCCATGACCAGCAGCTTGTCGCGCTCGCCCTGCATCAGCTTGGCGACCGGAATGCCGGTGGCGCGCGCCACGACTTCGGCAATTTCTTCGGCACCGACCTGCGTGCGCAACAGCGTCGGAACGCTCGATTTACCCTTGCTCGTCTCGCTTTCCTGCGCCTCTTTCAAACGCTTTTCGAGCGCCGGCAGTTGGCCGTACTGCAGCTCTGCGACCTTGTTGAAGTCGCCCTTCTGCGTGAACTCGGCGATCTGAAAGCGCATCTTGTCGATGTCTTCCATCACCGTCTTCGAGCCTTGGGCTTGCGCCTTTTCCGCTTGCCAGATCTCGTCGTAGTCGGCGATTTCCTTTTGCAACTTGGTGATCTCGTCTTCGATCAGGCCAAAGCGTTTTTGCGACGACTCGTCCTTCTCGCGACGCACGGCTTCGCGCTCGATCTGCAGCTGAATCAGGCGACGGTCCAGCCGATCCATCACCTCGGGCTTGGAGTCCATTTCGATCTTGATCTTGGCAGCCGCCTCGTCGATCAGGTCGATCGCCTTGTCGGGCAAAAAGCGGTCGGTGATGTAGCGGTCGGAGAGCTCGGCCGCGGCCACGATCGCCGGGTCGGTGATCTGCACGCCGTGGTGCACTTCGTACTTCTCCTGCAGCCCTCGCAGGATCGCGATGGTTGCTTCGACCGACGGCTCGCCGACGATGATTTTCTGGAAGCGACGCTCCAGTGCGGCGTCCTTTTCGATGTACTTGCGGTATTCGTCGAGCGTGGTCGCGCCGACGCAATGCAGTTCGCCGCGCGCCAGCGCGGGCTTGAGCATGTTGCCGGCGTCCATCGCGCCTTCGGCCTTGCCAGCGCCGACCATGGTGTGCAGCTCGTCGATGAAAACGATGGTCTGGCCTTCGTCTTTCGCGAGCTCGTTCAGCACGGTCTTCAGGCGCTCTTCGAACTCGCCGCGGAACTTGGCACCGGCCAGCAGCGCGGCCATGTCGAGCGACAGCACGCGCTTGCCCTTCAACGAGTCGGGCACCTCGCCGGCGACGATGCGCTGGGCCAGGCCTTCGACGATGGCCGTCTTGCCGACACCGGGCTCGCCGATGAGCACCGGGTTGTTCTTGGTGCGGCGCTGCAGCACCTGGATGGCACGACGGATTTCTTCATCGCGGCCGATGACCGGGTCAAGCTTGCCCAGGCGCGCGCGCTCGGTCAGGTCCATGCAGTATTTCTTGAGCGCCTCGCGCTGGCCTTCGGCATCCGCGC
This sequence comes from Variovorax sp. LG9.2, assembly GCF_035018885.1. Taxonomy (NCBI): domain Bacteria; kingdom Pseudomonadati; phylum Pseudomonadota; class Betaproteobacteria; order Burkholderiales; family Comamonadaceae; genus Variovorax; species Variovorax sp. LG9.2. The sequence continues at coordinate 26,370 of NZ_JASJXB010000007.1, read as the reverse complement.
TGTTGACGCCCTGCCCGCCCCGCACTGCCTCGATGGCAGCTTCGAGCGACTTGCGCGTGACTCCGTTGCTGCGCGCAAGGTTGCCGATGTCGGCCTTGCTGTCGGCCAGCGCAAGAAGGAACAATTCACCCGCGATGAATTGGTCGTTGCGCTTGATGGCTTCCTTCTCGGTGGCCTGCAGCAGCTTGCCGAGTTCCGGCCCGACCTGAACCTGGTCATTGCCCTGCACTTGCGCCAGCTTCTTGATGGCGGCCTCGGCCGCTTGCGACAGGCCGGGCACGTTGACCCCAGCGCGCTCGAGCAGTGCACGCGGGCCCTCGTCTTGCCGCAGCATCGCTGCCAGCAGGTGGGCGGGCTCGATGTAGGCGTTGTCGTTGCCGAGCGCGAGCGACTGGGCGTCGCTCAACGCTTCCTGGAATTTGGTGGTGAGTTTGTCTTGGCGCATATAGGTTCCTGCATTCGAAATAAGGTCGTTTGCACGGCCTTCAAGGGCGGACGGATGTTCGAGCACGGCCATTGCCCGGCGTCGTTGCCCTATTTGTAGACGCCGCAGGGCTGTCGGGCCTTGCGCAGGCGCAAGCAAACGAGAAATCAGGAGGGATCAGCCGTTGGTCGCGGCGATGCCCCAACGCGCGAGTGCCTTGTCGTCGGCAACGCGGGCATCGACCCAGCGCGCACCGTCGGGCGTCTGTTCTTTTTTCCAGAACGGAGCCTGCGTCTTCAAGTAGTCCATGAGGAATTCGCAGGCCTGGAAGCTTTCGCCGCGATGCGCCGACACCACCGCGACCATCATGATCTGCTCGAGCGGCTGCAACAGGCCGATGCGATGGATCACGCGGGCGCCGAGGATGTCGAAGCGACGGTGCGCTTCGTTGATCATGGCCTCGATGGCCTTCTCGGTCATGCCAGGGTAGTGCTCGAGCTCCATCGACGCCACGTCGGCCCCGTCGTTGCGATCGCGCACCGTACCGATGAAACTGCAGACGGCGCCGATGGCCGAATTGCTTGCGCGCAGAGCAGCGATCTCGGCCGCGAGATCGAAGTCTGCGGTTTGAACGAAGACGCGCGGCGGACCGCTCACCGATGCACTCACGGATGCGCCGATAGATGCGCTGGCGGACATGTGCCGGTCGCCTTCAGCCGCCGGTGACAGGCGGAAAGAACGCCACTTCAGCGCCGTCCAGCAGCACAGCGCTCTCTACACTCATCACCTGATCCAGCGCCATGCGGACTGCCTTGCCGCGCGCCAGCGCTTCGGCATAGGGAGCACCCCGCGCGATCAATTCGTCCCGCAACACAGCGAGCGTTTCGGCATTCGTCTCCACGGACTCGCTGGACTTCGCAAGAGCTTCGCGGACCGAGGCGAAGTAGCGGATCGAGATTTTCATGTGCGTCTTTGTTGCGGCGGTCATCGAGCGCTCATGCAATCAGCGAAGCGAACGGAATGAACTGCACGGTATCGCCCTTCTTGATCGGCTGGCCGGCCGGCGTGTCGACGACGCCATCACCCCACACGGCGGAGGTCAGCACGCCGGAGCTCTGATTTGCAAACAGATCCAGTCCGCCGTCGGCGTTGCGACGTGCGCGAAGGAACTCGCGGCGCCGGTCGGGGCGGGGCCAGTCGAAGTCTGAACGCATCGCGACAGATTCCACCGCCACGCGCGCCGCGCCTTGCAAGGTGAGGATGAAGGGCCGCACCAGTAACAGAAATGTCATGAAGCTCGACACCGGATTGCCGGGCAGCCCGGTGATGTGCGTGCCGTTGATGTTGCCGTAGGCAAACGGCTTGCCCGGCTTCATCGACAGCGACCAGAGCTGAAGTTCGCCGAGTGCCTGGATGGCGGCCTTGATGTGGTCTTCTTCGCCTACCGACACGCCCCCTGTCGTGATGATGAGGTCGTTGTTTGCCGCTGCTGTGCGCAGCGCATCGATGGTCGCATCGCGCCGGTCGGGCACGATGCCGAGATCGTTGACCTCGCAGCCGAGGCGATGCAGCAACGCTCGCATGAAGAAGCGGTTCGAGTTGTAGATAGAGCCCGGCTTCATCGCCTCGGGCGACACGTCGCCAGGCATCACGAGCTCGTCGCCGGTCGACAGCAGCGCGACGCGTGGGCGCTTTGAAACCGTCAGCCGATCGAAGCCGACGCTGGCTGCGAGACCGAGCGCTGCGGGCGTCAGGCGTTCGCCGCGCGCCAGCACGACATCGCCGGCGGCGACGTCTTCGCCGGCTCGGCGAATCCACTGGCCAGCGTCTGGCGCGACGTTGATGCACACGCTGCCGAGCCCGCCTTCCTGCGGCAACGTCGACGTGTCTTCCTGCATCACGATCGCGTCAGCCCCCTCGGGAATTTGCGCGCCAGTGAATATCCGGGCGGCGGTGCCGGCAGCGAGCGCCGAGCCGACAGTGCCAGCAGGAATGCGCTGCGTCACCTGCAAAACCGAATCGGCGGTGGCGCAATCGGCTGCTCGCACAGCGTAGCCATCCATCGCGCTGTTGTCGCGCGGCGGCACGGTCAGCGCCGAGACGACGTCTTGCGCCAGCACGCGTCCGTCTGCTTCGAAGGTGAGGACGCTTTCAGTGCCGACCGCGGGCGCGGCCTTGGCAAGCAGGCTGGCGACCGCCTCGTCGAGCGGCATCAAAGAAGGACGTGAGGTTGGCGCGGATTCAGGCATGGTGCTGGTTGTATTCGAAGCGATCGCCGCTGTCGATCAGCCAACGCGCCAGTGCTTCGGCATCGTTCAGGTCGAACACCGGCAGCGGCGTGGGCGCAGGCAGTCGGGTCGCGTCGTCGGTCGCGATGCCGACGATGAAGCGATCGTCAATGTAGTGCGCGGTGCGTGCCGGCTCACCGTCTTGTGCTGCACGCCAGACCTCGATCTTGGGCAGGTCGGCATGCCGAAAGCCTTCGACAAAAACCCAGTCGATTCGGGCATCGAGTTCGGCGATGAGGTCATGGACCGAAAGCTGCGTCGGCTGTTCGAACTCGCGCATCAACGCGAGCCGTTTGTCCGACGCCACTACTACCTCGAAGGCGCCCGCCTCACGATGACGGTAGGTGTCCTTGCCCGGACGATCGACATCGAACTTGTGGTGCGCATGCTTGACGACCGAGACGCGTGGGCCCTGTCGCCTCAACACCGGTATCAAGCGCTCGACCAGCGTGGTCTTGCCCGCGCCGGAATATCCGGAAAAGCCGATCGCTTTCATGCCGACTCAGTCCGAGTTTTGCGCAATGTAGGCTTTGATGGCTTCCGCGTCGGCCGGCAATTTGACGACACGCTTGGGCAATGCCTCGATGCCTTCGAAGCCGGCCGGCCGCTCCGGCTCACGACCCAGTGCCTCGACGATCGTTGCTGCGAACTTGATCGGCAGAGCCGTCTCCAGCACGATCATCGGCACGCCCTGCGTGAGGTGTTCGCGCGCAGCCTTGAGGCCGTCGGCGGTGTGCGTGTCGATGAGCGTTGCAAAGCGCTTGTCGGTGTCGCGAATCGTGGCGAGCCGGTCGGCGTGCGTGCTGCGGCTGCTTTTGAAACCAAACCGCGTGGCCGTCAGTGCGAACGCCGGATCGTCGCTTAGGTCGAAACGGCCAGTGCGTGCGAGCTCGGTGTCGAACAAGCTGTGTAAACGCTTCGCGTCGCGGCCCAGCAAGTCGAACACGAAGCGCTCGAAGTTGCTGGCCTTGCTGATGTCCATCGACGGGCTCGATGTTTCGTGCGTGTCGGCGGCCGCGCGCACACGGTAGACGCCGGTGCGAAAGAACTCGTCGAGCACATCGTTCTCGTTGGTGGCGACCACCAGCGTGTGGATCGGCAGGCCCATCATCCGCGCGACGTGCCCAGCGCAGACGTTGCCGAAATTGCCGGAGGGCACCGCGAAGCTCACCTGCTTGTCGTTCCCATCTTTCGCTGCCGGCGTCGCCTGGAAATAACCAGCGAAGTAGTAGACGACCTGCGCCAGCAGCCGCGCCCAATTGATCGAATTGACCGTGCCGATCTTGTACTTGCGCTTGAAAGCGAGGTCGTTCGACACCGCCTTCACGATGTCCTGGCAATCATCGAAAACGCCGGCGATCGTGATGTTGTGAATGTTGGCGTCTTGCAGGCTGAACATTTGTGCCTGCTGAAACGGGCTCATGCGGCCTTCGGGTGACGTCATGAAAACGCGCACGCCCTTTTTGCCGCGCATCGCGTATTCGGCCGCGCTGCCAGTGTCGCCACTGGTCGCACCAAGGATGTTGAGTTCGGCGCCACGGCGCGCCAGTTCGTACTCGAACAAATTGCCGAGCAACTGCATCGCCATGTCCTTGAAGGCGAGCGTCGGGCCGTTCGAGAGGGCTTCGAGGTACACGCCGTCTTCGAGCTCGCGCAGCGGCACGATCTCGTCGCTGCCAAAGACTTCAGCGGTGTACGTCTTAGCGCAGAGCGCTCTCAGATCGGCCGGCGGAATGTCGTCGATGTAGAGCGACAGGATCTCGAATGCGAGTTCGGCATAGGGCAGATCGCGCCACTTCGCCAGCATGGCCGAATCGACCTCCGGATAGTGCTCGGGCAGATACAGGCCACCGTCAGGTGCCAAGCCTTCAAGCAGGATCTCGCAAAAGCGTTTGCGATCGGGGTGACCGCGCGTACTCAGGTAGTTCATCGATTCGATCAGCTCAGTTCTTCTTTGCGAATCCGCACGATCGGCGCCAGCACCGTCGGCAGCGCCTGCAGCTCGGCAATCACGTCGTTGACCGTGCCCTCACGCGCGTCGTGCGTGAGGATAATGAGGTCGGTTTGCGTCGAGCCCTCGCCGCCCACCTCGTCGGCTTCGCGCTGAAGCACGGCGTCGATGCTGATGCCGGCGGTCGCCAGCAGGCCGGTCACCTTGGCGAGCACGCCGGCCTGATCGGCCACGCGCAGGCGCAGGTAGTAGCTGGTGACGACTTCGGTCATCGGCAGCACCTTGAGGTCGCTCATCGCGTCGGGATGGAAAGCCAGATGCGGCACGCGGTGCGCGGCGTCGGCCGTGTGCAGGCGCGTGATGTCGACCAGGTCGGCGATCACCGCACTGGCGGTAGGCTCGCTGCCCGCGCCCTTGCCGTAGTACAGCGTGTTGCCCACCGCATCGCCGTTGACCAGCACGGCGTTCATCGCGCCTTCGACGTTCGCCAGAAGGCGCTTCGACGGCACCAGACTCGGGTGTACGCGCAGCTCGATGCCGTTGGGCATGCGCTTGGTGATGCCGAGCAGCTTGATCCGGTAGCCGAGTTGTTCGGCGTACTTGATGTCTTGCGCGGACAGCTTGGTGATGCCCTCGACGTGCGCCTTGTCGAACTGCACCGGAATGCCGAAAGCGATCGCGCTCATCAGCGTGACCTTGTGCGCCGCGTCGACACCTTCGATATCGAAGGTCGGGTCGGCTTCTGCGTAGCCGAGGCGTTGCGCATCCTGTAGCGCAGTTGCAAAGTCGAGACCCTTGTCTCGCATCTCCGACAGAATAAAGTTGGTCGTGCCGTTGATGATCCCGGCAATCCACTGGATGCTGTTGGCAGTGAGCCCTTCGCGCAGCGCCTTGATGATCGGGATGCCGCCTGCGACTGCGGCTTCGAAAGCGACCATCACGCCCTTGGCGTGTGCAGCCGCAAAAATCTCGGTGCCGTGCACTGCGAGCAGCGCCTTGTTGGCGGTGACCACGTGCTTGCCGGCCGAAATGGCCTCGAGCACGAGTTGCCTTGCAACGCCGTAGCCGCCGATGAGTTCGACCACGATGTCGATGTCCGGATTGGCGATGACGGCGCGCGCATCGTTCACGACCTGCACGGCGTCGCCGACGACGGCTTTGGCGCGCTCGGTGTCGAGGTCGGCCACCATCGTGATCTCGATACCGCGGCCGGCCCGGCGTTTGATTTCTTGCTGGTTGCGCTCAAGCACCTTGAAGGTGCCGCTGCCTACCGTGCCGATGCCGAGCAGGCCTACTTGGATGGGTTTCATTCTTGGAAATTTCGTCGAAAAATCAGGCGTTGCGCGTGCGGTAGCGTTCGAGAAACTTGGCGATGCGGTTGATCGCTTCGCGCAGGTCTTCTTCATGCGGCAAAAACACGATGCGGAAATGGTCTGGCGTGGCCCAGTTGAAGCCGGTTCCTTGCACCAGCATCACCTTGGTTTCCTTCAGCAACTCGAGAAAGAAAATCCGGTCGTCGTCGATCGGGTAGACCTTCGGGTCGAGCTTGGGAAACATGTAGAGCGCAGCCACCGGCTTTACGCAGGTCACGCCGGGAATGGCGGTGATCAGCTCGTACGCCAGGTCGCGCTGGCGGCGCAAGCGCCCTCCCTTTCCCACCAGATCGTTGATGCTCTGGTAGCCGCCGAGAGCGGTTTGAATCGCCCACTGGCCCGGCACATTGGCGCACAGCCGCATGTTGGAGAGCATGTTGAGCCCCTCGATGTAGTCGAGCGCCTCCTTCTTGTCGCCCGACACCACCAGCCACCCTGCGCGGTAGCCGCACGAGCGATAGCTCTTGGAAAGCGAGTTGAAGGTGAGCGTGAGCACGTCGGTGCTCAGGCTGGCAATGGCGGTGTGCTTGACGCCGTCGTACAGCACTTTGTCGTAGACCTCGTCGGCCAGCAGCACCAGGCCATACTCACGCGCGATGTCGACGATGGCCTTCAGAATCTCGTCGGAATAAAGTGCGCCGGTCGGGTTGTTCGGGTTGATGACGACGATGCCCTTTGTGCGCGGCGTGATCTTGGAACGCAGGTCGTCCAGGTCGGGCATCCAGCCGTTCGCTTCGTCGCACAGGTAGTGCACCGGCGTACCGCCGGACAAGCTCGACACCGCAGTCCACAGCGGATAGTCCGGCGCCGGCAGCAACAGCTCGTCGCCATCGTTCAGCAGTGCGTTGGTGGCCATGGCAATGAGCTCGCTTGCGCCGTTGCCCAGATAGATGTCGTCGAGCGTGACGCCGGCGATGCCCTGCTTTTGCGTTTCGTGCATCACCGCCTTGCGCGCTGCGAAGATGCCCTTGCTGTCCGAGTAACCCGCCGACGCCGGCAGATTGCGGATCATGTCTTGCTGCACCTCCTCAGGTGCGTCGAAGCCGAACATGGCGAGGTTGCCGATGTTGAGCTTGATGATCTTCTGGCCCTCTTCTTCCATCTGCTTGGCGGCGTCCATGATCGGACCGCGGATGTCGTAGAGAACGTTGGCCAGCTTGGCCGATTTCTTGATTTGCTTCAAAACGGAAAGCCCTCCCGGGCGGGTTGCTCGAAAGGCCCTGCGGGGCCTCGTGTCACTGGAGAAAACCTATAATTTGACCACAGTTCGCACCCCCGCCAGATGAAGCTCCAGCCCGATAAATCCGACGTTCAGACTCTCACCGCGCACGGCCCTGGCTGGGTCGCGATCAACAATGAAAAAGTCGAGGGCAGCATCGTGGTGGGCTCGCGCGGCGAGCGCTTCGAGTGGGGCTGCACCAGCTTCGACCAGATCGGTGCCGAGCACTTTGCCCAACTCGCTGCGCTGGGGGCCGAGCTCATCATTTTCGGCAGCGGCAAGCGCATCCGGTTCCCGCAAGCGGCGTGGCTTCAGCCGTTGATGGCAAAGCGCACCGGCGTCGAGACGATGGACACTCCCGCTGCCTGTCGCACCTACAACATCCTGGCCGGTGAAGGGCGCCACGTGGTGGCCGCCCTGCTGGTCGAGCCGCCCGACGGTGCCGGATAGTTCTCTTTTCGGGGTAAAATCGCGGGTTGCGACACGGCGAGCTGCCCTCAGTTAGCAACGACCAATCCTTCACTTCGACGAGTGTGCTCGCAAGTGAAACCCAACGGAGAAAACAAGTTTCATGGCGATCGTTGTCAACAAACCCATCCCTGAATTCGATGCCAATGCCACTGGTGGCCTCAAGGTTTCGAACACTTCGCATCTCGGTCACGTACTGGTGATGTACTTCTACCCCAAAGACAACACCCCTGGTTGCACGACTGAAGCAATGCAGTTCCGCGACCGGTTCAAGGACTTCGTGAAGGCTGGTGCCACTGTGTTTGGCGTGTCCCGCGACAACATGAAATCGCATGACGAGTTCAAGGCCAAGCTCGAGCTTCCTTTCGAGCTGATCGCCGACACCGAAGAGAAGATGTGCCACATGTTCGGCGTGGTCAAGAACAAGATCATGTACGGCAAGAAGGTCAAGGGCATCGAGCGCAGCACCTTCCTGATCGGCGCCGATGGCATTCTGAAGGCCGAATGGCGCGGCCTCAAGGTTCCAGGCCATGTCGACGACGTGCTCAAGGCCGTTAAGGCCCTGAAAAAAGCCGCGTGAAAATGCGGTTCGTCGCTGTTTGACTGTTGCAGCCGCAACACGAACGGCTTCGGATGCGTCATCCGTGGTGTGCATAATGGCCTCATGCCGTTGAGGTCCACGACCGCATTCCTCGAACAAAGCCGCCTTGGCCTTAAGGCGGCTTTTTCGTTTTCTGGTTCCCCCTATCCTGCGAGCGAACTTCCACATGCCCTTGCCTCCTGCCCCTACGAAACGCGCCGCCCTGCTCTCTCCCGACGCGCTGGACGCGCCGGCGCATTCATCGCAAAAGGCGCCCCGACGCGGTGGCGGCCGCCACGCTGACGAAGCGCCGGTCGCCGGCACGCAGCCGCTGGAATTGTTAGATCGCCGCCCTGCCGACGCAGGCGGCGGGTCCAACACCGGACCGGCCCAGCAAATCGAGACGAAGCCACGCCCCGTCGTCAGGGCGGAACTGTCACCCGAACCGACGCAAGCCAGGGCCGAACGCACGCCTTCGCCGGCTCAGACGCCAGTGCCTGCGCCCGCGCCGGTTACACGTGCACGGCCAGAGCGCGCACCGCAGGACAGCGCGCGGCCGCGCCGCGCAAAGTCATCAGGCCCGGCCAAGCTGTTCGTGCTGGACACCAACGTGCTTCTGCACGATCCAATGTGTCTGTTTCGCTTCGAAGAGCACGACATTTTCCTGCCGATGATCGTGCTCGAAGAGCTGGACAGTCACAAGAAAGGCACGACCGAAGTCGCGCGCAATGGCCGCCAGACCAGCCGCACGCTGGACGCACTGGCCGGCGCCAAGGATGCCGATATCACCAAGGGGCTGAAGCTCGACGCCACCGGCCATCGGGGTGCGGGTGGCAAGCTGTTCTTTCAGACGGCGCCACTCGATTACTCGCTGCCGACCAGCCTGCCACAAGGCAAGGCGGACAACCAGATCCTGGGTGTGGTGCAGGCGCTGCGCGACCTCTATGCGCAGGACGCACCAGGTCGGCCGAAGCAGGAAGTGGTCCTGGTGTCGAAGGACATCAACATGCGCGTCAAGGCGCGCGCACTGGGCCTTGCGGTCGATGATTACCAGAACGACAAGACGCTCGAAGACGGCGACCTTTTGTACGCCGGCTCCTTCGCCCTGCCGCTCGACTTCTGGACGCGTCAGAGCAAGACGGTCGAAAGCTGGCAGAGCGGCAGCACGACCTTCTATCGCATCAGTGGCCCCATCGTGCCCAACCTGTACATCAACCAGTTCGTGTACTTCGAGGCGCCCGGCGAGCCGAGCATGTACGCGCGCGTGACTGAAATCCGGGAGAAGACCGCGGTGCTCAAGACGCTCAAGGACTACAGTTCCGGCAAGAACGCAGTGTGGGGCGTGGCAACCCGCAACCGCGAGCAAAACTTCGCGATGAACCTGCTGATGGACCCGGATATCGACTTCGTCACGTTGACCGGTACCGCCGGCACGGGCAAGACACTGATGGCGCTGGCGTCGGGCCTCACGCAGGTGCTCGACGATCGGCGCTACACCGAGATCATCATGACTCGCGCCACGGTAAGCGTGGGCGAGGACATCGGCTTTTTGCCAGGCACCGAAGAAGAAAAGATGGGCCCGTGGATGGGTGCACTGGACGACAACCTCGAGTTCCTGGCCAAGGGCGATGGCGGCGGCGCCGGCGAGTGGGGCCGCGCGGCCACTAATGAGCTGATCCGCAGCCGCATCAAGATCAAGAGCATGAACTTCATGCGCGGGCGGACGTTTCTGAACAGGTACGTGATCGTCGACGAGGCACAGAACCTGACGCCCAAGCAGATGAAGACGCTCATCACCCGAGCCGGACCGGGCACCAAGATCATCTGCATGGGCAACCTCGCGCAGATCGATACGCCGTACCTGACCGAAGGCTCGTCGGGTCTGACTTTCGCAGTCGACAAGTTCAAGGGATGGCCGCACGGCGGCCACATCACGCTGGCGCGCGGCGAGCGTTCGCGACTCGCGGACTTCGCCAGCGAAGTGCTCTAGGCGAACGCGCATCACCGAAAGAGCCCGCGCTGCCGATGGTTGCGCGGGCTCTTTCGTCTACAAAAAAACTCGTTGCAATGATGTTGTCAGGAGGCGTGCGTCAGCATCACCGAGTCTTGCCGCGATGTTGCGGCGCCTGCAGGTTGATACGGTGCCGCGCTAGTACTCGTACCCGCCGCCGCTCGCCAGACTCTCGAACTTGGTGATCGGTTTCAGGAACGCAAGCTTGATGGTGCCGGTTGGCCCGTTTCGTTGTTTGCTGATGATCACTTCTGCAACGCCCGGCTCTTTCGAGTCCTTGTTGTAGTAGTCGTCGCGGTAGATGAACATGATCACGTCAGCGTCCTGCTCGATGGCGCCCGACTCGCGCAAGTCGCTCATCATCGGACGCTTGTCGGTGCGGCTTTCAACACCGCGACTCAACTGCGACAGCGCGATCACGGGGCACTTCAGCTCCTTGGCGAGCATCTTCAAACCGCGAGAGATTTCGCCCACCGCAGTGGCACGATTTTCATCGCTCATCGATGTCGAGACGCTCATGAGCTGCAGGTAGTCGACAACGATCAGGCCCAGCTGTCCGCAGGTGCGGGCCAGCCGCCGCGCGTTGGCGCGCAGTTCACTTGTCGTGAGGCCCGGCGTATCGTCGATATGCAGCGAGATGTTTCGCAGTTTCTCGATGGCTTCGGTCAAGCGCGGCCACTCTTCGTCGGTCAGCTTGCCGGTGCGCAGATGCGTCTGGTCGATGCGGCCGATGGAACCGACGATCCGCACCGCAAGTTGCGAGGCACCCATTTCCATCGAAAACACCGCGACAGGCAGGCCTTCGTTGAGCGCAACGTGCTCGGCAATATTGATCGCCAGGGCGGTCTTGCCCATCGAAGGGCGAGCGGCCAGCACGATCATGTCGCCCGCCTGAAAGCCTGAGGTCATCCGGTCGAGGTCCACAAAGCCGGTCGGCACGCCCGTGATGTCGTTCGGGTTGTCTGCCATCTCGGTCACGCGATCGAGCAGTTCGACCACCAGGGAATCCATCCCCTGGAAACCCTGTTTCATGCGCGAGCCTTCCTCGCCGATGTTGAAGATCTTTTGCTCGGCCTCGTCTAGGATTTTGTCGACGGCTTTGCCTTGCGTATTGAAGGCGTTGGTGGCGATCTCGTCGCTGGCCGAAACCAGCTTGCGCAAGATCGAGCGCTCGCGAACGATCTCCGCATAGCGTCGGATGTTGCTCGCGCTCGGGACGTATTGCGCGAGCGAATTCAGATAGACGAGACCACCGATTTCGTCGGCCTTGCCGAGGTTCTGCAAGTGCTCGTAGACGGTTATCACGTCCGCCGGCTTAGTCGCATTGATGAGTGCGCCGACCGACGCGTAGATCAGCTTGTGCTCATAGCGATAGAAGTCGCTGTCGACCAGCAGGTCGCCCATCCGGTCCCATGCGTTGTTGTCGAGCAGCAGGCCGCCGAGCACGCTCGACTCCGCTTCGATGGAATGCGGCGGGATGCGAAGTTGCGCAACCTGACGGTCGGAAGAATCGTTTTCGGCGAAAGAAAAAACAGCGGACATGGGGCCTCGAATTGGAACGGCATGCTACGCCCACGACGGGCGCAGCGTCCATGCACAACGCTGTGCATGTGCTGTGTATCTGCTGTGCAAAACCCTGTGCACAGGCGCTGAACAACATGGAAAAGCTGGGTGACCGTCGACGGGACAAAGAAAAAGCCGCCCGGAGGCGGCTTTCGCAGCAGCGCACCTCTGTGCGCTCCATCAACCTGGTTTCAGGCCTGGATCAGGCGGTTTCGCCGTACACCGTCACGGTGATGTCGACCACCACATCGGTGTGGAGCGCCACGCTCACAGTGCTGTCACCGACAACCTTGATTGGACCGTTGGGCATACGCACTTGCGACTTGGCAACCTTGTAGCCCTGCTTGTTCAACTCTTCGGCGATATCACCATTGGTGACCGAGCCGAACAAACGACCGTCGACGCCAGCTTTTTGCGTGAGCTTGATGGCCGTGCCGCCGAGCTTTTCGCCTTGGGCCTGCGATTCGGCGAGCTTGGTAGCCGCCGCTTTTTCGAGATCGGCGCGCTTGGCGGCGAATTCGGCCTTGTTGGTTTCCGTGGCGCGACGAGCGCGGCCCGACGGAATCAGGAAGTTACGTGCGTAGCCGTCCTTGACCTTGACGATATCGCCGAGGGCGCCGACGTTGACGATCTTGTCCAGAAGAATGATTTGCATGGTGTCGAACTCCTTAGACGCGGTGCTGGTCGCTGTACGGCACCATTGCGAGGAAGCGTGCACGCTTGATCGCGGTGTTGAGCTGGCGCTGATAAATAGCGCGGGTGCCGGTCAGTCGTGCGGGAATGATCTTGCCGTTTTCGCTGATGAAATCGCGCAGGGTGTCGATGTCCTTGTAGTCGATCTCTTCGACATTCGCGACGGTAAAGCGGCAGAAACGCTTGCGCTTGAACAGCAGCGACTGGGTGTTGCGCTTCGGACGCTTGTCTTTGTTGAATTTCTTGAACGTGGCCATGATGGGACCTCTCGAAAATTAATCTTGCTGAAAATCCTGGATGTGCAGTACGGGATGCTTACCGTTGCCGGGAGTCGCCAGAAAGCCCTGAAATCGCCAGAGACTTCCCAACGCCTGACTTGCGAGTCGCTCGGCGGTTGTGCCGAACGCCACGGCCTTCAAAGCCGCCTTCACCTGCCTGGCCTGCCCTGCTTCTTCGATCTTCGATTCATGGTCGAGCCGAAGATCAATGGCGGGCAAGCCGGATGGCGTGAATCGCAAGGCACCGAGTTCGGCGACCACGGCTGTCAGCAGGAGCTGATTGGCCGCGACCGCTTTATCGGTCACCGTCACACCATCAGTTGTTGTTGTTCGCGTACTCGGCTTGTTGGGCCTTGCGAGCCTCTTCGCGCTCGACCGTCTTCATCATCGACGAAGGACCGGTATCGGCCTTCTTCTTGACCACGGTCAGGTGGCGCAGCACGGCGTCGTTGAACTTGAACGCGTGTTCGAGTTCTGCCATCACGGTTTGCTCAGCTTCGATGTTGACGCACAGGTAGTGAGCCTTGCTGAGCTTGTTGATCTGATAGGCCAGTTGGCGGCGGCCCCAGTCTTCGACGCGGTGGATCTTACCGCCACCGGTCGTGATGAGACCCTTGTAGCGCTCCAGCATGGCCGGAACTTGTTCGCTTTGATCCGGATGGATCAGCAGGATGATTTCATAGTGACGCATAGCACTCCTTGTGGAATTTTCCTCGAAACGAGGGGAAAGCCACCCGCAGCGTCGGACGCGGTGTGGCAAGGGAAAGCCCACGATTATAGCAGTCACCCCTCCCATGACGCACTTCGCGTGCCTGCATCAGCCTTCGAGTGCGCGGTCGAGTTCAGCGGCTTTGTCCGCGCCAACGGCTGTGCGGATCTTCGGCGCCAATGCCAGGAGCTCGTCGTACGTGGAGGTGCCCTCGACCGACAGGTTCAAGCGAAAACCGCGCAACCCGAGTGATCCGGTCAGCCGCGTCGCAATGGGATAAGCGTCCTGATATCTTTGTTGGCGCGAGCGCGTGGACGTTGGCTGCAACGGGGCAGCAGCAAGAAAGGCGGGGGCGGCCGCCGGGGACGACAACGGCGCGGGTGAAAACGGCTGGGTTGCTTGTACAGGCGCGGGACGGCTGGGAGCAGGAGCGGGCTCCGCCGATACAGATCGAGCCATCCCATGCGCGCCCATTCCGGTAAGCAGCGCGAGCAACCCCAAATCAACCATGTGATCGAGATCTTCTTGCGAGATTCCCATGCCGGCCGCGAGCACGTCGTCGATCGAACGCCTGCCGTCGCACAGGATGAAGGCCGAGCGCTGCCGCGGCGTCAGCCGCACCGAACGGTCCTTCAACGTCTGCTGACCCGAGTCGGTCTTGACAAGAATCATGATTTCGATGGTCCCGAAGTGAATGGTCGATTGCCGCCAGCGCATCGGTTGCTACCAACACGGCCAGACGCGCTTCATCGATTTCGGAGTTTGACATCAAAAAAGCATTTGGTTGCAATTACACGAAACTGACGCGGGCATTGCGTCAGCAGTGTGAATAAATTGGCAGCACAGGCGCAACAGCCGCGCGCTGCCTGGCAGGCTCAGCGGGCCGCCAGCTGCTTCCATGTGTCGATCACGCTGTCTGGATTGAGAGAGATGGATTCGATCCCCTGCTCAGCAAGCCACATCGCGAAGTCCGGGTGGTCGCTCGGACCCTGACCGCAAATACCGACATATTTTCCTTGGGCCTTACATGCCTTGATGGCGCGGCTCAGCATGGCTTTGACCGCCGGGTCGCGCTCGTCGAAGTCGGCCGCCAAAAGCTCCAGGCCGGAATCGCGGTCCAGTCCCAACGTCAGCTGCGTCAGGTCGTTCGAGCCGATGGAAAACCCGTCGAAGAACTCCAGGAACTCATCCGCCAGGATGGCGTTGCTTGGCACTTCGCACATCATGATGATCTTGAGGTCGTTCTCGCCGCGCTTGAGACCTTCGGCTGCCAGCAGGCCGGTCACGCGCTCGGCTTGACCCAGCGTGCGCACGAACGGCACCATGATCTGAACGTTCACCAGGCCCATCTCGTTGCGCACCCGCTTCAACGCTTCGCACTCCATCAGGAAGGCTTCGCGGAAATCGTCGCTGATGTAGCGAGCGGCACCTCGGAAGCCGAGCATCGGGTTCTCTTCTTCCGGCTCGTAACGCGAACCGCCAATCAGCTTGCGGTATTCGTTCGACTTGAAATCAGACAGTCGCACGATCACAGGCTTGGGCCAAAAGGCTGCGGCAATGGTGGCGATGCCTTCGGCCACCTTGTCGACGTAAAAAGCGCGTGGCGACGCATGGCCTCGCGCCACCGATTCGACGGCCTTCTTCAAGTCGTTGTCGACGTTGGGATAGTCGAGGATCGCCTTAGGGTGCACGCCGATGTTGTTGTTGATGATGAACTCGAGCCGCGCCAACCCGACCCCATGGTTCGGGAGTTGCGCAAAGTCGAAAGCAAGCTGCGGGTTACCGACGTTCATCATGATCTTCAGATCGATGTCCGGCATCGTGCCGCGCTCGACCTCGGTCACTTCGGTTTCGAGCAAGCCGTCGTAGATGAAGCCCGTATCGCCTTCCGCGCAACTTACAGTGACGAGTGTTCCTTCTTTCAGCAGATCCGTCGCGTCCCCGCAGCCAACGACGGCCGGAATGCCGAGCTCGCGCGCAATGATGGCGGCGTGGCAGGTGCGCCCGCCGCGATTGGTCACGATGGCGGCTGCGCGCTTCATCACCGGCTCCCAGTTGGGGTCGGTCATGTCGGTCACGAGCACGTCGCCAGCCTGGACCTTGTCCATCTCGCTGATGTTGTAGACAAGGCGAACTGGCCCCGTGCCGATCTTCTGGCCGATCGCGCGGCCTTCGGCCAGCACTGCACCCTTGCCCAGCAGCTTGTACCGTTGCTCGGCTTTGCCTTGCTGCTGGCTCTTCACTGTTTCAGGCCGCGCTTGCAGAATGTACAGATGGCCGTCGGTGCCGTCCTTGCCCCACTCGATGTCCATCGGGCGACCGTAGTGCTCTTCGATGACCAGCGCGTACCTGGCGAGTTGCTCGACGTCGGCATCGGTCAGCGAATAGCGGTTGCGCTGTTCGGTAGGCACGTCGGTCGTCTTGACCAACTTGCCGCTCGCCTTTTTCTCATCGGCGCTGGCGAATTCCATCTGGATCAGCTTCGAGCCGAGGTTGCGGCGGATCACCGCGCGCTTGCCGGCACGCAAGGTCGGCTTGTGCACGTAGAACTCGTCGGGATTGACGGCGCCCTGCACCACCGTTTCACCCAACCCATAACTCGAAGTGATGAACACCACGTCTTCGAAGCCAGACTCGGTGTCGATGGTGAACATCACGCCCGCCGCGCCCAGGTCAGAACGCACCATCCGTTGCACGCCAGCCGACAGCGCCACCACGTCATGGGCAAATCCCTTGTGCACGCGGTAGCTGATCGCACGGTCGTTGTAGAGGGAGGCAAACACTTCCTTCATCTTGTGCAGCACGTCTTCGACACCGACCACGTTGAGGAAGGTTTCTTGCTGTCCAGCGAAGGAAGCATCGGGCAAGTCTTCGGCCGTTGCCGACGAACGCACGGCAAAACTGGCTTGCGGGTTGCCCGCGCTCAGCGTGGCAAAGGCGTCGCCGATGGCTCTCTGCAAGTTGTCGGGAAATGGCTGAGCTTCGACCATCGACCGGATCTCCGCGCCGACCTTGGCCAGCTCGCGAACGTCTTCAGTGTCAAGCTTGGCGAGCACAGCGCTGATCTTGCCGGCCAGTCCGTCATGAGCCAGGAACTCGCGAAAGGCGTGGGCTGTGGTCGCAAAACCGGTCGGTACGCGCACGCCTTGAGGCAACTGCGAAATCATCTCGCCGAGACTGGCGTTCTTGCCGCCCACCGACTCGACGTCGGTCATTCTCAGATTCTCGAACGGTACGACCAGGGCGGTCGCTTCGAATAGTTCAGACATGGGGAAGCTCCAGAAGTTAAAACCGGTGCCGCATGCAGTCGACTCAGCACGATCGTTCTCGTTGCTCTGGGTGCGTAGGCGTTCTGCATGGGATGTGTGGAGAGCGGGAAGCAGATTCCCGATAATGGGCCGAATTGTAGGCGTGGCACCGTTGTACGCGCCGCAGGACAAGGCCGCAGATCATGCAAACCCGTACCGTTTTCTTCATCTCCGACGGCACCGGCATCACTGCCGAAACCTTCGGCAACGCCGTTCTGGCCCAGTTCGAAATGAAGCCGCGCCACGTTCGGCTGCCCTTTACCGACACGGTCGACAAGGCGCACCAGGCTGTCAGGCAAATCAACCATACGGCGGAGATCGAGGGCGTACGGCCGATCGTCTTCACCACCATGGCGAACATGGAGGTGCTCGAGGTGATTGAAACCGGCAGCAAGGGCATGCTGCTCGACATGTTTGGCACCTTCGTGCGCCCACTGGAGATCGAGCTGGGCGTCAAGTCCAATCACCGCATCGGGCGCTTCAGCGATGTAAGCAAGAGCAAGGAATACACCGCGCGAATCGCAGCGATCGACTTCAGCTTGGCCCACGACGATGGCCAGAGCAATCGCGACCTCGAAGGCGCGGATGTCATTCTGGTCGGTGTGAGCCGAAGCGGAAAGACGCCGACATCGCTCTATCTGGCCATGCAGCATGGCCTCAAAGCCGCCAACTACCCGCTGATTCCGGAAGACTTCGACCGGCGCCAGCTGCCGCCAGCGCTGCTGCCTCATCGCAAGAAGATGTTCGGGCTTACGATCCAGCCCGAGCGCCTCGCTGAAATCCGCAATGAGCGCCGACCGAACTCACGTTACGCAAGCCTCGAGAACTGCCGGCACGAAGTAAGTGAAGCAGAGGCGATGATGCGGCGTGCTGGCGTTCGCTGGCTGTCGACCACCACCAAGTCGATCGAAGAAATCGCGACCACGATCCTTCAGGAACTGCGGCCCGAACGACTCGTCTATTAGCCGCTCAGACCGCCGCGCTTCCTGCTAGGAGTGCTTGTCGCATTCAGGCGGCGACAGCGACCTTCGGTTGCGCAGATTCTTCCTCGACCGGTGCCGTCGTTCGAATCAGGTGATCGAACGCACTGAGCGCAGCCTTTGCACCATCACCCGCGGCGATGATGATCTGCTTGAACGGCACCGTCGTTGCATCGCCGGCAGCGAACACGCCGGGCACCGAAGTCTGCCCCCGTGCGTCGACGATGATTTCGCCGTGCTTCGACAGTTCGACCACGCCCTTGAGCCAATCGGTATTCGGCACGAGGCCGATCTGGATGAAGACACCTTCGAGCGCGACCGTGCGCAATTCACCCGATACGCGATCCTTGTAGAGCAGACCATTGACTTTTTGGTCGCCGGTGATCTCCGTGGTCTGCGCATTGGTGAAGACCTCGACGTTTTTCAGGCTCATCAGCTTGCGCACGAGCACTGCATCTGCGCGCAGTGCCGTGTCGAACTCGATGAGAGTCACATGACCGACGATACCCGCCAAATCGATGGCCGCTTCAACACCCGAATTGCCGCCGCCGATCACCGCAACGCGCTTGCCCTTGAAGAGAGGGCCGTCGCAGTGCGGGCAGTACGCCACACCCTTGTTCTTGAATTCGTGCTCACCGGGCACGTTGATGTTGCGCCAGCGAGCGCCCGTTGAAATGATGATTGACCGGCTCTTCAGCGACGCGCCGCTTTCCAGCTGCACCTCGATGAATTCCTTGCCCGGCACCAGTGCCTTGGCGCGCTGCAAATTCATGATGTCGACGTCGTAATTGCGAACGTGCTCCTCGAGTGCGTGGGCGAACTTCGGGCCTTCGGTTTCTTTGATAGAAATGAAGTTTTCGATGCCCAGGGTGTCGAGCACCTGACCTCCGAATCGCTCGGATGCAACGCCAGTGCGAATACCTTTTCGCGCTGCGTACACGGCGGCAGCGGCACCAGCCGGTCCGCCACCGACGATCAGCACGTCGAACGGGTCCTTGGCGTCGATCTTCTTCGCTTCACGCTCCACGCCGCTGGTGTCGATCTTGGAGAGAATTTCCTCGAGCGTCATGCGGCCCTGGCCGAACTCGGTGCCGTTCAGGAACACGGTCGGCACGGCCATGATCTGGCGCTCCTTGACTTCGTCCTGGAAGGTGCCGCCTTCGATCATCGTGGTGCGGATGCGCGGGTTCTGCACCGCCATCAGATTGAGTGCCTGCACGACGTCGGGGCAGTTGTGGCAGGTCAGCGAAACGTAGATCTCGAATTCGAAATCGCCGTCGAGCGCCTTGATCTGGTCGAGGATGGCTTGCTCGACCTTGGGGGGATAGCCGCCGATCTGCAACAGGGCCAGGATCAGCGACGTGAACTCGTGGCCCATCGGCAAGCCGGCAAAACGCGGACCGTGGTTCTCGCTCGGGCGATTCACCGAGAAAGAGGGTTTGCGATGCCTGTCGTCGCGGCTCTCGGTCAGCTTGACGAGCGGGGACGATTCAGCGACGTCCTTCAGCAACGACAACAGCTCACCCGAGGCATTGCTGTCGTCCAGCGAGGCGACGATTTCGATCGGCTGCGTCGCACGTTCGAGGTAACTTTTCAGTTGGGCTTTGGTGGCGGTGTCGAGCATGACGAATTCACTTCTTTAAGAACGAACTTCTGTAGAAACAAAAAAGCCCGGGAGCAAACGCGCCCGGGCTCGGGCGCAGGTTGGTGCTTAAATCTTGCCGACGAGGTCGAAGGACGGCGCAATGGTCTTGTCGCCTTCGTTCCATTTAGCGGGGCAGACTTCATTTGGATGTGCAGCGGTGTACACAGCGGCCTTGAGCTTGCGGAGTGTTTCCTTCACATCTCGGGCGATTTCGTTGGAGTGCACTTCAGCGGTCTTGATGATGCCGTCCGGGTTGACCACGAAGGTACCGCGCAAAGCCAAGCCTTCTTCTTCGATATACACATCAAAGCCCTTGGCGAGCACGTGCGTCGGGTCACCTACCAGCGGGAACTTGGCCTTGCCAACGGCAGGCGAGGTGTCGTGCCAAACCTTGTGCGAGAAATGGGTGTCGGTGGTCACGATGTAAACCTCTGCACCCAACTTCTGAAATTCAGGATAGTTGTCGGCCGCGTCTTCGACTTCAGTTGGGCAGTTAAAGGTGAACGCAGCCGGCATGAAAATCAGCACCGACCACTTGCCCTTGAGCGACTCGTTGGATACCTCGATGAATTTGCCGTTGAGATAGGCTTGGGTCTTGAAGGGGACGATCGCGGTATTGATCAAAGACATACTGTTTTCCTTGGTGGCTGGTAAAAAAGACAGCTCATAGAGAGCCTTTCACTAGTGTAACTACCAATAGCGCTGAACTTATAGCTATGGGTTATTCCAAGGATTGCGCGCCACTATGAAGCTCGGAGTGTCCGGCAAGGGCTCGTTCACGCACGACCGCGTGCCAACGCGAACGTGTATCAGCATCACACGCGTTCAGACGCGGCGAAGCATGGAATTGCTTGCCCCGACGGGCTTCAACCTCTGACAATCCCCCTTCAGAAAAAGGAAAAGATCATGAAGGGCGACCCACAAGTCATCGAACACCTGCAGGCTCAGCTTAAAAACGAGCTCACTGCAATCAACCAGTATTTCCTGCACTACCGCATGCTCAAGCATTGGGGTCTGGACAAGCTGGCCAAGAAGGAATACGAAGAATCGATCGGCGAGATGAAGCATGCCGACTGGCTGATGGACCGCATCTTCATGCTCGACGGCTTGCCCAATCTGCAGGACCTCGGCAAGCTCAATATTGGCGAAGACGTACCAGAGCTGTTGAACTGCGACCTCGGTGCAGAAACCGCAGCGCAAGCGACCATCAAGGCCGGCATCGCACATTGCGAATTGGTACGCGACTATGTCTCGCGTGATCTGCTGCAGAAAATCCTCGACGACACCGAGGAGCACATTGATTTTCTTGAAACGCAGATCGATCTGGTCGGCAAGGTTGGACTACAAAATTACCTGCAGAGCCAGATGGGCCAACACGAATAAGGCGGCATTTTCTCGACAACAAAGCGGGGCCTCGGCCCCGCTTTGTTTTTTGGCTTTACCTGCCGCTTACCCAAGCTACCTTGCTATCTATTCGATAGCTCCGCTGGCAATCAGGCGGGGCTATGCGAGCCATTCTCCCCACCATAAATCTGCCTCCCAAACGCTATCGTAAATAGTATTCATTCTCATTTGTGAGGATAGAATTGCAGCCTCCGATGACAGCAGCAGTCCCCTCCTCCGCCATTGACAACCGCCGACGCGCCTACTGGCTCAAGACACTGCACGAGTGGCACTGGGTGAGTTCGGCGATGTGCCTGATCGGGTTGATTCTTTTCAGTGTGACTGGCTTCACCCTTAACCACGCAGGCCAGATCGAAGCCAAGCCGGCCGTCACCAATCGCCACGCGAAGCTCGACGCGGCACTGCAGTCCAGGCTTGAAAGTCGAACCGCAGTAGTCAAGGCAGATAAAGCGAGCAAAGGCAGAGCGCCCATGCCGGTCGAACTGCATTCATGGCTACAGAAACAGTTTGCGGTCGACACCTCGGGCCGCGACGCCGAATGGTCCGATGACGAGATCTATCTATCGCTGCCCCGTCCCGGTGGCGATGCGTGGTTGCGTGTGAGCCTTACCGACGGCGATGCCGAATACGAGCGCACCGACCGAGGCTGGCTCTCCTATCTGAACGATCTCCATAAAGGCCGCAACACCGGAAAAGCGTGGAGCTGGTTCATCGACATTTTTGCAGGCGCCGCGTTGGTCTTCTCGATCACCGGCCTGTTCATTCTCAAGATGCACGCGGGCAACCGACCGTTCACCTGGCCGATGGTCGGCATGGGCTTCGTCATTCCTGTGGTGCTTGCGCTGCTCTTTATTCATTGACTCCTTTCCAAGAGGTTTTACGTGCAACTTCGCTATGCCCTGGCCCCGCTCACCGCTTCGGTCCTGTTCGCCGCCCCGGCCCTCGCTAGCGGCTTGGGCGTGAACATCGAGGTGCCGCGCCTTAGCGGGTCGGAATACCACCGCCCTTACGTTGCCGCGTGGATCGAACGTGCCGACAATTCGCTCGAAGCCACGCTCGCGGTCTGGTACGACGTGCGCACCAAGACCAACAACCCCGAAGGCGAAGGCACCAAGTGGCTGAAAGATCTGCGCCAGTGGTGGCGCCGCGGTGGACGAGAGCTCGCAGTGCCTGCCGACGGCATCACGGGCGCCACCAAGCCGGTCGGCAAACAACAACTCAACTTCACCGAAGGCACGGGTGCGATGCCCAAGCTCGCTGCGGGCTCATACAAGCTGGTGGTCGAAGCCGCACGCGAAGCCGGTGGGCGCGAAGTCGTGAGCATCCCGTTCCAGTGGCCGCCGAATTCCTCACAGCCCATGGTGGCAACGGGCAAGGAAGAGCTGGGCGAAATTACTCTTCAACTCAAACCGTGATTCGGGCAAACGTCAAGATTGATCGATCCACTCTCAGTCACCGGAGTCAGCTATGAAAATTTCCGTTCTCTCGACCGCCGCCACGGCCCTCGCCCTTACCACCGTGCTCGGAACGGCCCAAGCGCACAACGCCTGGTTACTGCCTTCGACCACTGTCTTTTCAAAGGCCGACGTGGTCAGCATCGATGCTGCCGTGTCGAACGATCTGTTTGTCGCTAACCACGCTCCGCTGCGTCTTGACGGTCTTTTGATCACAGCGCCGGACGGCAGCACGATCAAACCCGAGAACGAAGCCAAGCTCAAGCAACGAACCGTGTTCGACGTCGCTGTGGCGCAGCCGGGCACTTACCGCATTGCGGTCATCAATTCGGGCGCGTTCGCTTCCTGGAAAGACAAGGCCGGTGCGCAAAAACGGGCGCGCGGCACGGCCGAAACCATCGCCAAGGAAGTCCCGGCCGACGCGACCGATGTGGTCATCTCGCAATCTACGGGCCGCATCGAAACCTTCGTTACCGTCGGCAAGCCATCTGTACTGAAGCCGATCGGCCAAGGACTGGAACTCATCTCGACCGGAAGTCCGACCGATCTCGTCAAGGGCGAGAAGACGAGCTTCACGCTGAACCTCGACGGCCAGCCCGCCAAGGATCTCGAAGTGACGGTGACCGCCGGCAACACGCAGTATCGCGACAAGCTGCAGGAAACGAAGATCAAGACCGACGCCAAAGGTCAGTTCACCGTGACCTGGCCGATGGCCGGCATGTACTGGCTCGACGCCAGCACCAAAGACAATAAGACCACCGTGCCGCAAGCCAAAGAACGACGTCTGAGCTACGCGGCGACGCTGGAAGTCATGCCCTGAACGTGCATCGCGACCTTGCTCATTCAAGCTTAGACGCGCCGGCTCGCTCTGCGGCGCCTTCTTTTGCCACTTGGCGTGCCGGCGGCTATGCCAATCTCGCGGTGCCGCGCCGAGCGGACCCGGTGCGCCTGCAGCAGCTGGGCGGTCGCACGATGGGCACGACATGGTCGCTGCGTTTCGACAACCCGCGCATGCTTCCATTGCCGCAAGTGCGTTCTGCTATCGACGAATCACTGGCGCGCGTGATCGCCCAGATGAGTCATTGGGAATCCGCATCGGACATCAGTCGATTCAACGCGGCGCCCGCAGGCTCGCGTCACACCATCGCCCGGGAGTTTCGCGATGTCTTGGTGTGCGCGCTACGGTGGGCCGAGGCCAGCGGCAACGCAATCGATCCCACGATCGGCGCGCTCGTTGGCTGTTGGGCATTCGGTCCGGACGCGGACGAGTCGACAGCGGCATTCGTTCCGTCGGCCGAGGCAGTCGCCGAGGCACGCGCGCGCACCGGGTGGCAAGGGCTTGCCTTCGATGCGGCCACCGCGACTTTGCTCCAGCCGGGCGGCTTGGCGCTCGATTTTTCAGGCATCGCAAAAGGCTTTGCCGTCGACCATTGTGTTGCGTCGCTTCACGCAATCGGGCTGCATGACTTTCTGATGGAGATCGGTGGCGAACTCCGCGGCGCCGGACGGCGACCAGACGGTCGTCCATGGCAAGTCATGATCGACTCGTCGCTTTCCGAAACCGACGGCACGCCGCAACGTGTGCAACTCAACGACCTTGCCATCGCAACGTCCGGCGACCGCTGGCACACGCGCGAGCGCGACGGCAGGCGCTGGTCGCACACCATCGATCCACGCAGCGGCGAGCCGGTTTCAAACGAACTCGCTGCGGTGACCGTGCTGCATCGGTCCTGCATGGAAGCAGACGCACTGGCGACAGTGCTCACGGTTCTCGGGCCCGTCGACGGCATGGCGTTTGCGGAGACGGGCGACATCGCCGCACGATTCGTTTGCCGGGGCACCGACGCGCTGGACGTGCGCGCCAGCTCGGCGTGGAATTCACGCGATACCTTGGCGCAATGAGCGACATGTTGGTCCGCACGGTGGGCGCAGGCGCGACGCTGCTGGGCTACGCCGCGTTGTGTTCGGCGGTGTTCATCAGGCAGCGCAGACGGCACGCTGCAAAGCGTCTCGCGGCGCAAGCGCTGGCCGGCGATGGAACCACAGAACCAGCACTGGTCCTGTTCGCCAGCCAGACCGGGCAAGCCGAATCGATCGCTTGGGAAACCGCGCGCTGGTTGCACGACGCCGGCACGTCGACGCGTGTATTGCCGCTCGACGAGGTCGATGCGACGACGCTCGAAAGCGCAAAACGCGCCTTCGTTATCGCCAGCACCTATGGCGAAGGCGATGCGCCGGATGGCGCCGCCGTCTTCGCCGAGAAAGTGATGGGCCTGTCGCTGAAACTGCCGGCGCTGCGCTACGCCGTCCTCGCTTTGGGCGACCGTGGCTACGACAATTTCTGCGGCTTCGGGCGAGACATCGACAAGTGGCTGACACGCACCGGCGCCCGACCGATGGTGGCGCGCATCGATGTCGACAACGGAGATCCGGCGGCCCTGGCCCAATGGCGGGCGCATTGGCGAACCCCGGCTACAGACGACGCGGTCAGCTCAGGTGAAACAACTCCGAGTGGCGCGGCAACCGGTGAAACCAGCCTGTTCGCTCCCTGGCAGCTTGTCTCGCGAGTGCTGTTGAACGCCGGCAGCGCTGGCGCGCCGATCTATCAACTCGCGTTCGGACCGCCGCGCAGCGTTGTTGCGGACTGGCGTTCCGGCGACCTCGTGCAGATTCAGCTTGCTGGCGATGCCGGGAGGCTGCGCGACTACTCCATCGCATCGATCGCCATCGATGGTCAGCTCGAATTGATGGTGCGGCAAGAGCAACACCCCGATGGCACGCTGGGTGCGGCATCGGGCTTGCTGACCTCGACTCTCTTGATCGGCGACACGGTTGCGATGCGCCTTCGGCCGCACGCGCGTTTTCGGCTCGAGGGCAACGCCAATCGGCCGCTCATCCTCATCGGTAATGGAACTGGCCTTGCCGGCCTGCGCAGCCACCTGCGAGCGCGAGATCCACAGGGCGCAATCGATACCGCGTCTCCAATCGCTGCCAGCCGGAAAGCGTCCGCTGCTACGGCAGACAACTGGTTGATCTTCGGCGAGCGCAACGCTGCGCACGACTTTCTCTGTCAGGCGGAGATTGAGGCTTGGCAGGTCAATGGTCATTTGCAGCGTCTGGACATGGTTTTTTCGCGCGATCAGACCGAGCGACTCTATGTTCAGCACCGGTTGCTGCGCCACGCCGACGAACTGACGAACTGGGTTAAGCGCGGCGCGGCGATCTACGTGTGTGGCAGCGTGAAAGGCATGGCGTCGGGCGTGGATTCGGCGCTAAGGCAAATCCTCGGCGACGCGGAAGTCAATGCGCTTTCGCGCGAAGGCCGCTATCGGCGTGATGTGTATTGAAAGCCTGAGGGCCCGGACGAGGGTTCGAGCTATTGACCAATAGCGATTGCAAATGCGAGAGATTCGTATTTATAATCATGCTCCTTCAACAGCCAGCCAATCTGCCGCTTCACCGCCATGATCGTTTGCGTTTGCCGCCGAGTCTCTGATCGTGACATCGCACGCCATGCGCGCGCTGGCATGACCTTCGATGAAGTGCAGTTCGAACTCGGCGTAGCCACCCAGTGTGGTCAGTGTGAAGGTTGCGCGCGAGATGTCGTCGCGCAGTGCAGCGCATCGCATCCGGTCGCCGCGTTGAACCGCGAAACCGGGCATCAGTCGATCCAGCTTGCTAATTCCATTTCGGAAAGCAAAGCATGGAACTCTTCTCGGCACTCGGTGGCAGCCTGATTTTCGTGGCCGGCTCGGTCTGGTGGATATTTCGCAAGTAAATCGCGGTTTCTGCTGCATCGCGGGCACGTTTTGGCGTGCGCGCTCTCGAATGGTTGATCGTGTCTGACCGCTTTTCTTCACCGCCAACCGCGCTGGGCTTGTCCCGAAACACCGTCATCGCTGGTGGCGTCGTACTCTTTCACCTTGCCGCACTGTGGGCGTTGCAAGCAGGCCTGATTCGCAAGGCAGCGGAGATCGTCATCCCGGTGGAAATAATCAGTCAGTTCATCGATCCCCCGAAAG
>NZ_JASJXB010000006.1:0-257191 GCF_035018885.1 Variovorax sp. LG9.2 | reverse complement strand
GGCTGGGGGGGGCTTCATGTTCGTCAACCTGAAGCCGGCCAACCAGCGCAAGGACAGCGGCCTGACGGTCATCGCGCGGCTGCGACCGCAGCTGAACCAGGTCACCGGTCTGCGCGTTTTTCTGGGCACGGTGCAAGACGTGCGCTCGGGCGGCCGCGCCAGCAATTCGGCCTACCAGTACACGCTCAAGAGCGACAGCCTGGCCGACCTGCGGACGTGGGCTGTCAAGCTGTCCGACGAGCTCAAGCTGCAGCCGGTGCTGACCGACGTCGACACCGACCAGGACCAGAACGGCGTCGAAACTGTCGCCAAGGTCGATCGCGACACCGCACGGCGTCTGGGCGTCACGTCCACGGCCATCGACAACGCTCTGTACAACGCCTTCGGGCAGCGTCAGGTCGCGACCATCTACACCGAGCTGAACCAGTACCACGTCGTGATGGAGTGGGCGCCGCGCTATGCGCAGAGCCCGAACGCGCTGAAGGACGTGTACGTGCCAGCCACGCGTACGGCTGTCATCGCGGGCCAGACGGTGACCACCGAAGCAGCGGACACCACCTCGACCGGCGGCGCGACCAAAACCACGAGCGGGGCCGCAGCTTCCACTGCGGCGGGTTCGAGCACTGGCGCCGTCCCGGTGTCCGCCAACCCCGGCTCGCGCAACGCTTCCACAGGCAACGTGCTCAGCAACACTGCAACGAGCCTGGTGCCGCTTTCGTCGGTGGCGCAGTTCATGGAGAACTCGGTCGCGACGTCGGTGAGCCACGAGGATGGCGAGCTGGCGACGACCATCTCGTTCAACCTGGCCGAAGGCGCCAACCTCGGCGATGCCCGCGAGGCGGTTGCTAAAGCCGAGGCCAACATCGCGATGCCGACCAACGTGCGCGGCGCCTTCGCTGGCACCGCGTTGAGCGCGCAGCAATCGCAGGGCCAGCAGACGATGCTGATCCTGGCGGCGCTGGTCGTCATCTACATCGTGCTCGGCATCCTGTACGAGAGCCTGGTGCATCCGATCACGGTGCTGTCGACCTTGCCATCGGCAGGAGTCGGCGCGGTGCTGGCGCTGTTGCTCTTCAAGATGGAGTTTTCGATCATCGCGTTGATCGGCGTGTTCCTGCTGATCGGCATCGTGAAAAAGAACGCCATTCTCATCATCGACTTCGCGCTGGAGGCCGAACGCTCGCGCGGGCTCACGCCGCTCGAAGCCGTGCGCGAGGCGTGCCTGCTGCGCTTCCGGCCGATTTTGATGACGACCATGGCCGCTGCGCTCGGTGCGCTGCCGCTCGCCATCGGCTTCGGCGAGGGCGCGGAGTTGCGCCGGCCGCTGGGCGTCGCGATCATCGGCGGGCTTATCGCCAGCCAGCTCCTCACTCTGCTGACCACGCCAGTGGTGTACCTGGTGCTCGACAAGCTGCGCCGCCGCGGCGCGCACGAGCATGAACTTGGCCGTGCGATCGACGCCGAACCCAAACCCGTATGACTGCCTCGATGCCATCCTTTCCTTTCTCTTTGGGCGCCGTGGGCGTGCTGGTGTTGTCGCTCTCCGGTTGCGCGATCGGCCCGCGCTACGAAACGCCCACTGCCACCAACCCCGGCGCCTTCAAAGAGGCAGCTGCAGCCGCCGGCTGGTTGCCAGCCGCGCCGGCCGACGCACTCGATCGTGGCGAGTGGTGGAAGCTCTTCAACGATGGCAACCTCGACGAACTTGCCGCCCGCGTGCAGGTATCGAACCAGAACATCGCTGCCGCCGTCGGCAACTACGCGCAGGCACAAGCGCTGGTGCGCGAGCAACGCGCCGCGCTGTTTCCGCAGGTGAGCGTCGATGGCAGTGGGCGCCGAAGCGGTGCGCTGCGTTCGGGCAGTTCCGGAACGACGCCGACCAACGCGTTCTCGGCGACGCTGGGTGTCGACTGGGCACCCGACGTGTGGGGCCGCCTGCGGCAATCAGTGACGAGCGCCCAAGCCGGCGCGCAGGCCAGCGAGGCCGACCTTGCTTTGGCGCGGCTGTCGGCCATCGGCAACCTGGCGACCAACTACTTTTCGCTGCGCGAGACCGACGCGGAGATCGTGCTGCTCGACGAAACGATCGCCGGCTACGAGCGCGCCTACCAGATCACCAACAACCGCTATCAGGCCGGCATCTCCGCGCAGACCGACGTGCTGCAGGCGCAGACGCAATTGCTCAGCACGCGCGCCGATCGCGTGTCGTTGACGCGCAATCGCGCGACGTACGAACACGCGATCGCGGTGCTGGTGGGCTCCGCGCCCAACGACTTCAGCCTGCCGGCTTCCAAGTGGACGCCGACGGTGCCCGGCGTGCCCACCGGCGTGCCGTCGACATTGCTGCAACGCCGGCCCGATATCGCCGCTGCGGAGCGCGCAGTCGCCTCGGCCAACGCGCAGATCGGCATCGCGCGAACCGCTTACTTTCCCAGCTTCGGCCTGAGCGGTTCGGTCGGCAGCTCGGCCAGCCGCGTTGGCGATTTGTTCAGCGCATCGAACACGCTGTGGTCGCTCGGGTTGTCGGTCGCGCAGGTGGTGTTCGATGGCGGTGCGATCAGCGCGCGCGTCGACGAGGCCAAGGGCAGCTACGACGCCAGCGTCGCGCGTTACAGGCAAACCGTGCTGACCGCCTTTCAGTCGGTGGAAGACCAGTTGACCGCGGCCGCTACGCTGGGCCAACAGGAGGGCTTGCGCCTGCAGGCCTCGCTCGCTGCCGACAAGACCGAGCAACAGTTGCTCAACCGCTATCGCGCTGCCCAAGTGAGCTACACCGATGTCGTCACCGCGCAGGCCGCTGCGTTGAACGCACGCCGCACGCTGGTGCAGTTGCAGGTCAATCGACAGAACGCAGCGGTGGCGCTGATCCAGAACCTCGGTGGCGGGTGGGAAGCCAGCTGGCTGACCGTGCCACCCGCAACGGCCGCTCCGCAGTAAAAACCAAAGGCGGTGGCGGAGCCTCCCAATTACCTCCCCATTTGGATTCCACCATTCAGTTGCCGTTGCATCGCAGCGGTTGCCAGGGCAATGCCAACCGGCTGCGCCTGAAGCACCTCTCTTGATTCGGAGAACTGAATGAAAAAGTCCCTTACGGCGCTCGCCGCGCTGGCCGTCACTGGTTTGGCATCGGCGCAGTCGTCCGTCACGCTGTTCGGCGTGGTGGATGCGGCCGTCAGCTACCAATCGGCCACATCGCGCGATGCGGTGACCGGTGCCACCTCCAGGCAAAGCCAGTGGAGCCTGGCCAATTCCGGCTACAACGCGAGCCGCCTCGGCTTTCGTGGCACGGAAGATCTGGGCGGCGGCTTGTCTGCCAGTTTCTGGCTCGAGTCGGCCATCAGCAACGACGACGGATCGACCGGCATCGGCGCCTTCAACCGACGCTCCACGGTGAGCCTTGCCAACGGCTTCGGCGAACTGCGCCTGGGCCGCGACTACACCGCCACCTACTGGAACGACACCGTGTTCGATCCGTTCGGCACCACCGGCTCCGGCACCAGCGTGATCTCGTCGGTGAGCGGGAGCGCCAACCTCGCCAACCCCAACTACATTCGCGCCAGCAACATGGTCGGCTACTTCTTGCCGCCGAACCTGGGTGGCTTCTATGGCCAGGTGCAGTACAGCCTGCACGAAAACACCGACAACAGCACGTCCGCACTGGTCGCATCGACCAACAGCAACGCCGGCCGTTACGTCGGCGGCCGCTTCGGCTATGCCAACGGCCCGCTCGACGTCGCCATGTCGCTCGGCGAGAACACCGTCATCGACACCAACGCACTGACGCGCAAGGTGGAGACCGCCAACCTCGGCGCTTCGTACGACTTTGGCCCGGTCAAGCTCTTCGGCGAACTGTCGAGCGTGCGCAACCGCTTCGAAACTGCACTCGCCACATCGCGCGACAGCTACAACGGCTATCTGCTCGGCGCCAGCGTGCCGGTCGGGCCGGGCCTGATCCGCGCTTCGTATTCCGCGGTGCGCTATGACGAGGGCGCTAGCGGTCTGACGGGCAGCGATCCGCATGTTCAGAAGCTCGCGTTGGGTTACGTGCACAACCTGTCGAAGCGCACCGCGCTCTACGCCACGGTGGCACGCGTCAACAACCGCAACGATGCGCTCTACAGCGGCAGCGTGAGCTCCGCGATCACCGCGGGCGGCAGCAGCGCAGTCGGCTTTACCAGCTTGCCGCGTTCGTCGACGGGGTACGACTTCGGCATTCGCCACTCGTTCTAAATCGCAACGAATCGAACGGACAAGGAGCGCGAGATGCAAACACATCCACCACCGCCATCGACCCGGATGGACCTCTGCCAGATGCTGCGCGACGTGCCGCCGGCCTGCGTGACGCTGTTGCAGGCCAACGGCATCGCGCTCGACCAGCGCCTGCCTGACGAGCCCTTGCCCGTCGACGTGGGCGATCATGAGTGGGAGCTGCTGCTGTCCAACGTCTCCCGCATCGCCTGCCTCGCGATGCAGGGCGGCGGTACGCTGCAACTGCTGGCGCGCTCCGAGGGTTCGCGTGCGGTGGTGCACTTCATGGACGTGGGGCGCGATGCCTGCACCACCGGACTGGCGCAACTCTTCGGCAAGCCCGACGAGCGCACTGCAGGCTGCGTGCGGGCCTGCGAGTACATCGTGCATCGGCATGGCGGGCGCATCTATGCGGCGCCTTCGTCGCTGGGCAGTCTCGGACTCACGCTGCGGTTGCCGCTGCGGCCCTAGCTGTCTGCGGCATGGCAATGACGATGCAATCGCAGATTTCCGTGCGGCGTTGCGCGGTCGGCGTGCTGGGCACCGTGGTGTTCTGCGCCGTGATCGGGTGTGGCGAATGCGACGGCGACGATGGCGGCGGCAGCGATGCCAAGCGGGCGCGCAGCGGCAACTCCAGGCTGTCGACGCTGGCGCCGATCATGAACAGTGGCCGCACCGTCGGAGGCTATGCCAAACGCTCTGGCAACCCATACGGCAACCAGCAGACAAGCAGGGCCGGTCGCGACCTGTGCATTCAGCAAAATGGGCCATGCACCGAATGAAGCGATGACCCGCCTGACGCTCTCCAGAAAGATATTTTTCGCCCTCGCCGCATTGCTGGTGATGTTGCTGCTTATTTTTTCGGGCTTCTCGATCTTCGGTTTGCAAAGTGGCATGGGGCCGTACGTGGCGGAAATTGAAATCCGCCGCATGGACTGGCTCGCGCAGTTGCTGCAGAAGCACTATGTCGTCAATGGCAACTGGAACAAGCTGCGCAACGAAGACGAAGCGTGGCATCGGTTGCAACTGGGCCTTTCGAGCGAGTCGCGCAGCAGCACCGGCGTCAAGGAAGACAGCCGACTGCCGCCCTGGTATGCGCGTCGCCAGTGGCCGCACGGTGGGGACGGCGCGAGCAGCGGTGAGAACAATGGTGCGAACAATGGCGATGGCTCCTATGACGGCGAGGGTGGCCCGCCGATGCCGTCGCCGCAGCTCGACTTGCTGCCGCGGCGCTATGCACCACCCCCGCCACCCTGGCTCTACCCGGATCCACGCGAAGCCGCCGATTCGATCTACCAACGGCTCGGCGTGGTCGATGCTGCGGGCGTTCGTGTGGTCGGGGCGACCGTGGACAACGCATCGGCCGCGCGACTGAAGATCAAGCGCGGCAACGACGTGGTCGGCTACCTGGTGCTCGCGCCGGTCGAGGGCCTGGACAGCGAAGCCGATCGCGCTTTCATCGCGCGGCAGTCGAGCGTGGTCGCGCTGACGGCGATCGCTGGCTTGATCTTCGCGCTCGGCCTGTCGTGGCTGCTCGGGCGGCGCTGGCTCGGCCCGATCGACGCGCTCACGCAGGGTGCGCAGGACATCGCGCGCGGCCGCTCGGGTACGCGCGTGCTGGTGCCGGGCAGCGACGAGCTCGCGCTGCTCGGCCGCACCTTCAACGACATGGCCGAGCGCCTCGACACCAGCGAGGCATCGCGCCGCGCGTGGCTCGCCGATGTCGCGCACGAGCTGCGTACGCCCCTGGCAGCCATGCGTGCGGAGATCGAAGCGCTGCAAGACGGCGTGCGCACGTTCGACGACCGCACCGCGTTGCGGTTGCATCGGCAGGTCATGCGCCTGGGCCAACTGGTAGACGATCTGCGCAGCAGCATGCGCGACCCGCAAGGCGAGCCGCTGACGGTCGCCCCGCTGTTTCCGCTGGCGTTGTTGAAAGAGGCGGTCACGCTGTCGGCAGACCGCTTCGCACGGTCGCGCATTCGTGTCGACACGCGGGCGCTGGACGCGCTGGCCGCCTCTGCCCAACCGGTAATGGAGGGCGATGCGCGGCGCTTGCATCTTGTCTTTATGAATCTGCTCGACAACACGCTGGCGTACACCGATGCACCGGGCGAGCTGCGCATCGGGGCGCTTGTCCATTCATCGGCCGCTACCGCAGCCACCGAGGCGACCGACCGGCTGGTGCTGCACTTCGACGACAGCGCACCTGGCGTGTCGGAGGCCGAACTGCCGCGATTGTTCGAGCGCCTGTTCCGCGGCGAAACCTCGCGCAGTCGCGCGACGGGTGGTTCGGGTCTCGGTCTGTCGATTTGCCGCGCGACGGTCGAAGCGCATGGCGGCACCATCGACGCTTCTGCATCGCCGCAGGGCGGGCTCCGTATCACCGTGTCGTTGCCCGTGGTCGCTGCAACATGAGTGCAACATGACCCGCATTCTCATCGTCGAAGACGAGCCCGACATCGCGTCGGTGCTGCAAGACTATCTGCACCATGCGGGCTACGAAACGGAGCACGTCGCCGATGGCCAGACCGCGCTGGAGCGCATGCTCGCTGCGCCTCCCGACCTCACCCTGCTCGACGTCATGCTGCCTCGGCTCGATGGCCTGCAGGTGCTGAAACAGGCGCGCGCGCACACGCTGCATCCGATCATCATGCTGACCGCGCGCATCGAAGAAATAGACCGGCTGGTGGGGCTGGAAGCGGGTGCCGACGACTACGTGTGCAAGCCGTTCTCTCCGCGCGAAGTGGTGGCACGAGTGCGTGCGGTGCTGCGTCGAACAGCCATCGAAAGCGCAGAAGGCCGTGGGGCTGCTGGTACCACGGAGCGTGGTCGCGCCCTGTTGCTCGATGACGTGCACTGGCGCGCATCGCTGCATGGGATACCGCTGAATCTGACGCGCCGGGAGTTCGGCCTGTTGCAGGCGCTGGCGCGTCATCCGGGCCGCATTTTCTCGCGCGCCCGCTTACTCGAACTGGCTTATGACGACACCGCCGATGTGACCGAGCGCGCGGTCGACAGCCACATCAAGAACCTGCGGCGCAAGCTGTCGGTAGCGGCACCGGAGCACGACTGGATCAGGTCGGTGTATGGGATCGGCTTTGCTTTCGAGGCACCAAGTTCATGAGTTGTTGCACGCGTCCCAGCAGCTCTCCGCGCCGGAACGGCTTGGCGATGTAGTCGTCGGCGCCACCGGCCAGCGCTTTCGCTGAATCGCCTGCCGTGCTGCGTGCGCTCACGACGATAACGGGCAGTTCGGCAAGGGCTTTTTCGTTCTCGCTGCCGCTTCCTTTTTCACGCATCCAGCGCACCAGGTCGAGGCCGTTCGTGGAATTGAAGTTCCAGTCGAGTATCAGCAGGTCGAACGGGTCGGTGAGGAGCGCATTGCGAAGCGATTCACCGTCAGTGAATTGAGAGCAGTTGATGGCGTCGTCGTCAGTCGCACCAAAAGTCTCGAGGGTCGCAACCATCAGTTGCATCTGGATCGGTTCGTCTTCCAGGAGGGCTACGCGCATCGTCTGCTCCGGTGAAATCGATGAAGCGCTACTGGAAGCAGAGAGAAATTGCGAGACATTTGCCATTGTTGAGATCGCCGCGGCAGTCGTCGTTTGTCTGAGCGAATGGAACGTTTGTTTGAGCAGACATCGTGCAACCAGTTGAAAGCCCACTGATTTCTAACGCGCGCCGAGCAACGGTGGAAGGGGATGCTGATTCGCTCTGCATGGCACGCGCCTGTTGCGCACGCGTGGTCAGCCTCGGCCGGTGGCCGCCTGTCCGAGACTCCACAGCGGTAGAAAAACTCCCAGTGCGAGCAGCAGCACAAGCACGGCAATGACAACCAGCAAGATCGGTTCGATGGCCGCGGCCAAGCCTTTGACGCTGTAGTCGGTTTGCTGCTCATACATACGGGCTATTTCGAACATCAAGGAGTCGAGTTCTCCGGTTTCCTCGCCGACGGCCATCATCTGCAGAACCAATGGCGTGAAAACGCCCGTACCGGCTGCGCAGCTTGAGATGCTGCTGCCGTGCTCGATGCCATCGCGCATCTGCTTGATGCGGCTGCTGATGAAGTCGTTGTCGACCGTCACCGCCACCACATTCAAAGCCGGCACCAGCGGCACGCTGCTTTGAATCGCCAGGGCAAAGCTTCGGGCAAAACGAGCCAGGGCACCTTTGAGCAGAATGTCCCCGACGATGGGCAAACGTAGTTTGAGTGCGTCCCAGCGGTAACGTCCGACCGGAGTGCGCAGATAGCTTTTGATCGCGAGGCTGCTCGCCATTCCAGCGAGCACCAGCAGCGGCCACCACGAGACCATCCAGCCGGAAAACCCCAGCAGCGCGCGCGTAAGCAGCGGCAACTGCGCATGAAAACCTTCGAAAACCTGGGCGAAGACCGGGATGACAAATACCGTGAGGATCACAACTGCGACCGCCATCGCCACCATGACGAACATCGGGTAACGCATGGCCTGTTTGACGCGCTCACGCACATCCCGATCGAATTCCAGCTGCTCGTGCAGGTTTAAGAACACTTCGGGCAGGCGCCCGGTCATTTCGCCGACCTGCACCATCGAGACATAAAAAGCACTGAACGCTTTCGGATGTCGCGCCATGGCGGCCGAAAGTTCGCGGCCCTGGTCAAGGCTCGAGCGAATGTCCTGCAGCATCGCGAGCATGGTCGGTTTGCTTGCCGAAGCCTCCAGTCCTGCGAAGGCCCTGAAGATGGGAACGCCCGCTTTGCTGAGCGTGTGCATCTGACGCGAAAACACGAGGATGTCTTCCACCACGATCGGTTTCTGGTTGAAGCGCGCCAGCCAGCTGGTGCTGTCGGTCACGACCTTGGCAACTGCGGCAATTTGGACCGGAGCGACGCCGATGGCCATGAGTTCATCGGCGACACCACCTTCCGTCAGCGCTTCCATTTGCCCCTGGACCGTTTCCCCGCGGGCATTGCGCCCACGCCATGCGTACATTGCCACTAGGAGTTCTCTTCCTCGCCGGTGTCGAAGCCGACGCGCAACGCCTCTGCCAATGAAGTGCGGCCCTGGCGCACCAACGCCAGAGTCTGATGCGCCACGGTCTTGCCCAGCATTCGCTCGCGGGCGGCTTTGGTGAATGCGACGGGGTCGGAGCGCAGGATGGCTTCGGTCAATACCGGGTCCATCACCAATAGCTCGTAGACGCCCATCCGTCCTGCATATCCAGTTGCATGGCAGGCCGAGCATCCGGTACCGCGTCGGGCCGAAATTCCCTCGTCCGCCGCACCCATGGCGCTGAGCCACGATTGTTCCTGTGGCGTGGGAGTCTGTGGCTGCGTGCAGTCCATACAGTTGAGCCGCACCAGTCGCTGTGCGATGACCGCTTGAAGCGAGGTGGCCACCATGAAAGGTGGCACGCCCATGTCCAGCAAACGAAACGGCGTGCTGGCTGCGTCTCGCGTGTGGAGGGTGGACAAAACCAGATGTCCGGTGATGGCGGCCCGAAGACCGATCTCGGCGGTCTCGGGGTCGCGCATTTCGCCGACAAGAATCACATCGGGGTCTTGCCGCAATGCGGCGCGCAAGACCCTCGAAAACGTGAAATCGATCTTGTCGTTGACCTGTACTTGGGTGATGCCGGGCAGTCGATATTCGACAGGATCTTCGACAGTGATGACCTTCAGTTGGGTCACGTCGATTTCTGTGAGCGCCGCATAGAGCGTAGTCGTTTTTCCGGAGCCCGTTGGCCCGGTCACCAGCACCATGCCCGCGCTGCGCCCCAGCACTTCTCGAAACTGTTCGAGCATGTCTTTCGGCATGCCGATGCGGTCCAGCCGACGCATGCCGGCACGCTGATCGAGCAGCCGCATGACCACCGCTTCACCATACGTCGTGGGCAAAGTCGACAGGCGCACATCGATGGTGTGCTCTTTCAGCCGGACGCTGAAGCGCCCGTCCTGCGGCAGGCGCTTTTCGGAAATATCGAGGCCGGCCATGAGCTTGAGTCGCTGAACCACAGGGCTGGCAATGCGTTTGTCGGCCTGCATTTGCGTTTGCAGCGTGCCGTCTACCCGGAGCCGGATCATCAGCTCCGTTTCCCGCGGTTCGATATGCACGTCCGAGGCGCCGACATGAATGGCATCTTCGAAGAGGGACTGTAAAAGCCGCACCACCGGCGCACCCTGCGTACCGACCGCGACCGTCAGCTGGCCGAAGTCCACCACCACCTCGTCGGTGTCCTGTTCGAGTTCCCGCGCGAAGGTGCTGATCTCTTCGGTGCGCCGGTAGAGGCGATCGATTGACAACGCCAGTTGCCCTTCGGCGACTGCGGCCACGGTAATCGGGCGCTGGAGAATCCGGCTGAGTTCGTCGAATGCAGAAAGGTCGAGTGGATCGCCCAAACCGACCAGCAAAGTGCCGCGTTGATCGTCCAGCACCAGAGCGCGAAAACGACGGGCGGCAGACTCCGGCAAAAGATGCACGACAGTCGAACGAAAAGCGAACGTTTTCAGGTCGACGAACGCGATGCCCAACTGTCGGGCCAACCCCTGAGCCAAGAGTTCTTCGGTCAGGATGCCGGTGTCGATCAGCAGCCGGCCCAACTTCTTGCCGGTCTGTCTTTGCTGCCCGAGCACCTGTTGAAGTTGCTCGTTCGAGATCAGGCCCTGCGCGAGCAGCAGTTCACCCAGCCGCGCTTTCTCGATGCGTCGCAGCACGGTGGGGCCACTCGGCGCGAAGGGAGCGTCTATTTTGCTCATGGGTCAGCTTTTGATGGTCCATTTCAGATGCAGCATAAGTCTTAGCTGCTAAATCTCCTTAGATAGTTGTGACCGGCAATACAAAAGACATGAATTATTTGAAAATATTTCTTTTCAAATCTTTCAATAAGGCAATAAACAACAAATAAATATCAGACTTTGTTCTTAACAAAAATAAGAAATTGTAGTCATAAGTAGTCAATTAACTCGGATTACGACAATTTATGAAACAACATGTAAAGTTAACAATCTAAATATAGTTGTTACTTAAAATTCGTTGCTATAGATGCATATCTGCCGCACCGTCGTCGGAAGCAATATCCCCTTTTAAGAACTGCCAATTTATGAATAAAACACAACTGGGTCGCCAGAGCGGCTTCACCCTGATCGAGCTTGTCATCGTCGTGGTGCTGATCGGAATTCTGTCCGCTGTCGCCATTCCAAAATATATCGAATTCAAGACTGACGCTGCCACTGCGGCGTCCAAGGGCGTTGCTGGAGCGTTGGCCTCGGCTTCGGCCATCAACTACGCTGCCAACCGGGCTAATTCAGCAACGGCTCTAGTGACAACCTGCTTGGGTGTGCCAGCGCTGTTGACAAATACGCTGCCGACGAATTTTGGCGTGGGCGGAACGGCCCCTGCCTGCACCGTCACTAATACGGACGGCAACTCTACGCCAGCTGTCGACTGGTCGATGAGCAATTAGTTGTAATTCGCGATCAGCGGCAAGCTTTTTGTTATTGCCGAAGCCGTGGGATGCAGTTCACGTCGCTTCCGACAGCAGCAGGGCTTTACGCTGATTGAATTGGTGACGGTCGTGGTGCTGGTGAGCGCATTGTCAATGTTCATCGCACCACGCATGTTCAATACTTCTGCCTTCAACGCACGGGGTCTGCAGGACGAAACATTGGCCCTTTTTCGGTACGCGCAAAAAACGGCCATTGCCCAGCGTCGCGTCGTGTGCGTTGCATTCACGATCGATTCAGCCTCGTTGCGCATCAGCGCCTTGCCTGCGCACAGCACCTGCGATACGCCATTGCGCGGGCCTTCTGGTGACGTACCTGGCACGGTCAGTGGCAAAGGGGGCGCTTCGTACAGCGCAATTCCGTTCGATTTTAATTTCAACGGTCTGGGCCAGCCGGTAGATGCCTCGGGTGCGCCATTGGCAAGCCAAGTGCTGCAGATCAGCAGCATGGACGGCGTCATCACAGTCGAGGCTTCGACCGGCTATGTGCATGAATAGCCCGGTGCGGGCGGGGTCGCAACACGGCTTCACGCTGGTCGAACTCGTCATCTTCATCGTGATCGTGAGTGCGGGCCTCGCCGGCATCCTTTCGGTCATGAACACGGTCGTAAAGTCCAGCGCAGACCCGATGGTGCGCAAGCAGACGATGGCTATCGCGGAATCGCTGCTGGAAGAAATCCTCCTCAAGAGTTACAGCAATCCACCGGAAGGGTATTCCGGGACTTCGCGAGCCGAGTTCGATGACGTCGATGACTACGCCGGCTACGGCACCAGCGCGGGCATCGTGGACCAGGCGGGTGTCCCGATGGCAGGTTTGACCAACTACAACGTAGCGCCTGCCACCACGGTGGAGTCCATTTCCGACCTCAACGGTGTAGCCGCCAAAAAGATCACTGTGTCGGTCACCGGTCCGGGGGGCGCAGTGAGCTTGTCCGGCTACCGCAGCAATTACTAGAAAAGGTCATTGCCCATGAGTTCTCGCGCGCGCCATGGAGGCGGCTTCACGCTCATCGAGTTGACGATGGTCATCGTCTTGATGGGGGTCATCGGTGCGACCGTGGCTGTTTTCGTGAAGGGCCCGATCGACGCCTACTTCGCCAGCGCCCGGCGCGCGGCACTCACCGATGTGGCCGATACGACGCTGCGCCGCATGGGCCGAGATCTGCACAACGCG
Source organism: Variovorax sp. LG9.2 (assembly GCF_035018885.1). Taxonomy (NCBI): domain Bacteria; kingdom Pseudomonadati; phylum Pseudomonadota; class Betaproteobacteria; order Burkholderiales; family Comamonadaceae; genus Variovorax; species Variovorax sp. LG9.2. Next base: position 244,287 of record NZ_JASJXB010000006.1, on the reverse strand, counting down.
CTGCCGAACAGCATTCGCACGCCTTCGACGACGCCAGCCGGTCAATGCCTGGAATTCATTCCGACCAAGACGGGGGGGCGGTATCGGGCCGATACCGATGCTGCAGGGAATGGTGACAAATTGGACTTTTCCACTCCGGACACCAGCTTCAACATGCTCGGCAGCAACGTTGCGCTACCGGTCGATCAACGGATCGTTGCGGGCGATGTCATCGCCGTTTACAACCTCGGCATTGCAGGCGCCGATGCCTACCAGGAGAGCAACACGGCCATGGTGACCGCAGTGACAGGCGAGTCCGCGGCACCCGTCGAAACCGGCATCGCAATTTCCGCGAAACAGTTTCCACTGGAGTCCGCCAGCAAGCGCTTTCAGGTGATCCCCGCAGCGGAGAAAGTAGTGGCCTATGTGTGCCGGGACGGCAATGTCTACCGGACGGCCAGCGCGACTTTTTCCAGCAGTTGCCCGACGACCGGCGCCATCCTCGCGCGCCATGTCAGCGCCTGCCAGTTCTTCTACAGTGGCTCGGATCAGGAGCGCAACGCGCTGGCGCGAGTGGTCATCGAGTTCACGGACCATGGAGAGACCGTGAGCCTGATCGACGACATCCACGTCAGCAATACGCCATGAGGACCGCAACACGCTCGCAGCGCGGCTTTGCCGTTGTCGCCGCGCTGTTCCTGATCGTCGCGCTGGCCGCGCTCGGCGGCTTCATGGTGACGATTTCCAATACGGCGCAGCTCACCTCGGCACAGGACATTCAGGGCTCGCGCGCTTACTGGGCCTCGAGGGCGGGGCTGGAATGGGTGGTCGCGGCCGTCAACGCGACAGCACCGGTGGCGCCTGCAACGACGCCGGCACCCACCTGCCCGACAACTGCGGCGCCCGCACAGCTGGACGGGTTCTCGCTGGTTGTCACCTGCACCGCACAGACGTACAGCGAGGCAGGTGCAAGCATCCGCATATTTCAGATGACCTCCGTTGCATCCCCTGTCGGCGCCGCGGTCGGCGATGTCGGCTTTGTCGAGCGCAGCGTGTCGGCGTCGTTCGAGCGATGAAGACACGTTCAGTCGCGCGCAGGTTTTTGCCGTGGCGTCTGGTCGGCGCGGCGGTGCTGATGGTGTGCGCGCTTCCTGCGTACGCGCTGGACTATGTCTTTCCCGGAAATCTGCCGATAGGCTGCGTCGACAACTCGGGTGGCAGTTACGCATGTGGTGCGTTGGCACTGGCAGCGGGCGACACCGTCACCATTGCCGCACCAACGCCCGCAACGATCACCTTCAGCGGTGCATTCGGTGGCGGCGCCGGCGTGTTGTTGAACGCGGGTTCGGCAGCGTCCAACCTGACGCTGGTGGTGAATGGTGCCTTGACGCTGGGCGCCGGCTCCACGATGAACGCGACCGTGCAAACGCTCGGTGCCGGAGCGGTCGCCGTCGGCGAGGGCAGCAACCTCAGCGGCAACATCGGTACGCAAACTGGCTACGTGACGCTGGGTGCATCGACCCGGATGGGCGGCAACATCAGCACGCTGACGGGCTATGTGACGCTGGGAGTTTCAGCGGCGGTATCGGGGTCTGTCAGCACGCGCGATCAAGGGTATGTCGTGCTCGGAGCGTCGGCGCGAGTGGGCGGACCCATCACGGTTGCCGGCGGAGGCTACGTCACCCTGGGTGACTCGGCTGCGACGGGCGGCAGCATCAGCACGGTCAGCGATGCCGTCACCCTGGGTGCCAACAGTACCGTGGGTGGCTCGGTCTCCGTCGGAGACACGGGGGGCGTCACATTGGGTGCGAACAGTCACGTCAGCGGCAACGTGACGACGCAAATCGGTGCGACCACAGTCGGTGCCGACGGCCGGGTCGACGGGCTCATTGCAATGAACGGGGCCGGGGCCATCACGCTGGGCGGTGGCGGCCTGGTCTATGCGATTTGCTGCAATGGCAAGGACGCCAGTTGCCTTACAGACAATTCGGGCGTCACTCCCGGGCCGTTGATTTGTCCTGCCGCGCCCTCTACCGTGGCCAGTTTCGACTGCCTGGAAACGGGCGCGACCTACAACAACACCGTCGCCAATTCCGGACTTCGAAATCCGCTCTACACCAAGCTGGCTGGCACGGCCTTCACGTTCGATGTTGCGGCAATCAAATCGGATGGCACGCGCGCGACAGGCTACGCCGCCGGGCCCAGCAAGGCCGTCACGCTGGAACTGGTCGACGGCACCGGGACGACCGCTTGCAGCAGTCGCGCCGCGCTGAGCCCGGGCGTGTCCCAGACGCTGACTTTCGGCGCGACCGATTCGGGGCGTAAAACGGCCTCCGTGACCCTTGGCCGCGCCTATGGAAATTTGCGCTGCCGCGTTACCGACGCCACGCAGTCACCCAGCATCGTGGGCTGCTCGGGCGACAACTTCGCAGTGCGGCCTCCGGCCATCGCGTTGCTGGCGACACCGACTGCCAACGCGCCGTCTGCCGCTGCGTTGCCGACGATCAAGGCTGGAGCCGCCTTCGGCCTCTCCGCCAGCACGCCAGGTGCAAACGGCTATGCGGGCACGTTGACACTCGATACGAGCAAATTGACCGCGCAGAACCCCGCGCAGGACGCGAGCGTTCAGGGCGGAGGCGTGGTCGGCGTTCTCGCGCCATCCACGCTGGTCGCCAACGCGCCCGCCGCCAACGCAACTTATAGCGAAGTGGGCTACCTCTATCTGGCGGGAGGCGCCTACCGCGACGATCTGTTCACCCTGGTCGACAGTGGCAACGGGGACTGCATCGCCAGCACGGCCGATGATCAGAATCTGGCGGACACCCTGGTCAATGGCAGATACGGATGCAGCGTGGCCAACCAGGCGGTGTTGTCGGTCGGCCGGTTTTCTCCGGATCATTTCGAGGTGGGCTTGCCGGCGCTGACCGCGGCGTGTACGGCCAACACCGCCTTCAGCTACTTCGGACAAGACGGCTTTGCCACGGCGTTCACAGTCACGGCCAGGAACTCGGCCGGCAGCACGACGCAAAACTATTCGGGCGTTTTTGCCAAGCTCGATCTGACCCGCTACGCCCACTACGGCTTCAGTGCGACGCCGCTGCCCGCAGGGTCGACACTGACCAGTGGCGCCGCGGCGCCCGTCGGTACCTGGGGCCAGGGCGTCGCCCGGGTGTCGGCCCGGCATCAGGTCGGTCGGCCCGATGCACCTGCTGCAGAAACCGTCATCACGGTCAATGCAGCGCCCTCCGATGGTGAAGCTGGCGTCAGCGGCAATACGGTGGTGGGTAACGGCGCTCGCTTGCGCTACGGACGGCTGCAAATGAAGAATGCCTATGGTTCTGAATTGCTGCCATTGCCCGTGCCGCTCGAAGCACAGTACTGGGCGACGGGCGGCTATTACGTCACCAACGTGGATGACAGTTGCACGGTAATTCCGGCGGCCAGTGTGGTGATGGGCAACTACGTCAAGCAGTTGTCCGCCTGCGCGACACGACTGTCCCCAACCGGCAGCCTCACCTTGCAGTCTGGCGCAATGCCGGGCGGCGGTTTGATACTGAGCCGGCCGGGCATCGGCAATGCAGGCAGCGTGGACCTCCAGGTCAACGTGACGACCGTCGCCTACGGAAACACCTGCGTGAGCAGCGCGGCGTCGCCTGCCACCGCAGCACGCGTTCCGTGGTTCGGCAACAGTCCGGTAGCGCGTGCCACGTTCGGCATCTTCAAGTCGCCACTGGTCTACAGACGTGAAAACTACTGAGAGCCCGACATGATTCGCTGGCTTCGCAAACGCCCCGCTTCGAACGACCATCTCGTGGTGTCCTGGTCGGGTCATGCCCTGGCTTATGTACTGGCGCGCCGCGGCGGCATCAATGGGCACCAAGTGCTCAGGTCCGGTGTCGAGCGGGTAGCCGAGGACCAGGGGCCGGGTGCACCGAATTCAGGTCTGGACGCCCTGGTCCGCAAGTTGAAGACAATGAAGCTGGATGGCTTTCAAGCCAGCGTGATGCTGCGTCCCGAGCAGTATCAGTTGCTGCGCATTCGTACGCCGGCAGTGCCGCCCGACGAGTTGCGAGCGGCGGCCCGTTATCAGGTCGTCAAAATGCTCGACACCCCGGTAGACGACGTCACTGTCGATGTGATGCGGGTGGGAGATGGCCGTTCTCGCGGCGCCGGCCATCTTGCCGGGCACCTGTTTGTCGTGGCCGCAAAGCGAACGGTCATTGCGAGCATCGTCGATTTGTCGAAGGCTATGCAATGGACCGTTGCCGTGATCGACATCCAGGAAATGGCCCAGCGCAATCTGCAAAGTGCCTTGGCGCTACGCGGGGGTCGAGGCCTCTCGGGCAGAGCCAACGCTGCCCTGGTATTACTGGATTCTTTTCATGCGGTGCTGACGATCTGTGCCGATGGCGAGTTGTTCTATGCGCGGCGCTTCGATCTTCCCAAAGACTTCCTGGCAAGCGCTTGGGAGGTCAACGAGGACGACAGTGCCGATCGGTTTTTATTGGAGGTGCAGCGTTCACTGGACTTGTGGGACCGCATGTGGGTCAGCCTGCCCCTCGATCGAATCTGGCTCTACGCCGGGACTCGCAGTGAAGCGCTGGCGAGCTGGCTGACGCAGCAGCTCGGGCAGACGGTGCAGCCGATGGATATCGCGGCTGAATTCCCGGAGTTCAAAGCTGAGCCGGTCTCTGACGAAGCGCTTTGCCTGCCGTTACTGGGGTTGATGTTGCGAACTGAAGGCAAGTCGTCCTTATAGGCGAAATGCATCAACTCACGACGAACTGAGCACACACCGCATTCCCATCCATGCCGCAGCAAATCAATCTCCAAACGGCCGTCCTGTCGACTCAGAGGCGCCCTTTTTCGGCCCTCTTCATGTTGCAGGCCTTGGGCGCGCTGACGCTCGTGGGCGCAGCGTTCTGCCTTTACGAGGTGACAAGTCTTCACCGTCAGAACGAGGCAGCGAGCCAAGCGCTTCGGACAGGTACGCAGGTGCTCGAAGGTGTGCGCCTGACCGTGCGACAAAGACAGGCTGCGGCGATGCCTGCAGAAATAGCGCTGCAGCAACAACTTAAAGTGCGGCGCGGTGAATTGAGCCAGTTGGAGGACACTCTGGACGCGCTGCATGAAGGCGTTTTTCGCCCGGGCGAGGGCCATGCCTCAAGGCTCGCGCTGGTTGCGCGCAGCATCCCGCCCTCGGCTTGGGTGACCTTGGTCAAGGCCGATGCGGAACGCCTCGAAATCAGTGGCTTTACCTTTGATCCGGCCGCGCTCAACGCGTGGATCGACCAGCTCGCAGCGAGTCCCTTGTTGGTGGGCCAGCAACTTGCGGCAATCAACGTGGCCAAGGTCGTCGCCGCCCCCGGCGCGCCAGCCGACGCGTTGCATCCGGTCTGGTCGTTCAGCATGGTCAAGAGCCTCGATCCGCCATCCAGCGCGGAGGGAGAATCGAGATGAGTCCCGGGTTCATGCAGTGGTGGACCCCGCGAGCCGCACGCATCGATGCCATCAGTTTGCGCGAGCGAATTCTGTTGTTCGTCACGACGCTGGCCTGTGTCGGTGCGTTGGCAAACTGGGCTTGGCTCGCGCCCGCGCAAGACGCGCATCGGCGGCTGCTGGACAACCTCGACCGACAAGGAATGGAACTGCAGAAGGCGCGTGCCGACCTTGCCGCCGTGGCCCGGCCGGTGGCCACCCAAGCCGCCGTGCGCGGCGAGCTTGCCGAGGTCGACGCGCGGTTGGCGAGCGGGCGCGAAACCCTGCGGGGGTTGTCGTCTCCTGCGGCCACACAGGGCACACCGACAACACCACTGACGCAATTGCTGGTCCATTTGCTGCACCGCCACGACGGTCTCACATTGCTCCACACCAACACCATGAACGCGGCAGCTTCTCCGGCAGCGGCGCGTGCCGGCCCGGTCGAGTCGCTGCCCGATGGCGTGGTGCGGCGCGGGGTCGAATTGACGGTGACGGGCCCCTATGCCGAGCTGGTGAGATACGTCGGAACGCTGGAGCAGGCACTGCCACAAGTGCGATGGGGCACCATGTGGTTGCGCAGCGATAAGGGACCGCCCGAACTGACGCTGCAGTTGTATGTGGTCGAGACGAGGGTGCCATGAAGCGAGACCCATCAGCCATGCATGCCGGTGTCGTCCGACGTTGGTCGCTCGGCGCGGCGCTGTGCTTTTTTCTGTGGAGCCATATTGCGGTTGCACAAGGTCTGCGCGATCCCACTCGGCCGCCTGTACCAACTTTGCCGCCTGCGGGGTTTGCCACGGACGGCGGCGCATCTGCACCCAATGCCCGCGTCCTCAAAACCCTGGCGCTGGTGAACGGTCCGCTCGCCCTCGTCGAACGCCAGGGGCGGCTCTATGTCGTGCTCGATGCACACCTGTATGCCGAAGGACAGAGCTTTGGCGCGATACGCATCGAGCGTATTCGGGAGACCGAAGTGTGGTTCCGGGATGGTGTGGCGCTGTACAAGATGTCGAGATTTCCCAATGTGCAGCGCCGGCTCGCCATGCCGGTCGCCACGGAATTTTCGGCCCCGGCCTGCACTGCCTCAGCCCCATCAGCCAAGGGATTGCCCGGCGTTCCCTGTGCCCCCGTCCCAGCCGAAGTTGGGCCCAAGACTTCACACCCCACAAGATGACATCTCTCATTCAACTTTCCAAGACTGAATGCGGCGCACGCCCCAGGTTCCCACGGTCGCTCTGCGCCTTGGCAGCAGGCCTCTGCATCGCCGCACTCTCCGGCTGCGCCATGCGGCCCGCCGTGCTGGGTGCAGACGTGCTGGATGCAGCGCGCGCTGGCTTGCCGCCGGCCGCACTGCCGGGCGCGCCGCCTGCGCTGGCCGTGCTGCCTGCCAGCGAGCCTGCGCCCGCGGCACCGGCCGCCCCCGTGGAACGCGAACCCGTGCTGGATTTACTGGTGAACAATGCTCCGGCACGCGAGGTCTTTCTGGCTCTCGTGGCCGACACGCGATACAGCATGCTGATGCATCCCGATGTCGTCGGCACGCTCTCGGTGACGTTGCGTGGCGTCACGCTGTCCGAAGCGCTGGAATCCATTCGCGATGTCTATGGCTATGACTTCAAGATCGAAGGCCGTCGCATCACGATCTATGCGCCGACGTTGCAAACCCGAATTTTTACCGTCAACTATCCGCAGTCGCAGCGTGTCGGCAGCACCGATCTGCGGTTGTCACCATGCAGTGCGCTACAGGCCGCTGCGGCGGGTCGCACGGCGGCGGGCAGCGGGGCAGGCGGAGGCGCGAGCGGTACACAGCAAAACGAAGGCAGTCGCGTCACGACCACCTCCAAAACCGACTTCTGGACCGAACTCTCCATCGCCGTGCGGGGGCTCATCGGAGAGGGCGTCGGACGCAACGTCATCGCCAGCCCGCAGGCTGGGATCATGGCCGTGCGCGCCATGCCGGACGAGTTGCAACAGGTAGATAAATTCCTCAAGGCCGCGCAGGTCGCCGTCGAGCGCCAGGTCATGCTCGAGGCGAAGATCGTCGAGGTCGAGTTGAGTGAGGGCTATCAGAGCGGCATCGACTGGTCGGCACTCAGAAAAAGCGGGAACGTCACCGGTGCGTTCGGTACGCTCAGCGGTGCTGCCGGCAACGGATTGATCAGCGGGTCGAGCACCGTATTACCGGGCTTTGCAGCCGGGGTGGCGTCGGCGCTGCCCGGGGGTGTCTCGCTGCCAGCCGCCGGCACTGGGTTGTTCGGTCTGGCGTTGGCGGGTACCGGCTTTCAGGCCGTGCTGGGCTTTCTCGAAACGCAGGGTGATGTGCAGATCCTGTCGAGCCCGCGCATCGCCACGCTGAATAACCAGAAGGCGATTCTGAAAGTCGGATCGGAAGACTTCTTCGTGACGAACGTCGCCGGGGGCACGGTGGCTTCGAGTTCGCTGTTCGGGTCGAGCGGGGGCACTACGCTGCCATCCCTGACGCTGACACCGTTTTTCTCGGGCATATCGCTGGATGTCACGCCGCAGATCGACGAGGGCGCCAACATCACGCTGCACGTTCATCCATCGGTCACCACCGTGATCCAGAAAACGACCCAGATCGATCTGGGAAGCATTGGCAGCTATCGCTTGCCGCTAGCCTCCAGCAGTGTCAATGAAAGCGATACGCTGGTGCGGATCAGGGATGGCAGCATCGTCGCGATCGGTGGCTTGATGCACATGGAGTCGAGCAGTGGGGCGTCGGGTCTGCCGGGCACTGGCGACTTGCCGGTACTTGGAACCTTGCTGGGGAACCGCATGCGGACGGGACGAAAAAAGGAAGTCGTGGTCCTGATCAAACCCACGCTGATCCGTACCGCTCAGGACTGGGAGGCGCAGACCGCTCGAGCGCGGGTCGCGCTCGACGACATTAGCGCTGCACGACCGCGCGTGATCCGTCTTGACGGCGATGGCACGACGGGTGTGCGTCCCGGCCGCGTGCCACCTCCATGATCGTTAGAAAGCGCTCGATTCTCGCCATGAGATCGATTGGTCTGAACGGCTTGGCCATGAAATCGTCGGCCCCTGCAGACAGTGAGTCGGCGATGTCGCGCTCGGAGTTGCGCTGACTCAACATGATGACCGGGACCGTCGACTTCTGATGCGTACGCAACCAGCGCAACAGTGCAAGGCCACCGAACTCTTCATAGTTGTAGTCGAGGATTAACAGGTCGAATAAACAGCCCTCGGACAGAGCCAGTTGCAGCGCTTTGGCATCTCTGAATTGCGTGCAAGAGATGACTCCCGCGTCAGTGCTGATCTGCTGCGCCAGCGTTGCAACCAGCAGCTGCATCTGGGGCAGTTCTTCTTCGAAAATCGCTATGCGCATGAATGGGTTTCTGGCCGCGCCGCCTGTAGCGTGCGTCTGCCCGCGCTCCAAGCGCTTCAAATTCATGTGACTCATGGCGCTGACATGTTCGACTTCAGATACTCCGCACCCTTCAAATGCATCGTGGTTCCCAGAGGTGCGCCCACCGCGTGCGGCAGCGAGGTCAGCAGCGAGCTCGCAAAGTCGCCTTTGTAGAGCTTTGCGCCCTGATGCGTCAGGTTGGAGTTCGCATCGACATAGATCGACTCGCCCAGTGCCTCCCACAGGCGACAGAAGCCGTAGTCTTCAGACAAGTAGCGACGTGTCTTGGGATCGACCATCACATCGAAAAATCGATAGTGCAAGCCCTGGTCCGGCACGCCGATGCTGTCGGGCACATAGTTGAACTCGGGGTATGCGGTGATCAGACGCTCGAACACGCTGCGCTTGATGACCATGAATCCCGTTGGTGCCTCGGACAGTTTGATAAAGCCATCGGGCTGCACCACGATATCGAGTTGTTCGCTGCCTTCCGGTGCTTTGGTGTTGACCGTATAGCGCGTGAAGCCGGCTTCGAATTGCTGCTGCGTAGTGCCGGCAGAAACTCCCTCGACCGGCCAGTTATCACGCTTGAGCGGGTACACGCCTGCAGCGATGTCGTAGCCGGATTGCAGCACTCTGAAAGCCGCGTCTGCAGAAAATCCGATGTCCGAATCGATCCAGAACAGGTGCGTCCATTCCGGGTTGGCGAGGAACGACGCCACGCAGTTGTTGCGCGCCCTGGTCACCAGGCTTTCGCCCTGGTGCAGCATCACTTGCAGGCGCATGCCTCGAACATGCGCCTGCACGGTGAAGTTGAGCAGCGACAGCACGTAGTTCTGGAAGAACTTGCCGTCGTGGCTCGGCGTGACGACGATGGGATAGATGTCTTTGAGATCTGCGGCTGCGGCCATGTTGGAGTCCGGTACATCAAAAAAAGTGGGGCTCATCTGCTTGGCCGCTGAACGACTTCATTGAGCAGCTTGCTGTAGGTTGCCGTGATATCGGCGTTGCCCGGAAGGTAGCGCGCGATGCGTGTGCGTTGGGTGTCGCGATAGGCATCGGCGTGCACATCGTGCATGTCGATGGCTTCGAGCAGGCGTGCGCTGCCGGCTTCGACATCGTTGCCGGTGTAGTAGTAGCCAAGGTCGGCGCACAGGTGTGCGTTGTGAACCAGCGCGTATCCCTTGATTCATAACTCGAAATTGGTCGACGACTGCGGCTATTACTACGACGGTTTCGACTGCGAGGAGGGTGGAGTCGCATTGCAGCGCGCATTTGCCGAGCACGACCGCGACATCGAGCTTCACCGGCTTCGGGCACAACAGTTCTTGCGCAAGCTCGACCCTGAAAGCGAGGTCAACGTGCGGACATACACGGCGGCCATCGACGCGCTTTACAAGGAGGTTTGAGCGATGACACTTCGGCCGGTTTTTCTCCGCAGGCTTACGCTGGGCGTACTGCTTCTCGCGGGCGTTGTGTCCGCAGTGGCGCAAGGAGTCCTGGTGCCACCGCCACAGGCTGCAGCACCCGTGAACGCGCTTGCGGCTGCGGCTGCCAACGTCGGCTTGAAGCGCTGCCTGCCCGCGTTGCAACGCCTGTCGTCGGCGGCAGTGCAGGGCGCAAAGGCGAACGACGTGCTGCTCGATTGGGATCGCAAGCGCACCAACGACAGCGCCACCTTCGCGATGATCGGCATGGAGTACGCCAACGGCGGCGCTGCCATGTCGATCACGGCCATCCCTGAAGCCGATGGTGCCTGCTCGGTGCAGGCGGAACGGATCTCCGTCGCGCCCTTTACTTGCCAGAGCGTTGCGCAGCAAGAACTGGTCGGCTACCGTCGAACGCAACTGCTTCCCAACTTTGCCGTCTACACCGATGGCAAGGATCCGACATCGTCGGTGTCGCTGATCGACTCACCGCCCGGCTGTCTGGTGATTCGACGCTATGTCGAGTTCAATTGGAAAGACCCATCGGCCGTTCCGGCGCGTCGCTGAAGCGGACTATTGGAGCCACGTCATGACCCAAGCCTTTCGCCAGATCACACTCGTCTCGGTCAATGGCCTGGCGGACGCGACCGGCGCAGCGCTTGCCTTGCAGCACAGCCTGGCTCAAATGCATGGATGCCGAGCGCTCTTGTGCAGCCCGGTCCGTCCTCCGGACCTTGCGAAGGGCATTCGTCACTTGACGGTGGCATCCATGAACTACCACGAGTACAGCTGGTTCATGATGTTCGCCCTCTGGCGGGTGATCGACACCGAATTCGCGCTGGTCGTGCAGGAAGACGGCTGGGTCGTCAACGCCGCCAACTGGCGCGAAGACTTCCTGGACTGTGACTACATCGGTGCGCCGATTCATCTGGCGCATATCGTTACGCCGAAAGGCAGTTACTGGAAGAACAGTTTCGAGTGGACACACGAGAGCAAGGAACCCGGGCATAGCGTGACCCCAGTGCAAAACGGGGGGTTCAGCCTGCGGAGCCAGCGCTTCATGCGGGCGTTGGTGGACCACCGGCATATTCGCGTTGAGATACCGCCGCCGGATGCCGTCGATGGCGATCCGCTGCGGATGCGATGGCACAACAACGCGTTGCTCGAAGACGTGCAGTTGAGTGGCGTGTTGCGACCGGCTCTCGAGAAAATCGGTATGCGCTTCGCATCGATAGATACAGCACGCAGTTTTTCCATAGAGCACGCCGGGCCGTCACTTCATCATGGTTACGACGCCATGCAGCTGTTCGGTCACCATGCCAAGGTGCGTCGACTCACCAGCGTCGCACCGCTCACTGTCGGTTGCGGCATTCCGTTGTCGCAACTCGACAACTGGTACGGCGAGCGAGACATTCTCATGATGTTCGAGCGCAATGGCTATCGCATCGAGTTCGCTGCAGAAACTTCGCCTGTGCTGCGCGCTCCCGGCGGGCTACCCTTGCACACGCGAAAGGTGTTTGATTGCTTTACGTACAACGGCGAAGACGACATTCTTGCGGCGCGTCTGAACGAACTGTCTGCCGTCGTCGATTTCTTCGTCATCGTCGAGGCCGATTGCACATTCAACGGAGAGCCGAAGTCCTTGACCTTCGATGCGTGCGATGTGCGCTTTGCACCGTTCGCTGCGCGGCTCCGCTACATCGTGGTTCACGATATGCCCGAGGATGAAGCAGCGGCGGTCTCTGGCACGGTGCAGTCTTCGCAGAAAGACTGGCTTCTCGACAAGCCGCAAACGGGGCATTGGGTTCGCGAAAAATTTCAGCGCAATCAGGTGATGCGAGGTCTTGCCGACGCGGACCCCAACGACCTTGTCATGATTTCGGATGTCGACGAAATACCGCGCGCAGACGTGGTTTGCATGATGCGCGACGAGGTTGCGCACGATGTCTTCGGCCTGAGTCTGGCGTTCTACTATTTCTATGCGAACTATCGCAACGTCGAAGGCCCCGAAGTAGCGAGCATCTGGACCGTCGCTGCAACACGCGTCCGACTGGATACGACCACGCCGGACCGATTGCGGATGGAAGTGCGCAACGGCGTGCAGCCCGCGATGTTGATAGGCGACGCGGGCTGGCATCTGTCGTACATGGGAATGAGCGACGAAGACGTGCGCCGCAAGATATCGACTTTCGCGCACCAGGAATACAACACGCCCGATATTCTCGCGACTGTCGACATTGGCGCTCTCACGGCATCGGGGCTGGATCTGTACGGAAGGCCCGGTTATGTCTGGAAGGTTGTCAGCCCGGCCGAGGCACCGCGCTGGATGGCCGATCAACCCGGTCTCCAGCACTTGTTTCTGGCGCCGTGAGAAGAGCAGATAGAAGAACGGACAAAAGAGTGTGCGGAACGGAAGCGGTCACTCGCATTGCTGCGCCAGCGTCAGACGGACGTCTTTTGCACGTACAGCTGATACAGCGGCGCCCGCAGTATTTGCAGCTTCCTGAAGTAGCAATTGACGAACGCGTCGACTGCAATTTTTGGGCATCGCAGCGGATCTCGGCCAAGAGGAAGCTCTTCGGCCCAGAGGTAGTCGTCGAAGATCATGACGCCACCGACCCGCAGCAACTTGAAGCCCAGCACCGCGTCTGCCAGCACGTCGGGGGCTTGGTGCGAGCCGTCGACGTAGATGAAGTCGAATGTCTCGGCGTGACCCTGGGCGACGAGCTGAGCGAGACAAACGTCGGAGAGTCCCTTGTGCACCACCAAGTTAACCGCACTAGGCGCATTGCGAATGGCGAGTGCCGTGTTGGCATGGAATTTTGCCTCGACCTCACTCATGTTGGTGATGCCGTCCAGATGCTCGACACCGCCCGTCCATGTGTCCACACAATGGATTTCGATCGCATGATCGGGCGTCAGCCTGTCGATGAGATAGCAGGCGCTGGCGCCCTCGTAAGAGCCGATTTCAAGAATGCGTTGCGGCTTGATCTGAGGAATAAGGCCTTCCCAGACGGGCTTCACCACATCGAACCAATCGTTCGTGAATGCGTAAGCGTGAGTGCCTTGATTCAATGCCGTCTCCCTGAATTTTCGAAGATCAATTTTTACACGCACATGCGCCCATTCCTCAAGGACTCATCATGGTTGTTCCAGATCTTTTAGCGCGGCAATTTGTCGACATGCCAGCGCGTCACAAAGAGCTTTCGGTAATTGCCAGCATGGATGACGATCCGGCAAAGCCCAGTCAGCGTTTGCTCGACCTCGTCGTCGATGTCCTGCCCCAAACGTGCAAGACGAGACTGCCCATCTTTGAAGGGCGAATGTCGGCTGAACCACGCTGGTTCGAAACGTGGCCCGGCGAGCACTACCGACTGCTCGCTGCAATCGTCAAGACACTCCATGCCAGCACGGTCATCGAGATCGGTACGTTCACCGGCATGGGTACGGTGGCGATATTGGAGGGACTGCGGCCTGACGGGCGCGTTGTCACTTTTGACCTCGTTCCGTGGGACAGCTTCGAGCAGACGTGGTTGCAAGAAAAAGACTTTAGCGAGCGGCGGATGTCGCAGGTGCTCGCCGATGTTTCCGCGCCGGGAGGCATCGAGCCCTACCGGGAGCTCTTCGAGGCGGCCGACTTCATTTTTATCGATGGACCCAAAGACGGGGTGACCGAAGCGAACATCCTGGCCAATCTGGCAACGCTCTCTCTTCGACGTGATCCGATCGTTTTTTTCGACGATATCCGCGTGATGAACATGGTCGGTATCTGGCGCCGCGTGACCCGACCCAAGTTCGACATCACTTCGTTCGGGCACTGGAGCGGTTCGGGCTTGATCGACTGGAACGGAAATTGAATGAACGTATTTGAAGATACGAAAGGTTGGCAATCAATAGTTAATCAGTTGCAATTAAATTGTAATGAAATTATTTACAATTCTTCAGTTGCGGAATAAGTTGGCGATTTGACGCTAAATGCCGACTCGGCTGCCGATTTTTATTGGTGAGTTAACAATGATCGAATAAAGTTTCAGTCTGCTCCCGTGGTAACTAACCGAACGCTTGATCACGTCATCCGACGCATCGAAGTGTTCAAAAAGGCCCGGGTGGGCACTTTTAAATAGCACCTGCAGGGAGACTTCGATTTGGGCGCACTCGGAACAATTCAGGATATGGCCGTCTTCGTCGAAGTCGCGCGCGCGCGCAGTCTCACAGAGGCGGGCAAGACGCTGTGCGTGGCGCCCTCAACGCTATCAAGGCGCCTCACAGCCATCGAATCCGCGATGGGTGTTCGCCTGTTGCAGCGCTCGACGCGTCGCATCCAATTGACCGAGGCAGGTGCCGATTACTTCGCTCGCAGCGAGGCCTTGACGCTCGACGCGTTGCGGTTGCACGACGCCTTCAGGGCGGTCGAGCAGCAGCTGTCGGGTCGATTGGTAGTTGCAACCCCGGCAGAATGCGGGCTCGGATTTTTGACCGGGATCATTTCCGAGTTTATTCAACGCCATCCCAAGCTGGAGCTCGAATTGAATCTTTCGGCGCGGCATGCCACGGACGAGCCGAGTCGCCATGACGTCGCTCTGCAGTTGGGTCCCGTCGACGCCACGCCTCCCACAGGCGCGCTCGTGCGAGCCGTTGGCACGGTGCAATGGCGGCTCTATGCGTCGGAGCGCTACTTGGCAAAGTCAGCACCGCTGCTGGTGCCAACCGACCTCTGCGCTCACAACTGCATCGTCGAGGGACGTGATCCCGGCCTGAACGTTTGGCAACTGCAACACAACGATTTGCGCGCTTCCGTCCAGGTAAGGGGCACCCTCGCGACCAACAGTGTTTCTTTGCGTGCGCGTTTTGCCAGCGAAGATTTCGGAATTGCCGCACTGCCGGCTCACATGGCGGCGGGCCCGCCGGCTGCTGGCGCATTGGTCCCCGTGCTGTGCGATTGGGAGCTGCCGCCCATGGCGCTCAGCGCAGTAGTCAGCGAAAAGTCGTCACTGCGCAAAGGCCGTGTGTTTGTCGAATGGCTCGAATCAAGGTTGCGTCGAAGCGCCACGGTCTGATGGATTCGCTCGATCAACTCCAGGATATTGCCGCGTTCGTGGCCGTCGGCGAACTGGGCAGCCTTGCACGCGCGGGTGCGCAGTTGGGTATTCCGGTCGTGATGGTCTCGAAACGCCTCAGTGCCCTCGAACGATGGACGGGCACCAAGCTGACGATGCGGGGTGGCCGATCAATCCAGCTTACGGCTGATGGGCAAATCTATTTCGCACGCGCCAAGCCGCTGGTGGCCGCCGTGCATTCGGTCTACGCAGAAACCGTTGCGGCGGCCGCCAGTACGCAGGGACGGCTCGTCGTGTCCATGCCGCCCGATTTTGGAAATAGCTGGATCTCACCGCTTCTAGGTGACTTCATCCGCGCGCATCCGGCCATAGAACTCGAAATCGACCTGTGTCCGGAGGCCGTCGATCCGTCTGTCATGCGAGTGGATGTGGCGATACGGGTCGGCCCCGTGCATGAGCAATTTCTGATTGCACGGCCGCTGGGTGCGATTGCGCAACACGTTTTCGCGGCGCCCGACTATCTTGCCGGCGCGCCGGCGCTGAACCGCCCCCAGGACCTCGAGGCCCACGCCTGCATCCTCCTGGAAAAGCCTCCGGGCGGTACCACCTGGACCTTCAGCAAAGGCGATCAAAAGGTCGATGTGAGAGTCGCTGGCCGACTGTCTACCAACCAGGTGCAGATGGCGCATCAACTGGTCAACCAGGGCCACGGCATCGCGGCTCTGCCGGTGTATCCGGGGGCATTTTCGGAGGCTGCACGCACTGGCGTACGCGTGCTGGCCGATTGGCAAATGGCGAGCGTCCCTGTGTATGCGCTGCTGCCGTCGCGCCTCGTATCGCCCAAGACCAAGCTCTTCATCGACTACCTGGCGAGCGCGTTGTCGTTCGCCGATGTGAATGCCGGGGGCGACGCTTCGGGTCGGCTGAGCAGAACCTGAACGCGCGGCTCGCGATAATCGGCACACTTTCAAGGAGTGCTTGTGGATATCGTTTTGCTGGTGAAGGCCGTGGTCATGGGCATCGTCGAGGGTCTGACCGAATTTTTGCCGATCTCTTCGACCGGCCACCTCATATTGGCGGGCTCACTTCTCGGCTTCGACGACGACAAGGCCAAGGTCTTCGACATCGCGATCCAGACCGGCGCCATCTTCGCGGTCGTCCTCGTGTATTGGCAGAAGATCCAGTCGACCATCGTGGCGTTGCCGCGGCAGCCCAAGGCTCGCCGGCTGGCGCTCAACGTGCTCATCGGATTTTTGCCAGCGGTGGTGTTGGGGCTCTTGTTCGGCAAGGCGATCAAGGCGCACCTGTTCATCCCTATCGTGGTGGCCAGCACCTTCATCATCGGCGGCTTCATCATTCTGTGGGCCGAGAAGCGGCCGCCGGGCACTGTGCGCGTCGAGCACGTCGACGACATGACGCCGTGGGATGCGCTCAAGGTCGGGCTGGTGCAATGTTTCGCGATGATTCCGGGCACCAGTCGCAGCGGATCGACCATCATCGGCGGCATGTTGCTCGGGCTCAGCCGGCAAGCGGCGACCGACTATTCGTTCTTTCTGGCGATCCCGACCTTGATCGGTGCGAGCGTGTACAGCCTCTACAAAGAACGCGCGCTGCTGTCCGTAGCTGACATTCCGCTCTTTTTGGTCGGCCTCGTGTTCGCGTTCATCAGCGCATGGCTCTGTGTGCGCTGGCTGCTGAAGTACATCAGCACGCACAACTTCGTGCCGTTCGCCTGGTATCGCATCGCCTTCGGCATCGTGGTGCTGGCGACCGCATGGAGCGGGATGGTGGTCTGGGCGGAATAACTTCGCCTCTGCAAGGCGCAAGCTCAGGCCGACCTGAAGTCGGAGTCGGCAGCTCAGCCCAAAAGATTACGCAACGAGGCCTCGACAGCCGCTGCAGTTGCTATCGGCTTTTCCATTGGGAAGAGGTGCGTGCCGTCGAGCAGGGTCAGTCGGCCCTTGGTGACTTTCTCGGTCATCGCCATGCCGGCGCGTCTCATCTCGACCGATTGACGCCCGCCCACGAATGCGACTTTGCATTGGAGCGGATGGCCGCGCAGCAACGTGCTCAAGTTGTGCGGCAGCGTGTCGTAGATGGCCGTCTCGACATCGCGGTCGAAGCTCAGGGTGCGTGCGGCATCAGTTTCGGCCGCGGTTTCGAGCGTGCCGTGGTCGATGTAGTCGCGCAGTACCTGTTCGTCCCACTTCGCGAACACCTTCTTGCTCTTGAAGTGTTCGAAGACCGCGTCGCGGTCTTGCCAGCTGTTCTTCCGCTTGCGGCTCACGACGCTGGGCGACATGCTTTTGAGGAGCGGCGTTCGCTTGACGAGATTGAGTGTGTTCGCGCGCCATCCACCGATCAACGGCGAATCGAGCAGCACGACGCCTTTGGCTAACTCGGGATGACGTGCAGCGCACATCAGGCTCAAAAAGCCGCCGAGCGAATGGCCGACCAGAAACACCGGACCGCCTGATGTGTCGACCTGGCGTCGCGCGAAGTCGGCGAGTTGTTCGACCAGATGCGGCCAGTTGTCGGTGACCGGATACGCCGGGTCGTGCCCGAACTTTTCGACGGCATCGACCGCGAAGCCGCGGCTGCGCAGGCTGTCGAGCATCACCCGGTAGGTACTTGCCGGAAAGCTGTTGCCGTGCGAGAAAACGACCGATGGCAAGCCCGGCGCCAACGTCGTGTTCAGATCAGCTTTTCTTCCGGCGTCGAGATCTTGCGCAGCGCGCTGTGCCGGGCCGCTGGCATCTTCAGCGGGTGCGCGCTGGCTGCGTCGTCCCACACCGGGTCTTCGATGCTGTCGAACACTTCGCGCAGCTTCTGGCCCCAGCTGTTGTGCATCATCCGGTAGTACGGATTTTCGGCATCGATGCAGATCACGCGATCGGTTTCTAGCTTGTTGGCTTCGTAGACGACGAGGTCGAGCGGCAGGCCGACCGACAGGTTCGACTTCATGGTCGAGTCCATCGACACCAGCGCGCACTTGGCGGCTTCGTCCAGCGGCGTTTCGGGTGTGAGAACGCGGTCGAGCACGGGCTTGCCGTACTTCGACTCGCCGACCTGGAAGTAGGGCGTCTCGGTTGTCGCTTCGATGAAGTTGCCGGCGGCGTAGACCAGGAACAACCGCATGCCTTCGCCGCGCACCTGGCCGCCGAAGATGAACGACACGTTGAAGTCGAGGCCTGCGTGCTTGAGCGCTTCGGCATCGCGGTCGTACACATGGCGTACCGCCGAGCCCAACACCCGCGCGGCATCGAACATGCTTTTGGCGTTCCAGATGGTGATGGGCGGTCCGGGTTGACCGTTTTCGCCGATCTCGCGCAGCTCCTCGATTTGCAGGATCTCGCGGACCGACTGCGAAATGCTCAGGTTGCCTGCCGACAGCAGCACCATGACGCGATCGCCCGGCTGCTCGTAGACGATCATTTTGCGGAAGGTACTGATGTGATCCACGCCCGCATTGGTGCGGGAGTCGGAGAGAAACACCAGTCCGGCGTTGAGTTTGATGCCTACGCAATAAGTCATGGAGTCTTGCCGCACGAACCGGGCCAGCTCATGCGGCCCCGCGTTCGCGCGTGTTCAATTTTTGAAGTGTGTAGAGCGCATCGAGCGCCTCGCGTGGGCTCATCGCGTCGGGGTCGAGCGCCGCCAGCGCGGATTCTACGGCGCTCACCTCGGGCGCAGCGGTGGCTGGCGGCGCCGCGAACAGGTCGACTTGTGCCCGGCTTTGCGTCTGTTGCGCCTCCAGCGCATCGAGCGCCTGACGCGCATGGTTGACCACTGCGGCCGGCATGCCCGCCAGCCGTGCGACCTGGATGCCGTAGCTCTTGCTGGCCGGGCCGGGTTGCATCTCGTGCAAAAAGACGATGTCGCGGCCCCCGTTCTTCGTGCTCTCGGTGGCGCTCACGTGCATGTTGACCGCGGCATGGTGCGTTGCCGGAAACTCGGTGAGCTCGAAGTAATGCGTGGCGAAGAGCGTGAAGGCCCGCGTCCGGTCGTGCAACTGCGCCGCGATACCGGCGGCCAGCGCGAGGCCGTCGAAGGTGCTCGTGCCGCGGCCGATCTCGTCCATCAGCACGAGCGATTGGGCGCTGGCGCTGTGCAGGATTTGCGCGGCTTCCGTCATCTCGAGCATGAAGGTCGACTGCGCGTTGGCCAGGTCGTCGGCGGCACCGATGCGCGTGTGGATCGCATCGATCGGTCCGAGCCGACAAGCCGCGGCCGGGACGTGCGAGCCGATCGAAGCGAGCAACACGATGATCGCGACCTGCCGCATGTAGGTCGACTTGCCACCCATGTTCGGCCCCGTGATGACCTGCATGCGCTGCTGCGGCCCGAGCTGCGTATCGTTGGCGATGAAGGCGCCCGACGACTTCTCGGCCAGCCGAGCCTCCACCACAGGATGCCGGCCCTTTTCGATCTCGATGCACGGATGCGATACGAAACTCGGCGCGCGCCAATGCAGGCTGTACGAGCGCTCGGCCAGCGCGCACAGCGCGTCTAGCGTCGCGATGGCAGTGGCAAGCCGTGTCAAAGGTGCGATCGATGGCTGCAGCGCATCGAGCAGCTGTTCGTAGAGGTACTTCTCGCGCGCCAGGGAACGATCTTGTGCCGACAGCGCCTTGTCTTCGAAGGCCTTGAGTTCGGGCGTGATGAAGCGCTCCGCGTTCTTCAGCGTCTGGCGACGGCGGTAGTCGTCAGGCACCTTGCCGAGCGCGCTTTGCGTCACCTCGATGTAGAAGCCGTGCACACGGTTGAACTGCACGCGCAAGTTGGTGATACCGGTGCGCTCTCGTTCGCGCACTTCGAGCTGCAGCAAAAAATCGTCGCAGTTCTCGCTGATGGCGCGCAGCTCGTCGAGCTCGGCATCGTGGCCGGTGGCGATGATGCCGCCATCGCGCACCAGCGCCGACGGGTCGGGCTTGATGGCTTGCGCCAGCAGATCGACGCAGCCTTCGGGCGGCTTGCAATGCTCCGAGATCTGATTGAGCAGAACCGCAACGCCCGGCAACGATGGCGCCAGTTGCTCCGCCTTCGACAGCGCAAGACGCAGCGCGACCAACTCGCGAGGGCGCACCTGGCGCAGCGCAATGCGGGCAGCGATGCGCTCTATATCGCTGATGTTCTTCAGTTGCTCCCGCAACGTGCGCCATGGTGCAGCGGTGCTGCCGGGTGCACTCGTCTGCAGCGCGGCGATGGTTTCGAGGCGCGCCTGCGCCTCATCGCGGTCGCGGCGCGGCGACAGCAGCCATCGCTTCAGCAGGCGGCTTCCCATGCCGGTCATGCAGGTGTCGAGCAACGAGAACAGCGTCGGCGAGTCTTCCCCGCGCAAGGTCTGCACGAGTTCGAGATTGCGGCGCGTCGTGGGCGGCAGCTCGATCAATTCGCCATCGCGCTCGACCGAAAGTCGTTGCACATGCGGCAGCGCGCGGCCTTGCGTATGTTCCGCATAGCCGAGCAGTGCGGCCGCGGCAGCATGCGCGTTGGGGAGACCTTCGGCGTTCCACGCAGCGAGGCTGTTGCTGCCCATCTGCTGGCTGAGCTTGCGCTCGCCGAGTCCGCCATCGAACTGCCAGGCAGGCCGGATGGAGAGCGTGAATGGCGTGGCCGTGCGCGCGGCTTTGAGGCGCTGCTCAAAGGTCGTCGTCACTTCGGCGCTGTAGATCAACTCGCTCGGCGCGATGCGCGCGATCCAGCTTTCGAGCGCGTCGGCCGCGCACTCCGCAAGACGCAACTCGGCACCCGTCACGCTGAGCC
This sequence comes from Variovorax sp. LG9.2, assembly GCF_035018885.1. Classification (NCBI taxonomy): domain Bacteria; kingdom Pseudomonadati; phylum Pseudomonadota; class Betaproteobacteria; order Burkholderiales; family Comamonadaceae; genus Variovorax; species Variovorax sp. LG9.2. The sequence goes on along the minus strand of NZ_JASJXB010000006.1, from coordinate 223,189 downwards.
AGGCCAGCCCGCACACGTTGCGCGTACCGGCGTGCACCGCGAGCAGCATCGACTCGCTTTTGTCGTTGAGCAACTCGGCATCGGTCAACGTGCCGGGGGTGACCACCCGCATCACCTTGCGCTCGACCGGCCCCTTGGTCGCACCGACCTCGCCGATCTGCTCGCAGATCGCTACCGATTCGCCCAGCCTGATGAGTCGCGCCAGGTAGGTATCGACCGCGTGGAACGGCACGCCCGCCATGACCACCGGCGCACCTGCAGAGTTGCCGCGCTGCGTCAGCGTGATGTCGAGCAGGCGCACGGCCTTCTCTGCGTCGGCGTAGAAGAGCTCGTAGAAATCGCCCATCCGGTAGAAGAGAAGCGTCTCCGGGAAGTCCGATTTGAGGCGCAGATATTGCGCCATCATGGGTGTGTGAGCTGAGTAGTCTGCAGGGGTCGCGGCAGGGGTCGGGGCAGGGGATGAGGCGGGCATGGAGCGAGGATTGGATCATGTCTTTGTCGAGACTTCACCCACCGCTTCTGCTTCCTGGTCAACGACGTGGCCAGCGCCGAGACGACGCTGGATGCGGCACTCACCATCGGCGATGCACTCAATGCACCTGGCGAACGTCGAAGAGGTCGGGGTATGAGCAGCGTCGCCGTTGTCGTCGGCTCAGCCCTGTCCGCGGCGACGCCGTGCGACGCGCACCGCGTCGACCCACGTGTCGACATCGAAGCGCTGGCCGGTTTCGGCAATGCGCGCACCGACGATATTGCGCAGGGGAATGCGCCGCGTGTCGCCGGGATGGTCGCAATAACCGACGACTAGACGCTTGTGAATATCCAGATGCTCGACCTGCAGCTCGGCACTGACCTTCCTGGACAGCGCGTCTAGATAGCGGATGCGAATGAGCGGTTGCTCATCGACCATTTCTTCGAATTCACCTTCGTTGGCGGCCAGCAGCTGTGGCGCACTCGCCGGGCCGAGTTCTCCCATGCCGGTGGAGCCTGTAGGCCCGCCTCGCACGGTCGGCAAGCCACCTGGAACATAGCCGGAGCGCACCCGCGCTGCGGCGATAAGGTATTGGGAACGGCGACGGGCCGCGATGCGATTCCAGCCGAAGCCGACCAGCCCGAGAACCACCAGACCGCCCACGATCACCGTCGCAACGAATTGCCATTTTTCGAGATCGGATCCCATGTGGTTCCCTTTCTGCAGTTGCGAAAAGCGCGACGACGCCGATTCGCTGTTGTTCCTCTTCTGTTGCCCGCTCCCAAGGGTTTGATCCTAGTTCTTTGGTATTCAGTTGCCAATCGCCGAACGGCCTATTGCAGACGGTTTGCGACATGTTGTAGTAGTGAGCCGCTGGATTTTTACTCTTCGTGGGTGTCGTGCGTTGCCGCGGCGCCCTTGCGCCAATAGCCTGACGCACGCGTCCATTTCGGGTTGGCACCACGCTCGCCGACGAGGAGCGCACGCAAGGCTTTGGCTGCGGAAGATTCGCATGCCACCCACGCATGAAAGTCGCCTGCCGGAAACATAAGGCCGCGCAGCGTGTCGAGTAGCAACGTCGACGTGCCCGGCGCGGCGCCGCCGCGATGCACCCATTGGACTGTCAGCTCGGCATGCGTCTCGAAAGCGATCTGATCGTCCGGCCCGTCGACTTCCGCCAGCACGATCGCGCGGGCGTTGCGTGGCAACTCGGCAAGGCGCCGTGCGATCGCCGGCAATGCGGTGTCGTCGCCGATCAGCAAATGCCAGTCGAAATCGGTTGGAACGATGAAAGAGCCACGTGGTCCTCCGACGCCGAGCACATCGCCCGGCTTGGCGCGCTCGGCCCATTGCGTCGCGGGGCCGGCGTCATGCAGCGCGAAGTCGAACTCAAGCGTGCCGGCGACGGCGTCGAAGCGGCCCGGCGTGTAGTCGCGCATGGTCGGCTTGCGGCCCTCGGGCCAGATCGGACCTTCGGGGCCGGCGGTCGGCAAGGTCAACTCGCCGGTCGCCGCGTCGGGAAAGAAGAGCTTCGCGTGGTCATCGAAGCCTGGACTGGTGAAGCCCGCGAGCGACTCGCCGTCGACGGTGATGCGTATCAGATGCGGGGTTACGCGCTGCACGCTGCGCACTTTGAGCTTTCGGAACCGAAGCGCGTGGCGCACGCGGCGCGGCAGTCGATCAGGCGCGCTTTTCGGCAAGGCGTCTGCGATCGAAGCGGTTGTCGTGTCGCTCATCAAATGCGCTCCAGTTGTTGCGCCGCGCTGTCGAGCACGGCAGCGAAGGCATGGGCCTGCGCATCGGTCATCGGTTCTCGCGACGACAGGCGCATGCGCATCGCCAGCTTCAGGTTCTCGAGGGCACGAACGACTTGCGGCGGACGGCCGCCGCGTGGCCCCGCACCGTCGACTCCGCCGTTCATACGCGCCATCATCGCGTCGGCTGTGTCGCGATTGGCGGTCAGGAACTCGGTGCCTGCTGCAGTGATGCTGTAGCGCTTGCGGCCACCTTCATCGGCAGCATTGACGCTGACGTAGCCCAGCTCTTCGAGCAGCGTCAGGGTCGGGTAGACGATGCCGGGGCTCGGGCTGTAGCTGCCGCCCAGGCGTTCTTCGATCTCCTTGATCAGCTCGTAGCCGTGGCTCGGCTTGTCAGCGATGAGTTGCAGCAGCACGAAGCGCAGGCCGCCATGGCCGAAGACTCGGCCACTACCGCCTCGGCCACCACCACCGCCCATGCCTCGCGAGCCGTCGCCATGGTCGTGTCGATGGCCAGGGCCGCCGCGTCCGCCGTCGGAACCGTCACCGTGTTCGGCGCGGCGTGTGCATCGCTCGAATGATCTGAAATGTTGCATGTCGATCTTTCTTGTGTGTATCTAAAACACAAAAGATATATCTAAATTAAAGACAAGTCAAGTCACGCGGGAGGTCGAGCATCGACGAATTGGCGCCGTGCTGGAGGTTGTGGGGCGCCGGGCGCTGACGCGCAAGCGTGCAGCTCAGCGGTGCGGCAACGGCTGCATGAGGTTGGCTGGATTGGCCGTGCCCATTGCTGCCACGGTCGGCGCGGGTGCCGCCGGGCCTTGTGCGACCGCTGAAGCGGACGGCCCACCCATGTCCTGCATGCGCAGCTTGGGAAGCGATTCCGGATACTCGCGCTGCACGAAGTCGATGAGCCCTTCGCGGATGCGGCAGCGCAGATCGAACGCCAGCGGCGCGGTGGCCGCAGTGGCAAGGATGCGCAACTGCATCGTGCGCTCGGTGGCGTCGGTCACCTGAAGCACGAACACGCGACCATCCCACTCCGGCGCCGCTCGCACGATGCGCTCCATCTCCGCGCGCAGCGGCGCCAGCGGCATCGTGTAGTCGACGTAGATGAAGGTCGAACCCAGCAACTGCGCGCTCTGTCGCGTCCAGTTCTGGAACGGCTTCTCAATGAAATAGCTGAGCGGCAGGATGAGGCGGCGTTCGTCCCACAGCTTCATCACGACGAAGGTTCCCGTGATCTCCTCGACCTTGCCCCACTCACCCTCGGCGATGAGCACATCGTCGATGCGTATCGGCTGCGCCAAGGCGATCTGCAGGCCGGCGATCAGGTTGCTCAGCACCGGCTTGGCAGCAAGACCGGCCACGATGCCGATAACGCCGGCAGAGGCGAGCAGGCTGGCACCGACCTGCCGCGCACCCGGAAACGTCATGAGGATGAGCGCCGCCCCGGCCACCAGAACCATCGTGCTGGCGGTGCGTGCCAGCACCTTGGCCTGCGTGTGGATGCGGCGCGCCTGCAGGTTGTCGTCGACGTCTTGAGGATGCTTGGCGAGCAGGCCTTCGGTGAAGCCGTTGATGCACCGCACGGCCAGCCAGGTGCATGACGCGATGAGCAGCAATCCGTTGAGGTGCCGCACGCTGTCGATGTAGCGAAGGTCGTCGAGCGCGGCCTGCCACACCATCTGTAGCGCCACGAGCGGCAGAACCCACCGCGCCGCCGTGCGTGCCTTCGAGATCGTCGAATGCAGAACGACCGCATGACGCGTCAGGCGCAGCAACAGCATGCCGCCCACGCGGTAGACGAGCAGGCCCGATGCGCTGGCGATCAGCGCCGCGATCCACGTGCCGAACCACGGGTGGCCAAGCAATGCATGCAACTCCATCAAGCTTCCTTCGGCAACAGTCCAGCCATCGTTTCGGCCTCCGCTTCGGCCTGCAAGATGCGCGCCGCGTCGTCGTGCAGCTGCAGTGCCAGGCCGCTTGCGAGATCGAGTCGGCGCAGCAGCCAGGGACTGATGTCGTTGTCGAAAGGGTCGGGCAGCGGGATCGGGCCAACCACCCGTGTGCGCGGTGCAGACGTAGTCTCTGCGGGTGCCTCGCCAGACTGTGCGGCCTCCACCGCCTTGGCAGCTTTGGCAGACGCGTCGGCCGGGTTGCCGATCGCCGACTGGATCTGCTCGGCCGCACGTGCCAGCGGCGCCTCGATTTCAGCGGGCGTCAGCCGGTCGCGCCGCAACACCAGCATCGACTTGACCGCGCTGAGCTGGGCCAGCAACTGGTAGCTGTGGGCCTGCAGGCGCTCTAGCGGCTCGATGGGCGGCCGCACTGCGCGTGGTTCGGACAGCGATCGCTGGGTGGCTTGTACCAGCGCGGAGAGGCTGTCGAACGCCTCCTTGCGCGCCAGTCGCCACTCGAGCTCGGGGCTGGTGTCGACGGCCTGCAGTTGCCCGAGGCCGAGTGCCAGCCGGGCATGGCGCGCTTGCGCCAGCAGCGTGCGCGCCACCAGAGCGGGGATTTGGCTGCGCTCCCACGACGGCAGAACGTAGCAGAAGCCCCACGCCACGGCCGCACCGATCAAGGTGTCGGCAATGCGTTCGACGAGCGCGAAGGTCGGGGCGGCGCCGGCGTACAGCTGGTGTGCCTGCACCAGACCGAGCACGGTGGCTGCGACGGCCGTGATCAGGTAACGCCGTACCGCAAAGCCGTGCGCCACAGCCTGCGCGCAGGTCACCGAAAGCAGCAGCACCAACGCGGACGGATGGGTGGACAACAAGCCGACAGCGAGCACGCATCCCAGCATCGTTCCGGCCACGCGCGCATTGCGCCGCTCCAGCGTTTGCGAGAGGCTGCCGCGCAGCACGACGACGATGGTCAGCAAAATCCAGTAGTCGTGCGAGCCCCACGGCAGCAACACCGCGATGCTGTAGCCAGCGGCAATCGCCAGTGCCGCGCGGATGGCGTGGCGCAGCGGCGGTGCGTCCCAGTTGAAGAGCGTGAGGAAAGGGCGCCACGACCACGCCGTCGGGCTCACGAACATTTGCCAGTTGGCGCGCACCACGGCCAGGTCGGGCTCGCGCTCGCCGCGTGCCAGTGCGGTGAGTCGCATCACTTCATCGTTGAGGTGGCCGATGCGGCTCGCCAGTCCGCGCGCCAACACGGCCGTGTTGGGTGCGGCCAGGCCGTCGGGCCGGCCCGTGTAGGTTGGAATGGCGATGGCCGAAAGGGTGGGCCGGCGGTCTTGTCCCGCTTGGGGTTTGCGGCCGAGCAGCAGTGAATCTGCCAGACGCGTGACGTCGATCGCAATCAATTCGAGCACCGCGCGCATCTCGCCGAGCGAGCCTGCATGGTCGGAGTGCGTGCGCAATACGTCGAGGTCGAGTTCGCTGGCCAACAGGTGGTCGCGCATCTCCAGCACGATCACCAGCATGCCGGCGAGCCGTTGCCGGCGCGGCGTGCGCGGCGACTCGAGCACGATGTCCCGCGCCGCCTGAATCTGATCGGCGAGGGCGGCCTGCTGCGTCAGTAACTGGCCGAGCATCGGCGCCGGCGAATCGCGCACGTCGTCGGTTTCGTCTTTGGCACTGAACTGGCGCGCCTCGGTGCGCATCAGGTTCGCCAGCGCCAACAGCACGTCGGCTATGAGTTGCACGCGGTAGCGGGCGTTGAGCGCCAGGTTGGCCAAGGTGGCGTAGATGACGTACAGCCCGGCACCCATGCCGAAGTGCAGCGTGCGTTCGAGTGCCTCGTGCAGATCGGTCGGCGGCGGCGTGGCCATCGAAAAAATCATCGCCAGCATGATCGCGATGGCAATCGGAATGCCGCGCTTGCCCCATGCCATCAGCGTGAAAGACAAGAAAGTGGCGGGGACCAGCACCAGCCCGAGTTGCAGCGGCGCGGTGTGCAACCACTGGACGACGAAGAAAAGCGGCATGCTGATCAGCGGCGCCGGCAGCATCTGGAAAAACTTGCCGCGGCGTGGCGCAGCGAGGTCGGGCGGCGAAGCGACGATGACGCCCACCGACGCGGCAGCGCCTGCGACGGTTCCCAACCAGAGATGCAGACCGCCTGAAATAAGCAGCAGCCCGAAGGCCACCGACAGCCCGTTGGCGACGTAGTGGCTCAGGGCGATGCGCAACGCGGCGCGGGTTCGGCGCGCGGCGGCCCCGGCCGAGCTCAGCGTCTGCATCACTTGCCCGTGGAATCGGCCGGGTCGTTAAAAGGCGCTGCTGCGACGTCGCGCTTGATGCGTGTGAGCTTGCGCGGAACAGGCGCGACGGCTGCGGGCTCGACCGAGACGCCATCGCTGCCGGAGCTTTCGAAATCGGCGACGGTAGAGCGTGCGTACAAGTCGACCGATTCGTCCACATCCGGGTTGGCCGCGGCGGACACGGCGCGCACGCGGTCGCTGGCGCGCATCTTGTCGTCCACGCCTGCGAACTTCGAATACTTGGAGAGCAACGGCACGAGTTGACCGTAGATGCGGGGCGCAGCGGCCAGGCATTCGCGCTGATCGAGAAATTCAGGCTCGCCGGTGAGATTGCCGACCAGGCCACCGGCCTCGGTGACCAGCAAGGATCCCGCAGCAACGTCCCACGGACTGAGGCCGGTTTCGAAAAAACCATCGGTGAAACCGGCGGCCACGTAGGCGAGGTCGAGCGCTGCAGCGCCGGGGCGGCGCAAGCCGGCCGTGCGCGGCATCAGGTCAGCCATGATCGCGAGGTACTGCTTGAAGTTGTCCCCGGTGCGAAACGGAAAGCCGGTGGAAAGCAGGCATTCGTTGAGCCGCGTGCGCTTGGAAACGCGCAGGCGGCGGTCGTTCATGTAGGCGCCGCGACCCTTGGTGGCGGTAAACAGATCGTTCCGGCTCGGGTCGTAGATGCAGGCCTGCTCGACCTTGCCGCGCACTGCCAACGCGATCGACACGCAGTACACGGGGAAACCGTGGATGAAGTTGGTGGTGCCGTCCAGCGGATCGATGATCCAGATGAATTCCGAGTCTTTGGCGCCGTATTCGGAGCCCGATTCTTCGGCCAGGATGCCGTGCCCCGGGTATGCGGCGAGCAGTGTCTCGATGATCACTTTTTCGCTTGCATGGTCGACTTCGGTGACGAAGTCGTTGACCTGCTTTTGCGAAATGCGCACGGCCTCCACATCGAGCGCCGCGCGGTTGATGATGGCGCCGGCGGCGCGTGCGGCCTTGACGGCCACGTTGAGCATGGGATGCAGGTTGGGGGACGACATTGGATTGTGAGAAGAACGGCGACACCGCGCGATGCGGCTCCGCAGGATGCAGCCCGGCGATGCGGGCAGCGAGAATCAGGGCATTTTACCCGGCCGCGGTCGGCCCGTTACCCCTCGTTTTTCGTCCTCCCATGCGCACCCGCTTCATCCTGATACAGACCAGCCATGCCGGCAATGTGGGCGCTGCCGCTCGCGCCATGAAGACCATGGGCTTCACTGACCTCGTGCTTGTCGCTCCACGCTGGCCCAACGTGCTGCGGCGCGAGGAGACGATTCAACGCGCCAGCGGCGCGCTCGACGTGCTGGACAACGCGCGCATCGTGGAAACGCTCGACGAGGCGCTAGACGGCGTGACGCATTTGTGTGCGACTGCGATGGTGCCGCGTGATTTCGGACCGCCGACGCGCACGCCGCGCGAGCATCTCGGGGTGCTCGATACATCTGCAGTCGACGGTTGCGTGGCCTTCTTGTTCGGTTCCGAACGCTTCGGTATGCGCAACGAAGACGTGTATCGCTGCAACGTTGCGCTCAGCATTCCGACCGACCCGAACTTCGGTTCGCTCAACCTCGGCGCTGCGATCCAGGTGATTGCGTACGAGTGGCGATTGGCGCTGGGTGGCTACGAAGTGAAAGACGCCGTGTCGTCATCGCCGGCGGCAGATGCACAGGCCGTCGCCGGCATGCTGGACCACTGGGAACGTTCGCTGGTCGACATCGGATTTCTCGATCCTGCAGCGCCGAAGAAGCTGATGCCGCGGTTGCAGCAGCTTTTCAATCGGGCGCAGCCGACGCCCGAAGAGATTCACATCCTGCGCGGCATCGCGAAGGCGATGGTCGAACCCAAGCCCAAGCGCTGATCAGGCGCGTGTCCGAATGGCCGTTTTGGGTCGGAACGCCTTGCACACCGAGTCGTCGGTTTCCAGATACGGACCGCCGATGAGGTCGATGCAATAGGGCACCGCCGCGAAGATGCCGGGAACGGCCTGCGAACCATCGGCGTTTTTCAAGCCTTCGAGCGTCTCGGCGATGGCTTTGGGCTGGCCGGGCAAATTCAGGATCAGGCTCTTGTCGCGAATCACGGCGACTTGCCGCGACAGGATGGCAGTGGGCACGAAGCGCAGGCTGATCTGCCGCATCTGCTCGCCGAAGCCTGGCATTTCCTTGTGCGCCACGGCAAGCGTCGCATCAGGCGTGACGTCGCGCAGGGCAGGGCCGGTGCCACCGGTGGTCAGCACCAGCGTGCAGCCGGCGTCGACGAGCTCGATCAGCGTGGCGCTGATCCGCTCGGCTTCATCGGGAATCAGGCGCGGCTCGAAGGCGATCGGGTTTTTGAGCGCACGCGTCAGCCACTCCTCGAGTGCCGGCAAGCCTTTGTCTTCGTAAACGCCGCTCGATGCGCGATCGCTCACGGAGACGATGCCGATGCGCACCGGTTCGGGCGTCGGCGGCAGCGCTGCGCTCATGCGTCGTCCTCGAGCTCCTGTGCGGCAGCCGCAGCAGCATGGTCGCCACTGCCATGCACCGCCAATTGCTGGCGCACCAGCTGGAACACATCGCGATAGGCCTTGCTCTGGCGCGGCGCCTCGCCTGCGGGGCCGACCTTCATGTCCTTGCGGGCTTGCCTCACGAGCGCGCGCAGTTGCTGCGCATCGGTGCCGGCGTGCGTCTCGATCCAGCCGCCGAGCGCGTCGTCGTCGGCGATCAGGCGATCACGCCAACGCTCGGCTTCGTGCAGCGCGGCGGTCTCGGCGGCAGGCGTGCTGTTCTGCTCTGCCAGCGCGTAGCGCACGGCGTCGAGCGTGGGCTCGTCGAGCTTGCGCATCAGCTTGCCGATGAACTGCATCTGCCGGCGTTTGCCCTCGAAGTTGGTGATGCGCTTGGCTTCCAGCACGGCGTCCGACAGCTTTTCGCCAAGGGGCAATGCTTCGAACAGGCTGGCGCGCAGCGTGAGCAAATCTTCGCCGAGCTTTTGCAGCTCGGTGCTTTCACGCTTGAGGTCGGTTCGGCTCGCTTCGTCGGTGCCTTTGAGCTCACGTTTGAGCTCCAGATCGAGCTCGCTGCCTTCAGCAACGAACTCGCCACGGACGTAGTAGCCTTTTTTGGGTTTGCGGGACATGGGTTAAATCTTTGACCGCACCATCGGAAACAGGGGGCAGAAGTATCATAGCCAACACATGAAGACATCCCGCTTGCAACCGGCCTCGCGCCCCGACTCCGGCTTCGCCTACACCCGCCCTTTCTTTGAAAACTTGGTCGACACGGCTTTGGCGCATGCCAAAAAGCTCGGCGCGACCGACGCCGGTGCCGAGGCGTCCGAAGGCTGCGGCCTGAGCGTCTCGGTGCGCAAGGGCGAGCTCGAAAACGTCGAGCGCAACCGCGACAAGTCGCTCGGCATCACGGTCTACGTCGGGCACCGGCGCGGCAATGCGAGCACGTCCGACTTCTCCGAAGCGGCTATCGCGCGGACGGTGCAGGCGGCTTACGACATCGCCAGCTTTACTGCCGAAGACCCGGTGAGCGGACTGCCGGACGAAGACGACATCGTCAAGGAGCAGCCGGAACTCGACCTGTTCTTCCCGTGGGCTGTCACCAGCGAAGAGGCGGCCAAGCTGGCGCTCGAATGCGAAGAAGCCGCGCTCTCGACCGACAAGCGCATCACCAACAGTGAAGGCGCTGGCGTTTCGGCCCAGCAGAGTCATTTTTTCAGCGCGCATACGCATGGCTTCAGAGGTGGTTACGCCAGCTCGCGGCACTCGATTTCGGTGGCGCCGATCGCGGGCAAGGGCAACGACATGCAGCGCGATGCGTGGTACAGCTCGATGCGTTCCGCCGACGAACTCGCGAGCCCTCAATTGGTTGGCCGCTATGCCGCCGAACGTGCGCTGAGCCGCCTCAAGTCGCGCAAGATCAAGACGACGCAATGCGCTGTGCTGTTCGAGTCGCCATTGGCCGCGGGCCTGCTCGGCGGGCTGGTGCAGGCCACCAGTGGCGGCGCGTTGTATCGCAAGAGCACCTTTTTGCTCGATTCGCTCGGCAAGCCGGTGCTGCCGAAGCACATGGACCTGGTCGAAGACCCTCACTTGAAGCGTGGCAAGGGAAGCTCGCCGTTCGACGACGAAGGCGTGACGACCAGAGCGCGGAAGGTGGTCGATGCGGGCCGGCTCGAAGGCTACTTCTTGTCGACCTACTCGGCTCGCAAACTGGGCATGAAGACCACCGGCAACGCGGGCGGCTCGCACAACCTGACATTGACTTCGCGCTTGACCAAGCCGGGCGACGACCTCGACGAGATGCTGCGCAAGCTCGGCACCGGGCTCTTCGTTATCGAACTGATGGGCCAAGGAGTTAACTACGTGACGGGCGACTACTCGCGCGGTGCCAGCGGCTTCTGGGTCGAGAAGGGCAAGATCGCTTTCCCGGTGGAAGAGATCACGATCGCCGGCAACCTGAAAGATATGTTGATGGGCATTCAGGCGGTGGGTGCCGATGCCTATAACTACGGCGCCAAGACTACTGGCTCGATCCTTGTCAACAAGATGAAGGTGGCGGGGAGCTAACTGGCAAGCGCTTCGCGCACCCGTTCGATCACGCGGACGTATGGCGACGTAAACGGCGGCGTAAAGCCGTCGATCGGTGCGTCCTTCGCCAGCCACTGGAAGCAGAAGACAAGGCCTTCTTCTTCTGGGCTGCCGACGGCGATATGGTCGAAGCACTCCGGCAGCGGTTCGATCTGTCGCATCAGATAAAGATGCCAGAGTTGCTGGTGTTCGTGCGTGTTGCCCTCGATGCCGACATTGCAGTGCCGATCCATCGTGCCAAGCTCTTGCAGCGCACCGGAATAAGCGATGCCCGATTCTTCGAGCAGTTCTCTACGCACTGCGTCTTGAGGCGACTCTCCCGGTTCCACCGTGCCCTTGGGCAACTGCATACCGCCATCGCCCGGATGCAAAAAGACCAGCAAGCGGTTTTGCGCATCCACAAGGCATGCGCAGGCCTTGTGGATGACCGTCATGCTGCGCCGGAAAGGGCGGCCTTGACCGCAGCGGACACCTGACCCATGTCGGCCTTGCCGGCGAGCCGCGTCTTGACGGTGCCCATCACCTTGCCCATGTCGCCGGGCCCCGAGGCACCGAGTTCGACGACGATGGCCTTGACCTCGACCGCGACTTCTTCGGCGCTCATTCGCTTCGGCAAGTAGGCCTCGAGCACCTTGATCTCGGAGGCTTCCTTGTCGGCCAGATCCTGCCGCCCACCTTCAGTGAAAGCGGTGACCGAATCCTTGCGCTGCTTGACCAGCTTGTCGACGATGGCAATCACCATGACGTCGTCGAGTTCGATGCGCTCGTCGACTTCTTTTTGCTTCAAAGCGGCGAGCAGCAGGCGGATGGTGCCCAGGCGCTCGGCGTCCTTTGCGCGCATGGCGGTCTTCATGTCTTCGGTGATTTGTTCTTTAAGGCTCATGGTCATCTCCTGGCGAAGGTCGTTGAAAGGTGTTTAAAGGCCTCGAAAAGGCCGTCGGAAAAGACAAAAGCCGCGGCAGGTTTCCCTGGCGCGGCTTGGTTTCGCCGGCGAGCGGCCAGCGAATGCAGTGCTTAGAACAGCTTCTTGGGAAGCTGCATGCTGCGAACGCGCTTGTAGTGGCGCTTGACGGCTGCAGCCTTCTTGCGCTTGCGCTCTGCGGTCGGCTTTTCGTAGAACTCGCGGGCACGCAGGTCGGTCAGCAGGCCGAGCTTTTCGATGGTGCGCTTGAAGCGGCGCAGTGCGACGTCGAAGGGCTCGTTTTCTTTAACGCGGATAGTGGTCATTTAAAAGGTTTGTTGAATTTGGCTCAGGGAAGATCAGGCCCCGGGCCGGGTTCCTCAACTCGAAAATCTTTGTGGCCGTTGAGGGGAGGCCGAAAGTTAGCCCGCAATTATAGCGTGAGCTTTGCCTGGCGGCCATGCTGCAAAATTCCTCGATGAAGCTTTGACCAAAACTCCCCAGGATTGCCTGGGGAGGGCGCGTCAAATCGGTTGCGGAGATGGTCGTCATCGCGCTGCTGGCGCCTTTACTGGCCTATCTGGCGATTCATCACGGTAACTTTGCGACAGTCGACGCCATCGTCTACGACCAGGCACTCAAGGCGCGACCAATTACACCCGGTGGTGATGTCGTCATCGTCGCCATCGATGATGCGAGCCTGGCCACGCTGGGCCGCTGGCCTTGGTCGCGCGCTGTACATGCGTCGTTTCTGGAAAAGATTGCCGCCGGTAACCCGCAGGCCGTACTGATGGATGTCTTTATGACAGAGCCATCCGCCGACCCGGCCGACGATGTCGCGCTGGTCGGCGCCATGCACAAAGTGCCGGTGTACCTGCCCCTGCTCTTCAGCTTGGGCTACGACGCAAACGGGGGCGCCGCCCCATCAGCAAGCCCAATGTTCGCAAGGCCGATTGCCGCGCTCGCGGAAGCATCCGCGGGTCTGGGTCACGTCGACGTCGGTGCCGACACCGACGGCTTGGTCAGGCGGCTCTTTCTGCAGGAGGGACCCGCTGCGGGAGTGCAGCCTTATCTCGTAGGCTTGTTGCCGGGGGTGCCCAAAGCCGACGGTACATCGCTGTCGGCGCTGGACCCCAAAAGCAAGAGCAGCGGCTGGCAGTTGCGTGGCCCCTTGGTGCTCTCATTTGCCGGTGCTGCCGGCAGTTATCGGACCCTCTCGTACATCGACGTGGTCAACGGCAAAGTCCCTCAAGACTTCTGGCGCGGCAAGACGGTGTTCGTGGGCGCGTCGGCCGCAGGGTTAGGCGACCAGATGCCTGTGCCGAACGCAGGTGCTGCCGGTGCAATGCCCGGCGTGGAAATCCACGCCAATGCTTTCGACACGCTCAGACAGGGCGCAAGTCCGTTGTTGCTCGACGATGCGCCGGCACCGTGGCGATGGGCTTGGATTTCGTTGCCCTGCTGGGCGCTTCTTGCGTGGCTCGGGCGATCGCGGCACAGCACGTTGCTGCTGCTGGGCAGTGCCGGTGCCGTCGTCATCTTGTGTGTGAGTGCGTTCGCCGCAGGCCGTCTGTGGCTTCCGCCGGTGGCGCCGCTGCTGGCTTTGTTCGCCGCCTACCTGCTATGGACATGGCGTGAATCGGCGGGGCTCTGGCGCTACTTCGAGCAGCGGCTCCGGCAGGTCGATCGCGCATCGGCGCTGTCGCTTGAATTGATTGCAGCAGGCGATATCCGCAGCGCTGACGCGCCGACCGCGTTGCTGCGGAGCGCCGAGGCGCTGGACAACATCATGGTGCGCTTGCGTACGCTCGAAGGGCTGCTGCGAAACACCGTCGCCCGTCTGGACGTCGCCGTGCTCGTGTGCCGCGTCGATGGCGACATCGTCCTTGCCAACCATGCTGCGAGGTCGCTGTTGGGTCTGGGCACCAATGCGTTGGGCTCCGACGCCGCGCTCGTGGGACGAAAGCTGCTGTCTGTCATCGCCGGGCATTCAGTGCCGCTGGGCGGCGGCTGGATGACACGCCCGGACATGACGCAGCCGACGGAGACGCTCAGCGGTGCCGTGATGATGACGCCTGCTGGCAGGGTGTTCCGGCTCGACATCGTGACGGTCGACATCGCGCAGCCGAGCGGCGCAGAGGGCTGGTTGGCGGTGCTGCACGAGTTGACCGAAGAGTATCGCCGTCGCGAACAGCATGACCAGTGGCTCGGCTTTCTGTCGCACGATTTGCGCAGCCCGCAGACCACCATCCTCAGCATGCTCACGCTGGAAGAAGCGCGTTGTGCCATCGACGTTGATATAGACCCGAGCGCACCCGCGCTGCGCAGCCGAATCCGCGCCGAAGCCGAGCGCACGATTCGACTGGCCGACGACCTCATCGACCTCACCACCGCACAGTCGGGCCGCTACCGGTATTCCCCTGTCGAATTGGGCAACCTGTTGCTCGACGCGATGGATCAGGTCTATGCGCAGGCGCAACTGCGCGGCGTCATGCTGACGGAGCGGTTTCGGGAAGGGCAATGCTTCGTGCTGGCAGACGGGAGCCTGCTGACGCGTGCCGTGGTCAACCTGCTCGGCAACGCGATCCGGCACAGCCGGCAGGGCCAGTCGGTCACGATGTGCCTGGAGTTCGACGCCGACAAGCGCGAGGCTGTGTGTACCGTGGTGGACGAGGGCGACGGGATGGACGAAAGCCAACGTCGATCGCTTTTTGCGAACGAAGCGCTCGCCTCGCCCAGTGCGGGCGTGCTTCCCGCTGCGCCGGGGATGGTGCGGCGCAGGGGCATCGGCTTGCTGATCGTGCAGGCGGTGATACGGCAGCATCGCGGCTGGTTGGAGGTCGACAGTGCACCGGGCCTCGGCAGCACGTTCTGGTTCGGCCTGCCGATTGCCGATACCGCGGACATTGCCGTCGACGTCGACGACGAGGAGGAAGACCATCGAGATGGGCAAGATCAGAAGAAAAAAAAGGTCGACATCGCCTGACCGGCAACGTCAACCTTATCTTCGGACAGTCTCGCTCAGTCCGGTTTTTCTTCTTTCAAGGCGTAGCCTTGACCATACATCGCTGACAGCACGTAGGGGTTGCCAGGCCCGAGCTGCAGTTTCGTGCGGAGGCGGGCAATGTGAGTGTCCAGCGAGCGCGAAGCCGTGCTGCTGCCGTCGCCCCAGATCTGCCGATAGAGGTCTTCTCTGCTGACTACCTGGTTCATGTGTTGGAACAGGAACCACGCCAACTTGTAAAGCTTTCCGGGTAGAGGAATGAACTGACAATCCAGCAGCATTCCGCCGGACGTTTCACGAAAAACATAGCGCCCGAAAACCCGTTGCGGCGCTTCGCCCGATGTGCTCGATATTGCAGCCGGTGTGCGCTCGGTCTGCACGGGGGCCCTGCCGACCTTCTTCTCGCGTGCCGCCGGCGCCCACTCGGAAAGCGTGACGTTGTTCAGTTGAACGTCGGCTGCTTGTTCGTCGATCGCAGCATTCTCATGCTGCCACGCGACCAGCCGTGGCACGCGGTCGGCTGGTCGCGTCTGCAGCCATTGAACCAGCGTGGGCACTTCGAGATCGGTGCCCGGGCCTGTCAACAGCACCGAGTCGATCTTCGGCCCGGCGGCCAGTGCTTGCTGCAGCAACAACCCGCTTGCGAATACCTGGGGCTCACACCCCGGTATGCGCGTGAGCGAGCGCGCGATCAGCCGATTCAGCCCGTTCGGTCCGCCGTAGATCGCATAGCGCATTGCTTTCTCCCGCTCGCTTATCGACCTGCTTGCGCGGTCAGGTCGACGGTCACTCGACGGTTCGGTTGCAGGCACTTGGTCAGCGCAGCCGTTGCTTCGGAGCCGGTGCAAACCATCACCGGCTCCGCCTCGCCTCGGCCTTCGGTCGTGATGAGCTTGCCATCCAGCCCGTTTTGAATCAGCAAGGCGCGCACGGTGTCTGCGCGCTTCTTCGACAGCGGCAGGTTGTACGCCGCGGTGCCCAAACGGTCGGCATGACCGATCACTTTAATGCCGACGATGCTGACGAAACCGCTGCGAATTTCATTCGCGAGCCGTTCGATCTTGGCTTTACCTTCAGGCAGCAAATCCTTCATGTCCGAGCGATCGAACCGGAACAGGCCGTCGGCACCGATCGACACGCGATGCGTTTCGATAGCGCCGGGACCAGGTCGTGCCACGACGACTTCCAGCGTAATTTCCGGGTTGGCCACTACGGGGAAGTAGGGCTTGGCGACGACGTTGCATGGACCTGCCGATCCGCCTTCAATCTCGCGACCGTTGAGCGAGCTGGCCAGGTAGGTCGGTACGGCGAAGTAGGACTCTGGTCCGTATTCGCCTGGCATGTAGCGCCTGCCGTACTGGTCGGCCCAGGCACACCCGCCATCTTCAGGCGTCTGCACCCACATGGCCGCTTGCAGCGTCGGCAAGATGCTTGGCGCAGCAGGCAGTGGCCGCGGAATACGCAGCGATGTCGGGGGAAACTCGAAGGCCGCGCCAGGCGTTGCAGGAGGTGCCGGCGGCGCGACGGCGAGCACCTGCTTGTAACGGACGTGGGGTGCGCTGCCGATGCCGGTGCCCGGCACGTAGCTCCTACCACCGGTGTCCGCCTGATAGCTCTGGTTCCATTGCTCGAAGGGTTGCGCTTCGGACAGCGTCACGCCGTTGGCCTGCAGGCCATTGAAGGCGACCTGGGTCGGCACCTGCGTGTAGCCTGCCGGCACTGCGCCGCCTGCGACTGCATAGATCGCCACGTTGCCGCTATTCGCATGGATGTTCAGGCCCGGCACGTTGTTGATGAACTGACCAGTGCCTGCAGCCCTGCCAGCCGTTTCGTCCGCGACGAGCGTCACGTTGCCATTGGCTGCCGTGATGCTGGTGCCGCCATTGAGCACGACGCTGTTGCCGGCCACGCCGATCAGGTCGCTGCCCGCATACAACGCGCCCGAAGTCGTCAGGTTTCCATTGTTCGTGCTGCCTGCAATCAGCGCCACATCGTTGTTGCCGCGAATGTAGCCAGCGTTGATGCTCGCCGTGCTGTCGATGGTCACGTCGTTGGCATCTTTCACCGAGTAGACACCGCTGCTCGTGGTGTTCAACAGCGTCACGTTCGAGCCCTTGGTCGTGTCGAAGCCGGATGCCGTGTTGAGCGTGCTGACCACAGCGACGATCGGGCTGGCTTGCGAGCCAGTCGCATAACCTGTGCCCAACGCTGCGTTGACCGTGGCGTTCATCGCGCCCAGGTTCACTGCGCCACCGGTGTCCGTCAGGTTGTACTGCTGCACACCCGTCGCAGGCGTCGTGATGGCCGCCGGGCCGGTGCGAACCGTCCATCCTCCTGCCACCACATTGCCGGTGTTGTTCACCAGGATCGCGTTGCCGGTCAGTTGCGCCACCGAGTAGCCGGTCGACTTGTTGCCCAGGTTCACGACGACATCCGTCACGCCCAGTGTGGTCAGCTGTGCCAGCACTGCAGGGCTCAGCACCGAGTGCAGATCGAAGTCCTTGCCGCTGCCGTAAGCGGTCACGGTGGCCGTGGTGCCGACGATCGCGAGTGCCGACGAATTGCCGGGCAGGGTGCCGATGACCGAGCCATTGAGCGTGACCAGACCGGCCGCATGAACGATACCGAGCGACGTGTCAATCGGCGCACCGTTCAGCGTGACGTTGCCGTTCGCGTTGAGGGTCGAGCCCGCCGTCATCGCGACGCCGGCGCTTTCGCTGGTGGCGGTGTAGTTGCCACCGGATAGGTTGGTGCCTGCAATATTCAGCGCAGTCCGATTGCGCAGATCGACGACACCGATGGTGGTGTCGCGCATGGTGTCGAACTCGGCATTGGCGGCCGTCAGGGTCGCCGCTGCGTTCTGCTGGATCAGGCCACCGGCGTTGATGCCGAAGTAGCCCGATGCACCGCTCGCGCCGGCCATATCCACCGCGCCGCGGTTCCAGAGCACGGCGTCGCCGGCGCTGGCCTTGGCCGTAAGCGTCAGCACGTTCAGGTTCAGGTCGTTGACGTTGTTGAAACCGGTCGCCGTGTTGTCGATGATGCCGCCACCGATTGCAGTGCCTGCTTGCAGATTGGCCACGTTGCCGATCACCTGTTCCTGACCCGCGCCGCCAAGACCGCTCGCGTTGACGATGCTGCCGCCCACGGCCGTGACGTTCACGGTGCCGGTGGTCTGTGCGTGCGTGCTCTTGGTGCTGTCGGTGCTGAGCGCGTTGAACACCACGTCTTGCGCACCCGTCAGGCTGATCGTGCCGCCGGTGGTGGTGCTGTCGAGATGCTGATCGATCGTCAGGTTGCCCGAGCGTGTTGCCACAGCGATGTTGCCGAAGGCGGGCGCCTTGCTGCCGACCGCCGTACTGCTCACGATGCCGGCACGCGTTAGCGGCGTGGTCGCGTTGTAAACGATGCCCCTAGTGCCGTCGAAAGTGATGTCGTTCACTTCGTTGTTGGTCTGAGGACCACCGACGATGAGCGCGCCGGTGTTGGTAACCGCGAATGTGCCCGTTGGCGTCTGGCCGCCAGCCAGCACGCCGGTGCGCGGTGTGCTGTCCTGCAGGCTGCCCGAAATGACGGCGACGTTGGTGTTGACGTTCACGCCGCCGCCTGCAACGAGCATCAGGTTGCCGGTGCCGGCTGTGCCGATGGTCTGGCTGGCCGTGATCATGTTGCCGGCAATCAACGTCGTCAGCTTGCCGGCGTTGTCGACCGGCACGGGCGCATTGATGTTCAGGTCGCGTGACGCTCCGATGGTCACGTTGCCTTGCGAAGCTAGCGTGCCGTTCGGTTCGACGTTGACGTCACGGTAGCCGAGCACCACGAGGTTGCCAGTGCCGGTCGAGACCTTGATTGCGCCATCGCGCACCAGGGCGCCGTTGCCGAAAGTCGTCGCTGCCGGGTTTGTGAAGATGTTCAGGTCGGCGGCATCGCCTTGCGCATAGCTCGGGCCTGCGGTCGCGTGGGCCGGTCCCGAGTAGATGCGCAGGTCACCGGTGTTGGTCGACAGCGTGCCCGTGCCGTAGCCGATGTCCCAGCCGTTGCCGCTGGCCGAGTTGTTGCCCGTGCCGGCTGCCAGCTGATTCAAGGTCGTCGGTCCGGTTTGCGTCCCGTTGAGCGTGTAGAACTGGCCCGACAAGTTGAGCGTCGTGTTGGTGCCGGCAACTGGGTTGCCGTAGTAATCGGCAGCCAGTGCGGCATTGACGGGAGTGTCGCCCGCCAGCGCGCCTGCCGTGCCGGTGGTCGCGATGGTCTGGTGCGCCGAGGTCGTGCCCGCACCCAGCGAGGTGTAGTTGGGGACGGTGCTGGCGGCGGCGGTCTGGTACCCGCCGACGACATAGTCCTGGAGCCCTGAACCGGACCACGGCGCGGCATTGATGCCCGCAAGTTGGGTGGGAATCGGCGCGCCCTCCTTGACCAGCACGGGCGTTGCAGTAGGGAGGAACGTGCCGACCGGAATGGGCTGGTACTGCTGCGCCAGCGGAAGTGGTGCGCCTAGTGCGTCGACGTTGCTGTAGTAGTACTGCAGCGCCGCACCGGCCGGCACGGTAAAGCCGCCGAGCGAGGCTTGCGTTGCGGTGCGGATCGGGTTGCCACTGGCCGTCACGGTATCGAAGTCGAAGCTGGGCAACGCGCCGGCCGTGCCGTACGAGACTTGCTGCCCGCGGGTCAGCGTCGTACCGACAGGGATGGCAACCCCGTTCAGGTCGAACAGGCCGGCGGGTGCCACCGTGTTGGCTTCGACCACCAGCACGCTCCGGAACACGGGCGTGATCAGGATCGGACCTGCGCTGCGCAGCGTGACGGCGCCTAGGCCGTCTCCACCGATTTCACCGTACACGCCGGTGTTGGTGTAGATCGAGTTGAGGTCTGCAACAACGGCGGTCGTTGCGCCTGGAGCGAGCGTTTTGCCATATTGCGCGTCTGCGTGGAAAGTGAGGCTGGCGCCGTTGGTGCGCGTCCAGTCGGTTGGCAAATCGATCTCGCCGCGGGCGTTGATCTCGATGTTGCCGGCTCCGGACGGAACTCGATCGAGCACTGTCAGGTTGTCCCTCTCATTGACCACCAACGTTGTTCCGGCCCCTGTAGAAGCGACGGACAAGACATTCGCGTCCATATTGACCGCGCTATCTTTCCCGGCGAGCAAGTAGAGGCTGTTGGGTGAGGTGATGGTGTGGTTGCCGGTTCGGATGCCTCCTCCACCGGCATCGATGCCGCCGTCGCTGTGGCCGAGCATCGTGTTGCCGTTGGTCGTCACGTCATTGAGCAGCACCACGTCATTGGTGGCGCTTGGCCGTTGCCTGATGATGAGTGGGGCGTAGCCCATCGCGGAGTAGGAGGCCGCTTGCACGACATTCAACGATTGCCCGTTCTCCATGAGCACCTCTGTGCCGTTGAAGCCGTTGATGCCGAAAGTCGGTATCGTGGGTGCTGTGGGGTCGGCGTAGCCGAAGGTCACGCCGCCGGCGCCAGTGGAACTCATGGCGCCGCTGTCGACGCCCGTGACCAGAGTGATGCCTGCACCCCCGCCCAGCTGTGGATTGATGCCAACCCGCAATACAGGATTATTTTCGAAAGTGAGCGTGCCCGTGTTGACGTCATTGTTGCCATCGCCGGCACCTGTGGTGTTGTTAACGCCCCCCGCTGACAATTGAACGCTGTATGACGTGATGTCCGAGCGAACCACGATTTTCGAGGCGCTGAGTTGCACCAGGCCGGGGAAGCTGATGTCGAATGCCATCCGGGAAATCGGGGAGTTCGCAGCGGTGGTAAGAGCGCCAAAACCGTGGACACCCATTGCGGCGCCTGCGGCACCGCCAGGGGTAATAGCGCCCAAGTTCAGGTCGGCGCGAGTTCCGCCAGCGCCAACCCCCGAATTGACCCAGATATACCTGCCACCGAGGTCGAGGTTTGCACCGCCGGGGCGGTTAAAAGTTCCTTCGTTATTGCCACTGCCGTCGCGGGTGGCAGTTTGCGTGCTGACCAATGTGGGATTGCCGGGAAAGTTGGGAGAGGCCGGCTGATCACTGAATGCCCCGGCGTTGATGGCAATCCATGCTGCATAGATTCCCGTAAACGCCATCGGAACCGCGACGTTTCGAGCGTTCACGTTGTATACGCCGCCAATGGTCTGGTAAGGCAGGGTGACATCGCGGAAGCCGTCCAAAGTGACATTCCCCAGCATCGTCGCGTCCCCCGGGCGTGTGACGAATGTCAGTCCGCTGGGCAGGTCGACACGTGCATCGATGCCAGCGGAGGTAGCCACGCCGGGCCCGCCTGGGTTGGCGCTGAACGGATTGCCCGCATAGTCGACGCCAGAGTACAAATACAGACTGCCTCCGCCTGTCAGCGTCGTCGTGGCGGGACTGTCGAAGCGCAACAAGCCCGGCTGGCTGGTCCACCCGCTACTGGTATAACTGTTGGCGACCACGCCCCCGGTATCGTATGCCGCCGCCGTCAAATTGAGCTGGGCGCCATCGCTCGACAGACTCTGGTTGACCTGGATATTGCGACCGGTCACGGTGATGCCGCGATTTTCATTGCCAGTCTGGTGGGTCGCGATCGCCTGGCTCAAGGTGACGTCGCGAAAGCCGTTCAAATCGAGTTCGCTGCGCACACCGCCCGCACCCACCAACTGAACAGTGCCCAGCAGATCGTTGCGATTCGCGCCCGCAAGACCTGAGGCGAGGTCAAGTAGGCCGAGGCCTGCGAAGGTCACATTGGGATTGAGGTTAATCAAGCCCTGCTGGTTTTGCCAGCCGTCCGCATTCAGATAGTTGTTGCTGGCGTCATAGTCAGCTGCATGCAGAACGGTTTGGGTGTCGCTGAGGTTGGCGGCCGATACATTGATCGTGCGAGCCTCCACTGCCAAGGCATTGCCAGCCCGGTTTGTGTCGAGGTTCACGGTGTCGAAACCGGCGATATTGACATTGCTGGGATTGCCAGGGACGTTGGTCGACATGGTCAAGTTGGTGCGGTTACCGCCAAGATCCTTGCCCGAGAGAAGAACGACCTGTCCGCTTGAGTTGACGTTGCCGGATCCGCCAAACCGAACCACGCCCGTGCCGTTTTTCCAATTGCTGACGTAGAGATCGCCGATGGAGTTCGAGAGAAAGGAAGTCAACGGATTGACAGCCGCAGCGGCCAATACGATCTGTCCCGCCTGCACGCCACTGTTGACATTGATATCGCGGCCGGCGGCGGCGAGTACCGCTCCAGCCGACACGTTGGCGTTGAAGTTCACATCGCGGTTCGCGAGGAAGAAAACACTGGGAGCGGCAGTGCCGGAATTGGCAATTGCCGCATTCACGTTGATGTCGTGATCGGCCTGCAGATTCAAAGTCGTATTGGCTGTCGAGTTCGCCAAGTCGATTGCATTGGCAATCGTGATGTCACCCACGCCGCCACTGCCGCCGCTGGTCTTGACCGTGACGCTGGCGGTTTGCAATGCAGTCGTCAGCGTGCCGATATTCAGGTTGGAACTGGTGGCCGGGTCATACGGGTTGGCGAAGGCGGTACTGTTCGCCGCATTGCTGATGGTGATGTCACTCGGGTCCAAAAGCAGTGTGCCGGTCTTTGCGCCCTCGCCACCGCGCAGGTCGGCCGTGCCATTGAACGCCAGCGTGCCCTTGCCCGACACTTCGGCGTCACCGCCGTTGCCGGTACCCGCGCCCTTGGCGCTGAGGTCGCCGTTGTAGCGTGTGGTGCCGTCGGCCCACACCACGACGCGGCCGCCGTTGCCTTGTGCCGTCGCGTCGGCGTTGAGCTTGACGCCCTGGTCGACGTAGGTGGCTTGCGCATTCGCGATGTCGCTTTCCTTGCCCTGGAATCCGCCACCGACGCGGATGCTGCCGCCCGCCGTGGTGCCCGATGCGTCGAGCGTCGTGTTGCCGAAGAGGCCGGTGTACGTTCCGGTCACGTCGATCTTGCCGCCCGTACCGTTTGCGTTGGTCGCGGTCAGGCCGGCGTCGTGCAGTTCGACCGTGCCCTGGCCGATGGCCACGATGCGAATCGAACCGTCGGCGTTGTTTTGCACACCCGTGGCGCGAATCGTGCCGCTGGTGTTGATGGCCAGTGCGCCCAGGTTGTTGTTGACCGCGGCCAACTGCACTTGTGCGGCCTGCAACGCGCCGGCACTGGTCAGTTCACCTGCATCGCCAGCATGCGGCGTCACGTTGAATGTGCCGTTCGACAGCGTCACATCGCTTGCCGCGACGAGGTTGATGGACGAGCCGGCCGTCAGGGCCGAACCTGCCGCCACGGTGAGCTTGGGCGCGATCAGCGTGATCGGGCCGCTGGCGCTTTCGATGCGGCCGAGCACGGTGATCTCACCGCCTTGCGCACCACTGAAGTTGAGCGCACCGCCCGCCATGAAGGCGCTGTCGCCGACGTTCTGGGTGCTGGCGACGAAGCCGCCATTCACGTTGACCAGCCCGTTGGCGCCGACGACGATGCCGTTCGGGTTGATCAAAAATACCTTGCCGTTGGCAAGCAGGCTGCCGTCGATCTGCGTCGGCAGGTTGCCGGTCACGCGATTGAGCAACGCGGCGTTGACGCCCGGTTGGTTGATCTGAACGGTCTGGCCGTTGCCGATGCCGAAACCTTGCCAGTTGATGATCGCGCGGTTGGTGGTCTGGTTGATGGTGGTGAGGTTGCCGCCACCGTTGATGGTGGCACCGCCATTGACGACTTGTCCGCCGAAGGGCGCCGCCATGGCACCGCTGCAGAGAAGACCGACTGCCAATGCGATCGCGGCGATGCGAACGATGCCGCCACCGCCTTCGGTGCTGCCACTGGCGCCCTTGGTGTGCGACGTGGCGGTTTCGCTGACGGCGACGAACTGGCCGCGGGCCTTGCTGAAAATGACGCGATGGATGTGCTTGTTCATGATCTTGGTCTCAATAAATTTGGGGGGTGTTCAGAAGGCGACCTGCAAAGAGCCGTTCCACAGCCACTTGCGGTCGTTGTCCATGCCGAAGTGGCGGCGCGCGATGTCGAAGCGCAAGAACGAGTGCTTCGACGTTTCGACGCGGAACCCCACGCCATGCGAGACCAGGTTGAACTGGCTGCCCGTCTTGTTCAGGTCGGCGTTGTATTCCCGCGTAGCGTTCCAGCTACGGCCGGCATCGAGGAATGCGAGCGCGTACCAGAAGGCGGTTTGGTTGCCGAGCGTGAAGCTCTGGCGCGGGCTTTGAAGCTCCAGTGAGCCGGTGATGCCGGCGTCGGCGGTCAGCGTGTCGTTGTAGTAGCCGCGTACGCCGCCCATGCCGGAGAGCGTCATGCGTTCGCTCGAGATAAGCGGCTTGCGTGCCAGTTGGCCATTGAGGGTGGCGCCTATCGACCAGTCGCCCGGTAATGCGAAGCTGCGGTTGTAGTTGCCGTTCAGGCGCCAGTAGCTCGAGCTCGCATTGGTGCGCGATGCGTCGAAGGTTCGATCGTCATTGCGATCGACCACACCACCAGGCGACAGCGTCAGCCGCGTGTAGATCTGGCTCGCGCCCATGCTGTCTTGCCAGGCACCGCGCCACGCGGCGTAGCCCTGCAGTACCTTGGGTGCGACGTTGGAGACCTGCTCCTGGTTGAAGGCCAACGCGTTGCCGATTCGCTTGTATTCGGCGCCGAACGATGTCTCGCTCGCCATGTTCTTGCCCCAGTCGAGCCAGCCCGGCACGGTGAGTTGCGGCACCAGCCATTCGAGGCTCGCGATCTGGTTGTCGCCATTGGCGCGGAAGGCGCCTTGTTCGAGCAGCACATCGCTCTTCGACAAGTCCAGACGCGCGGTCAGGCGTTGCCTGTTCTCGAGCGGTATCTGGTAAGCCAGACTGTGGTTGTGGGATGCGCTGTAGTTGCCGGCGGTCGTTAGCGTGTAGTCGAACTCATGATCGAATTTGCCGAGAAAGTTGCCGACGTTGACGCCTGCGTGGTAGCGGCCCTGGCCGGTGACGCGCGTGCCGCCGTTGTCGGCGCCGACGAAGTAGCGCACCGGCTTGTCGTCTGCGGTGTTCAGCACCAGATCGGTGGTGCCCGCTGCGGTGCCGGGCTTGAACTCCGGTACGGCGGTGTAGTGCCAGCTGCTCTGGCTGTTGAGCTGTGCGAGGTCGTCTGCAATGACCTTCAGGTCGACCGGTTGACCGGCTTGCAGGCGAACGCGGCAAGAGAAGTCATTGGCGTCGTGGTGTTTCTGGCCGATCGCCGTCACATTGCCTAGCAGCGCGGGCCGTACGACGACGACAAGAATGCCATCGCTGGTGACTTGTTCCGGGAAGAACACATCGGCAAGGTAGCGGCCTTGCTCGTTGATGAGCTTGACCACTTCGGTTACAACGCCTTGCGTGAGCGCGGCGTCGACCGGGCGCCCGATGAAGTCAGTTACACGGGCGCGCAGCAAATCCGTTGGCAGGAGTTCAGTGGACACCGCGCTCTTCACGCGAGCGGCAGCTGCTTCGGTCGTTGCAACTTGAACCAGCTGGGCACGAAGCGCTTGCACTTCTCCGGCGGATTGCGTCGACATGGTGACCGCTGGCACCGCATCGGCGCTGGGCCGGCACAGAGCGCGTGCAGCTGCGGCAGTTGCCGTCGGTGAGCTCACCTCGGCACGTTCTTGCGTCACGAACAGCAGGCCACGCAGCACGGGTGCCTTGCGCGCAACTTGCGATGCAGCAGACTCGGCCGCTGCTTTCGTTTTGTCGGGGACGGCTTGCGCTTGTGCGCCCCCGGCGCAGGCCGCGGCCAGGCTCAAGGCCAGCAGGGATGAAGTTCCAAAAATATGCATGGTGGTTCTCGCTGAGAGTGGCGCTTGCCACGGTGTGTTGTTCGACGCATTCGTTGTGCGGTGTCGCAGTGTCTGGATGTATCGATCAATCAGCGCGTGAACTAATGCGGCCTCGGTGAGTGCTGGTGAGTGATTTCACAATTGCGACGAACTTCCGCTATGTGAACGGTGACTTATCTCCGTTTTGCGTTGAGTTGCCGATGCAAAAATGACTTTTATGCGCATTGCCCTTCTCGAAGACGACCCATCCCAGTTGGTTCACCTCGCCACCACACTGGAGATGCAGTTGAGCGAGCGCGGTCTTCCAGTGCGCTGCGTGATGTTCCAGTCCGGTCGTGCATTGCTTGAGGCCACACGCACCGATACCTTCGATCTCATGGTGCTCGACTGGTCCGTGCCAGACCTAGACGGCATGGCGCTGTTGCGGTTGGTGCGGCGTACCGGTGGCCTCACGATGCCCATCCTCATGCTCAGCTCACGCGGGCGCGAGCAGGAGGTGAGTGCGGCATTGGCCGAGGGCGCCGACGACTATGTGGTCAAGCCTTTTCGACCACACGAATTGAGTGCGCGGGTCTATCGACTGCTTGCGCCTTTCAGGACCAGCGAAAACGAAGGCCTGCAATGGGGTCGATGGACTTTCAACGTCGGAGCGGCGAGTGTGCAATACGCGGGTGCTGATGAACCGATCGAACTTCGTCCTTCGGAATCGAAACTGGCACTTGCACTGTTTCGACACTCTGGACGCGCGGTATCGCGTGACTATCTTCTCGAAGTCTGCGGACTGGCGGATGATCTTTCCGGGTTGCGCGCACTCGAAACCCGTATCTACCGTCTTCGCCAGAAACTGGCACTCAACCAGAAGAGCGACACGCGAATCCAGGCCGTCTACGGCATTGGCTATAGGCTCGACGTCGACGACTTCGTTGGGACGCCCGCTCTATGAATCGCGGCACCCTGATCGCGCTGCTGATGGCTGTCAGCGCAGCTTCCGCCGTCGCACAATCTTCGGTGTCTGAAAGGGTATCTGCAAAGACAGCAGACAAGACATCTGCCGGCATCCTTTCGAATGTCGTCGGTTCCGTCGAACTCGTGCACGAAGGTCGCATCGACCGCGTCAATGGCGGCGAGAAGATGCTTCCTGGTGATGTGTTGTCGACCGGCGCCAGTGCCTTCGCCATGCTGCGTTTCGAAGACGGAAGTCGCGCGCTGGTGCCGTCTGACAGTCGGGTGCAACTTCTGGTGTCGCAGCGTCGACATATGCGACTCAAACTCCTTGCAGGTCGCGTCGAGTCGCGCGTGACACCGGTTGCGCAGCGCGCCTACGAGATCGAGACGCGACGTGGTGTGCTCGGCGTACGCGGCACGCATTTCGTGGTTTGCGATGACGGCGACCGTATCACCCTGGATGTGATGCAAGGGGCTGTTTCTGCATTGACCACAGCACCTGCCGCGCAACCCGCGCTAGTGCTTGGCGGCTTTGGTGCAAAGCTCACGGCAGATTTCTCCGCGGAGACGCGGGCCTTGTTGGCGGCGCCCGTTTTCGAAGAACGCGACGGCGTACTCGTCGCGCGAGACACGCGTCGCGTGACTGCGCAGCCGGTATCCAACGCTTCGGCATACCAGCTTCAAGTCGCTAGCGACGATGGCTTCGAGCACTTGCTTTGGGAACTGCAGTCGCTGGCCCCGACGTTCACGTTGCCGCATCTGCCGGCTGGCTTCTATCACCTGCGCATGGCAGCGCTCGATGTCGATGGCTTCGAGGGACTACCAGGGCAAACATTGGCTTTCGTGCCGCGTGACAGCACGTTGACCAGCCGCGTCGATGTCGCAGCCGATGGGCGGCAAGTCCTGGCGTGGGAGCCGCGGCAGGCTGACCGCCGCTATGTGGTCGAGCTGGCACGCGACCCACAATTCAACTCGCTCGTGACGCGTCGTGCGGGAGTGAATGGCAATGGCCTCGTGCTTTCGGACCTGCCGCCCCGTCATTACTGGTGGCGCGTGGCGGAAGAGCAGGGCGGAGTAGCTTCGGCATTGATCGACTGGACAATCAACGAAGTCGATGTCGTTGCGCCGGCAAAACAGCCGCATCGCTCACCGGCCGCAACGGACAAACCCTAAAGCGCGTGGGCGCATGCATGGGCGCTGGCCCACGCCCACTGAAAGTTGTAGCCGCCCAACCAGCCAGTGACGTCGACCACTTCACCGATGAAATAGAGGCCGGGCTGTTTCGACTCCATGGTTTGCGAAGAAAGATCGCGTGTGTCGACGCCGCCTGCAGTGACCTCGGCCTTCTTGTATCCCTCGGTTCCGCTTGGCGTGATTTGCCAGCGTGCGATTCGCTGTGAAAGCTCTGCGATGGCCCGGTCAGGTGCCTCGTTGATCGGCCGTTGCAATGCGGCTTCCTGACCCACCCACGCATCTGCCAGACGCGAGGGCACCAGCGATGCAAGTTCGTTCACCGTGCGACGTTTGGAGCGCAACTTGGCATCGCCGAGTGCTACGGCGATGTCGACGCCCGGCGCGAAGTCGAGCGTGAGTGGCGCGCCCGGCTTCCAGTAGCTCGAAATTTGCAGCACGGCGGGGCCTGATAGCCCGCGGTGCGTGAAGAGCAGATCTTCGAGAAACGCGATGCGTTCTTTCTTGGTGCCGGTTTCGATGCGCACCGGCAATGCCAACCCGGCAAGTTCGGCGTACGGCGCCCACGCTTCGCCGCCAAAGGTCAGGGGCACCAACGCAGGTCGCGGTGTGACGACGCGGAGGCCGAATTGTGTGGCGAGTTGATAGCCGAAGTCGCTGGCGCCGATTTGCGGGATCGACAGTCCACCGGTGGCAACGACCACGCTGGCCGCGTCGATGGGCCCGCGATCCGTCTCGATGCGGTAGCGGTTTGCGTCGATGCCCTCGCTGCCGTCACTGCCTTGGCTGCGTTCGGCGACTTCTTGTACCTTGCAAGGCTGCCAACGCGTGACGCCACCCGCAGCGCATTCAGCCAACAGCATGTCGATGATCTGCTGCGAGGAGCCGTCGCAAAACAACTGCCCTTTATGCTTTTCGTGGAATGCAATGCCATGCCGCTGCACGAGATCGATGAACTGCTGCGGCGTATAGCGTGAAAGTGCCGAGCGACAAAAGTTGGGGTTGTCCCCGATGAAGTGGCGCTGCGGTGCACGTACGTCGAGATCGCGGTTGGTGAAATTGGCCCTGCCACCACCGGAGATGCGGATCTTTTCTGCCACGCGTTCGCTGTGGTCCAGCAGCAAGACTTTGAGCCCGCGTTGCCCTGCGACGCCGGCACAGAAAAGACCGGCTGCGCCAGCGCCGATGACGACGACGTCGAAGCGCGAGGCGCTCGGCGAACTCGATGCGCTCAACGGGTCGTCGCCCCATCGGCGGTGATCGTCGGCGGCGGGTTGTATTTGAGGTGACCGATGTACCGCAACGGCTTGCTCGACGCCACCGAGGGAACGTCCCCTTCGCGCATATGCAGCAAGTCGGCCGGGCTGACCCAACGCGGGTCTGTCGTCGTGATCGGCAGGCCAGCCTGGTTGTAGGCTTCCAGCACGAACTGCGAACAGAAGAACTGGTCGTTGCGACTGGCGCCGAGTTGCACCGTCGCGAAACCGCTGACGCAGAAGTTGCGAACGGCACCCGGAATCAACGGTAGCTCGCACACCCGGCGGTTCAGCACGAAAGGCGCGTCGAGCATCACGCCGACAGTGTTGTAGCGCGTGCCGACCTGCGAATGCGACCAGGCGCGCAGCTTGTCGACGTGCACACCGGTGACGCCTGGCAGGCGAAAGGCGACAACCATCTGCTCGTCGTCGACCAGCGCGTCGAGGCCGCGCTCTCGTACGCCCGTGCCGACAGCTTCGGCCACGACGCCGTCACCGAGATACAGCACCGCATGACTCACCGGCGAAAAGGTGCCGAGCCGGATACCGAACGAATTGACTGTGGCAACCGAGGTCAGGAGGATGTCGCCGGGTTGCAGCGCATCCGCCTTGATCAGCTCGCCTCCGTTGCCTGGCGCGATGGCCGAGTTCTGCATGCGCACGCGCAGGCCGGCTTCTTTGGTGGGCAGGTCGATCTGCGACGCGCAGGCGGAAAGGAGAAGAGCGGCTGCACCGACCGCAATCCATCGAGCGGGGCCCATCATCCCTTCCACACGAACGGGAACTTCAGCTGCTTGAAGAAGCCGTTCGGCACGTAGTCGCCCACCACGCCATATTGCTCCGGCCACAGCTTGGTGCTCTTCACGGCGGTACCGAAGAAGTAGTCGAGAAACGCATAGTGCGCCGCGTAGTTCTTGTCGATGGCCTCATCGTCCTGGGCGTGATGCCAGTGATGAAAATTGGGCGTGACGATGAGGTAGCGCAGTGGCCCCAGGCGCACGCTCACGTTGCAATGGTTGAACACCGCCTGGAAGCCGACGATGACGATGTATGCGTCGATCACTTCTTTTGAGAAGCCCAGCACGTAGATCGGTGCCAGCACCAGCGTGCGTGTGATCAACAACTCGAGGATGTGTTGCCGCGAGCCCGCCATCCAGTCCATGCTCTTCACGCTGTGATGCACCGCGTGCAGACGCCATAGCAGCGGCACCTCGTGATAGCTGCGGTGCGTCCAGTACTGGACCAGGTCGGCCACCAGCACGATCAGCAGCACGCCAGCCCAGAAGGGCAGGTTGGCGATCCAGCCGCGAAGGCCGTCGTTGGCAGCCCAGCCGAACAGCTTGTGCACCAGCAGGTTGGTTGCGAGCAGCACGAAGCCAACGATCATATGGTTCACCACGAAGTGGTGAAAGTCGGTCTGCCACTCTTCACGAAAGATCGGCTGGTCCTTGCGATGTGCGAATAACTTCTCGATGAAAATGAAGATCAAGGAGGAGCCGAGCAAATCGAGGATGAACCAGTCGAGCCCGATGTAGGGCGTGTGATCCGGAAAGTTGCTGTCGACCGGCACCTTGTTGCCGCCCAGCAGTGCGGCCGCGACGATCAACAAGAAGGCGCCCGACGACAGCCAGCGCGAGCGATTGAAGATGATGTTCACCAGCGCCATCCCACCTGAGATGACCATCGCCGCCAGCAGGATGAAGCGCATCACGTCGACGTTGTAGCTTTTGCGAAGCTCGGGCGTCGTGAGGTACTGCGGGAAGTGAAAAGCCAGCACGCCCAGAAAGCAAAGGATGCCCAGGCTCAGTGCAACGGTGCCTGTAACAAGGCCCCTGCCGCGCTGCAGTTGCCCGTGGCTTGCGGTGAATTCGTTCAGTTTTTCGAGCATCCCTACCCTCTTGGCATTGTTGTATGAGTGGCCGGGATTTTAGTTGGCCGACTTCTGTCTCGACGCCGGACCGACCCTGCGAACAGCCTAGTTCAGGCGGTCAGGTGCCGAATTTGTCGCGCTCCGGCAAAGCGACTGCCGCCGCTGCGATGCCTTGCAATACATTGCCGACGACGATAACCGACGGGCTCGCGAGGCCGGCGTCGGCGATACCTGTGTGCAGCCCGCTCAACGTCGTCACGATGTGCCGTTGCTGGGGCAAACTGGCGTGCTGAACGACCGCAACGGGCGTCTCGCCCGGCAGGCCTTCGAGCAATTGCCGTTGGATGTGCGCAGCGCCCGCCACGCCCATGTAGATCACCAGCGTGAGGCGCGCGTTGTGCGCCATCGCAGCCAGCGCCCGCCAGTCGGTCGGGTCGTCCGCAGCACCGGCGCCGGTCTTGGCATGGCCGGTGACGAACACCACGCCTTGCGCGTGATCGCGATGGGTCAGCGGCACGCCCAACGACGTCGCAGCTGCGAGGCCGGCGGTGATGCCGTTGACCACCGTGCATTCGATGCCCGCTTCACGGAGGTGCTGGACCTCTTCACCGCCCCGGCCGAAGATGAACGGGTCGCCACCCTTCAGGCGCACGACGGCTTCGCCTTCGCGCACCGCCGTGATCATGAGCTTTTCGATGAAGGCTTGGGGCGTGCTCTTGCAACCGCCGCGTTTGCCGACATGGACGATGCGGGCACCGGGCCGCGCATAGCTCAGGATCGCGTCGTTGACGAGGTCATCGACGAACAACACCGTCGCCGCGTGGATCGCCTTGACCGCTTTCAGCGTGAGCAAATCGGGATCGCCCGGGCCGGCGCCGACCAGGGTGCAACTGCCTCGATACGAATGGGAAAGTGAGTTCATGGGCTGTTCGCCAGTTGTTGAGCCAGTTGCTTGATGTGTTCGACCTGCCGGGCGATTGCCATGGGCAAAGGCAGCGTGCCTGCCAACACACGCCGCGTGTAGTCCGCCGTGGTGTCGATGTCGATCTCCTTCGGCAGACCTTCCACCTCGCTCAGCGTGCCAGCCTGTTGCTCCTGCATTGCGATGCGCTGGCCCCTGATGAAGCCGTCGACCTGCGCAGTGCGGCGCGGATCGGCCACGCTTTCGCCTTCGAGTCCGCGCGACAGCAGGGCGCTCGTGCCGGTCAGCTCGAAGGTCGAGGCCATCGACTGCGCATATTCCGGATGGGTGTAGCTGGCGATCACGATGCACGAGCCCGCTGTCGGCTGCATCAGCTTGACGACGCTGTGTGCCGGGTTGCGCAACCCGACGACGCGACGCACGTCGAGCAGTCGTTTGAGGCCGGTGCTCAGGAGTTCGGTCGGTGCGAATGCAATCTCTCCCTCGCCGATCTTTCCTACGACCGTGATCGGATTCGTGCCCAGCGCCGCAAGCACGTTCGATGTGAGCACGCGTGTCGATTCGGTGGCCGCACCATGCAGCAGCACCGGCAAACCTTCGCGCGCCAGCAGCAGCGCGAGCAGCGGCGTCAGCACCGGTAACTTGCGCGCGCCGTTGTAGCTGGGCAGCACGATGAGCGGCAGGTCGCTCGCGGGGAAAAGATCGAGCCGTGCATGCGTGGCGTCGAGAAAGCCGGCCATCTCTTCCGGCGTCTCGCCTTTGATGCGCATCGCGAGGCAGAAGGCGCCGACTTCGAGGTCGGTCACGGTGCCGTCCAGCACCTGTCCGAACAGATCGGTCGCCTGCTCGCGCGTGAGTGGCTTGGCGCCTCGCGCGCCGCGGCCGATTTCCTTGATGTAGTGGCTGATTCCCATGGGTGCGCCCATTGTCCCGCAAGGCTTATGCCGAAACTCGAAGGGGTTTATGCGGTTATTGAGGGACTGAGCGATGGACAGGCTCACGGCACGGCTTCTGCAGTGTCGGGCGTGGTGGCACGCACCATGCGCTTCAACTCGGGCAGGCATGAGCCGCAGTTGGTGCCGCATTGCAGCGCCCCCTGCAGCGACGCCAGTCGTTCGGCATCGGTACCCGCGCAATGCCGCAGCTTGTCGCCAATGGCAGTTTCGGTCACGCCGAAGCAGCTGCAGACGACCTTGCCACGCGACGCCACTTCGACCGGCGGGGTCGAGCCCGGCCGCAGCAACTGGCGACCGAAGGCTTGCGCCGGCAACTGGTCTTGCAGCAAGGTCTTGATCCATGCCTCGGCCCGGGTGTCGCCGGCCAGCAAGAAACCTTCGAGCCTGGCGTCTTCATTGTTGGCTCCGGTGCGTACCAGACGCACGGTGCGGCGCTGGCCATGGCGGGCGTCGGCGTAGCGCAAGGTGTCGGGGCTCGGCAATGCGAGCAAGTCTTCGATTTGCTCAAGCACCGCATCGGGTGCGGCTTCGAGGTCGGCCGCGCGGAACAGGACCCCGGTGCGCTCGGCCGTACCCGACGTCAACGCACCGCCGGCACCGAACGGCACGCAGCTCGCAAAGGCAAAGCTCGCCATGAGGTCGCGCAGCGCACGTTCGGTCTCTAGCGCGCGATCGTCGGGCAGCCAGGCGATCGCGAGCAGTGTCCACGGCAGCTCGGCCTTGGCGATGCGGATGGCCGCGTGCTTGAGTTCAGGCTGCTTCGAGTCGGGGCAATAGGCCGGGCTGGTCAGCGCGTTGATGCCGGCCAATCGCTCACCGGTTGGCGATCGACCGCTAAGGTATTCCTGGCCCCAATGCATCGCCACGAACGACTGGCTCAGACCGACCTCGGCGCTGGCTTGTGCCGGCAACACGAGCGCGCCGCGCCGCGAAGTGAGCTGCACCAGATCACCGTCCTTCAGCTGACGCCGCGCCATGTCTTGCGCGTTCATCTGCACCACGGGTTCCGGCACGTGGCCGAAAAGTCGACCGAGCGTGCCGGTGCGGCTCATGCCATGCCATTGATCGCGCAGCCGCCCGGTGTTCAGCGAGAACGGAAAGCGCGCCTCGCGTTGTTCGGCTACCGGCTTGTAAGGCGTGTCGACGAAGCGCGCCTTGCCGTCGGGCGTCGGATAGATGCCGTCTTCGTACAGCCGCACGCGACCGACCGATCGGCCTTCAGGCAACGGCCATTGCTGCGGCCCTAGCGCATCGAGCATCTTCCAGTCGAGGCCGGTGATGTCGAGGTCGCGACCGCGCGTCGATTCGCGATGCTCGTTCCAGATCGCTTCGGCGCCGGCATCGTCGCCTGCCAGCGAGTGCTGCAGCGGGTAGGGGAACAGCGTGGTGGTGGAGCGCCTGGGCAGCCGCACTTCGAGCCGTTGCGCGAAGTCGACCACCGCCGACCAATCGTGACGCGCTTCGCCGGGCGCCGGCACTGCGACGCGCACGCGAGAGATGCGGCGCTCGCTGTTGGTCACCGTGCCGGTCTTCTCACCCCAGGTGGTCGCAGGCAACAGCAGGTCGGCATAAGCGCAGGTGGCGGTGGTCGCAAAGGCTTCCTGCACGACAACGAACTCGGCGCGTTCGAGCGCACGCCGGACGGTTGCCTGGTCGGGCATCGACTGGGCCGGGTTGGTACAAGAGATCCACAGCGCCTTGATCTCGCCATCGGCTGCGGCCTCGAACATTTCAATGGCGGTCTTGCCGGGCCTGGCGGGCACTTCGTTGCCCTCGCTCAGGCCCCACAGCGCAGTGACTTCAGCCCGGTGTGCTGCGTTAGCAAGATCGCGGTGCCCGCTCAGCAGATTGGCCATGCCGCCGACTTCGCGCCCGCCCATTGCATTGGGTTGTCCGGTCAACGAGAACGGCCCGGCACCGGGCCGGCCGATCTGCGCAGAAGCCAGGTGCAGGTTGATGAGCGTCGCGTTCTTCGCGGTGCCTGAAGACGATTGATTCAGCCCTTGGCAGTACAGGCTGAGGGTCGCGGTCGAGGTCGCGAAGAGGCGCGTCGCTTCGAGCAAGGCGGTCTTGTCGATGCCGCAAATTTGCGCCACCTTGTCGGGCGTGCAGTCGCGCGCGGTGGCCTTGAGCGCGTCGAAGCCGTTGGTGTGCGCAGCGATGTAGTCGGGCTTTGTCCAGCCTTCCCACAACATCAGGTGCAGCATGCCGTGGAACAACATGACGTCGGTGCCCGGCTGGATCGCCAGGTGCAGATCGGCGATCTCGCAGGTGTCGGTACGGCGCGGATCGACCACGACGATCTTCATCGCCGGGTTGGCGCGCTTGGCATCCTCGATGCGGCGGAACAGGATGGGATGCGCCCATGCCGTGTTGCTGCCGACGATGAACAAACACTGCGCGTCGTTGAAGTCGTCGTAGCAGGCGGGCGGCGCATCGGAGCCGAGCGTCTGTTTGTACCCGGCCACCGCGCTGCTCATGCAAAGGCGCGAGTTGGTGTCGATGTTGTTGGTGCCGATCAGGCCCTTGGCCAGCTTGTTGAAGACGTAGTAGTCCTCGGTCAGCAACTGGCCCGAGACATAGAAGCCCACCGCATCGGAACCCTGGTCGCGAATGACCTGGGCGAACTTGTCGGCTGCGGTGTCGAGCGCCGCCTCCCAGGTGATCGGTGTTGCAGCTTGCCCGCGCACGAGGCGTTGCATCGGCTGCAACAACCGGGTCTGGCGCGTCACTTCCGCTGTCGCAGTAAGGTGCAATGTCGAGCCCTTGGTGCACAGCCGGCCGAAGTTGGCGGGGTGGTCCGGATCGCCACGCACACCCGTGATCTGCGCGCCATCGGACTCGATGATCACGCCGCAGCCGACGCCGCAGTAGGGGCAGGTTGACCTTGTTTCTTTCATTCCTGGCTCTTGCCGCCTCTTTGCGTGTCGAGGCAACATTCAAGCGCTGTGCGGCGTCTGAACATCGAACGTCCCGTCACCGATAGCGCCGGCCGTTGCGGCCTCCGGGCCCGCACGCGGCGCAGTCAAATCCAGCGCATGCGTCGCCAACTCTTGCGCATCGAGCATCACCTGCCCGCCTTCGACCTTGCACGCGAATTTCGGCACGCATCCTTCGTCGGGCTGACGCGCACAGCCATTGTCCAGGCCGATCGTCCAGTTATGCAGTGGACACGCCACGCTGGTGCCGAACACGATGCCTTGCGACAGCGGACCGCCCTTGTGCGGACAGCGGTCGAGCAGCGCGAAGACCTCGTCCTGGCTGTTGCGAAAGACCGCGACCGCCACACCGACCGGCCGCACCACGCGACGCGATCCCAGCACAGGAATCTCGTCGACGCGGCAGATGAATTTCCATTCGCTCATGGGTTGCTCTCCTTCGGTGCGTCGGACATCAAGCGGGCTGCGCGACAGGTGCCGCAGCGCTCGCCGGCGGCGCCGTATCCGCCCCGGCGACCGGCACGAACTGCCGCACGTCGACCGCCGCCCGGCTCGACTCGAACCACGGATCGGGCTCGCCATCGAGCGCGAACTGAAGCTTTTCCCAGAGCGCCTTGCGACCGGCGACGTCTTCGAGAATCCGCTTTTTCACGCGGTCGAGCCCGACGCGGCTGATGTAGTGCACCGTGCGCTCCAGGTACCAGCCTTCCTCGCGATAGAGCTGCAGGAAGGCGCCGGTGAACTCCATCACTTCTTCGCTCGTCTTGACCTTGACCAGGAAGTGCGCGACCTCGGTCTTGATGCCGCCGTTGCCGCCGACATAGATCTCCCAGCCCGAGTCGACGCCGATCACGCCGACGTCCTTGATGCCGGCTTCGGCGCAGTTGCGCGGGCAGCCGCTCACCGCGATCTTGACCTTGTGCGGTGAATACATTGCCCACAGCGCGTGCTCGATGTCCTTGCCCATCTGCGTCGAGTCCTGCGTGCCGAAGCGGCACCATTCACTGCCCACGCAGGTCTTCACCGTGCGCAGCGATTTCGCATAGGCAAAGCCGCTCGGCATGCCGATGTCTTTCCACACGCCGGCCAGGTCTTCTTTCTTTACGCCGAGCAGATCGATGCGCTGGCCGCCCGTGACCTTGACCGTCGGGATCTTGTACTTGTCGGCTGCGTCGGCGATGCGACGCAGCTCGTCTGGCGTCGTGTGGCCACCCCACATGCGTGGGATCACCGAATAGGTTCCGTCCTTCTGGATATTCGCGTGGCTGCGCTCGTTGATGAAGCGGCTTTGCGGATCGTCCTTCGCTTCTTTCGGCCAGCTGCTGATCAGGTAGTAGTTGACGGCCGGCCGGCAGCTCGCGCAGCCGTTGGGCGTGCGCCAGCCGAGGCCTTCGTACACCTCGACATGCGACAGATATTTTTGGGCGCGGATGGCCTCGCGCACGTCCTGATGGCTGGTGTCGGTGCAACCGCACATCGCCTTTTTCTTGGGTGCAGCCGAGTAGTCGCCCCCGGCGGTGAACATCAGGATCTGTTCGACCAGTCCGGTGCACGAACCGCACGATGCGCTCGCCTTGGTGTGCTTCTTCACCTCGTCCAGCGTGAAGAGTCCCTTGTCCTTGATCGCCTTGCAGATCGCGCCCTTGCTCACGCCGTTGCAGCCGCAGACCTCGGCCTCGTCGGGCATCGCCCCGGCGCTGCTGTGGCCTTCGTGGCCGGTATCGCCGATGTTCGACTCACCGAACATCAGCTTCTCGCGGATGTCGCTCACGCTGCGGCCGTCGCGCAGCAGTTTGAAGTACCAGCTGCCATCGACCGTGTCGCCGTAAAGGCAAGCGCCCACCAGCTTATCGTCCTTGATGACGAGCTTCTTGTAGACGCCGCCGAACGGGTCGCTCATCACGATTTCTTCGGTGCCTTCGCCACCCATGAACGAGCCGGCGCTGAACAGGTCGATGCCCGTGACCTTCAGCTTGGTCGAGGTCAGCGAGCCCATGTAGCGGCCGATGCCGAACTGCGCCAGATGGTTGGCCGCGACCTTGGCCTGCTCGAACAGCGGCGCGACCAGTCCGTAAGCGATGCCGCGGTGCGCGGCACATTCACCGACCGAATAGATACGGGCATCGGTCACCGTCTGCATCGTGTCGTTGACGACGATGCCGCGGTTGCAGTGCAGTCGCATCGATTCTGCCAATGCGGTGTTGGGGCGGATGCCGACTGCCATGACGACCAGATCGGCCGGTACTTCGGTGCCGTCCTTGAACTTGACGGCCTTGACGCGGCCTTCTTTTCCTTCGTTCTCGTCGCCGATCAACTCCTGCGTCTGCGCGCTTAAACGAAATTGAAGGCCACGCGCTTCCAGCGACTTGCGCAGCAACCCGCCCGCCACGTCGTCCAATTGGCGCTCCATCAACCACGCATTGACGTGCACCACGGTCACGCTCATGCCGCGCAGCATCAGACCGTTGGCGGCTTCGAGGCCGAGCAAGCCGCCACCGATGACGACCGCATGCTTATGCGTCTTGGCCGTCTCGAT
Source organism: Variovorax sp. LG9.2 (assembly GCF_035018885.1). NCBI lineage: Bacteria > Pseudomonadati > Pseudomonadota > Betaproteobacteria > Burkholderiales > Comamonadaceae > Variovorax > Variovorax sp. LG9.2. The sequence goes on along the minus strand of NZ_JASJXB010000006.1, from coordinate 184,844 downwards.
CATCGTGTTGGTGTCTGCGATGTCGCGGTAAGCGATCACGCCCTTCAAGTCCTTGCCCGGCACCGGCAGGATGAACGGATTGGAGCCGGTGCACAGCAGCAGCCGGTCGTAGGGCGCCTCGATCACGCTGCCGTCGGCAGCGACCGCGCGCACGATGCGCTTCACGCGGTCGACCTCGGTCACTGTCTTGCCGGCATGCAGCGTGATGTTGTTCTCGGTGTACCACTCCCACGAGTTCAGGATGATCTGGTCGACCGTCTGTTCGCCGGCCAGCACGGGAGACAGCAGGATGCGGTTGTAGTTGGGGTGCGGCTCCGAGCCGAACACTGTGATGTCGTACAGATCGGGTGCCAACTTGATCAGCTCTTCGACCGCGCGCACGCCGGCCATGCCATTGCCGACCAGCACGAGATTCATCTTTTTCATGGGTTCATCCCTCCGGGTCGAGTCGTGATCAGAAATACAGAGCCATCACCGCGGTGATGTTGCCTTCGGGCGCAATCGGGATCGCGATCATCGGCGCGGCCACCGCGGGCACACCTGTCGCAAAGGCTCGGCCGAGCGCGTTCGACGCCTCTTCGCTGGCGGCCACGATCTCGGATTCGCCGAGCATGCCTTCGGCTTCCGAGAAGCCGAAGCTCCGCAACAGCTGCGTGCCGGTCACGTCCGGCTCCCAGATCTCGACGCGCCGTGCGATCGGCGTGGCCAGCGCCGACAAAAAGGCCATCACGTAATTGGTGCCATCGATGGTCGAGCAGGGCGTCGCAAAGCCACGGTTGATGCCGACCTTGATGGCGCCATCGGCCCGCAAAAATCCAGATGCTTTGCCCAGGTCGGGCAGGAACACCGGCGTTTGTTTGTCCCACGCCATGCCGGGCAATCCGTTTCCGCGACGAAAGCTGGTAGCGCGCGAAATGAATTCGAAGGTGTCGCCGGTGGTGCCGTAGTAACCGTCGACCAGGTCCATGTCTTTCGACTCTGCCGGATCGTTGGCCCAGAGTTCGATCGCGCCGGCATGTTCTGCGTCGTCGCCGCAGAAGATCACGACCACGGCACTCAGTTGCTGCCCCTTGAAGATCGGCAACGCGATGCCGCAGGTCAGTCCTTCGGCCTTGGCGGGCACGGCGCGACGAAAGTACGAGCCTTCGAACTCTTTCAAAACGATCGGATGACCGGCCTCCCACGCCTGGCCCGGCAAGCCTTCGCCGCGGCCGAAACACAGGTTGCGGCTGGCGGCTTCGAAGCGCGTGGCCGTACCGAACAATCCACCGCCAAATTCGAGCACGCCGCTTTCTTCGCTGGGCACCCAATACTCGATCACGCGGATGAAGGTCTTGGGCACGAGGTTTGGAGCGGATGTCATATCAGGCCGCTTTTTCGACGTGGCCTTGCCGCGTGTAGAGGAAGTCGATGACAGCCTTGCGGTACTGCACGTAGTGCCGGTCTTCCGCCAGCTCGACGCGATTGCGCGGCCGTTCGAGATTGACCTTGAGCACCTCGCCGATCGTGGCCGAAGGGCCGTTGGTCATCATGACGATCTTGTCCGACAGCAGCACCGCTTCGTCCACATCGTGCGTGACCATGACGACGGTGCTCTGCGTCTTGTGCACGATGGAGAGCAGTTCGTCCTGGAGCCGTGCGCGGGTCAGCGCGTCGAGTGCGCCGAAGGGCTCGTCCATCAGCAACACCTTGGGCTCCATCGCCAGCGCGCGGGCGATGCCGACGCGTTGCTTCATGCCGCCGGAGATTTCGCCAGGGCGCTTGTTCGTTGCCGGCGTCAATCCAACCAGCGCCAGTGCCGCATCCGTGCGGACCTTCAACTGCGCCTTATTTTCGGTCGGCGCAAACACGCGTTCGACGCCGAGGTAGATGTTCTCGTAGCAGGTGAGCCAGGGCAGCAGCGAATGGTTCTGGAACACCACCGCGCGCTCGGGGCCGGGGCCGGCGATCTCCCGGTTGGCGCACAGCAGCGTGCCGTGCGTCGGCATGGTGAGACCCGCGATCAGGTTCAGCAGCGTCGACTTGCCGCACCCCGAGTGACCGATGAGTGCGACGAATTCGCCCTTCGCCACGGTGAGGTTGATGTCACGCAGCGCCTGGAAGCTGCCTTTGGCGGTCTTGAAGGTTTGTTCGACATCGCTGATATCGATGAACTTCTTGTCGTCGTTCATGACTTCACCTCTTCGAACGTGAAAGCGGTCGCGATCTTGATGAGCGCGTATTCGAGCAGCATGCCGACGATGCCGATCACGAAGATCGCGATGATGATGTTCATCACGTTCAGGTTGTTCCACTCGTCCCAGACCCAGAAGCCGATGCCGACGCCGCCGGTCAGCATCTCGGCGGCGACGATCACCAGCCAGGCGGTGCCGACGGCCAGGCGCACGCCGGTCAGCATGTAGGGCAGCACGGCGGGGAACAGGATCTTGGTGATGATCTTCCATTCGCTCAGGTTCAAGACCTTGGCGACGTTCATGTAGTCCTGCGGCACGCGCTGCACGCCGACGGCGGTGTTGATCACCATCGGCCAGATCGAGCAGATGAAGATGGTCCAGATGGCCGCAGGATTGGCACCCTTGAACACCAGCAGGCCGATCGGCAACCAGGCCAGCGGTGACACCGGCCGCAGCAGGCTGATCAGCGGGTTGAACATGCGCGCCAGGAACTCGAAGCGGCCGATCGCGAAGCCCGCCGGAATGCCGACCGCCGCCGCCAGGCCGAAGCCCACCGCGACACGTTGCAGCGATGCGAGAACGTTCCAGCCCACGCCCTGGTCGTTGGGTCCGTTGCTGTAGAACGGATCGCTGAAAACCTTGACCGCTTGCAGCCAGGTTTCCCACGGTGCGGGAAAGGTGCCGGCACTTCGTACGGCGATCAGTTCCCAGATCAGCACTAGGATGCCGAAGCCCGCGAGCGGCGGCAGCACGCGCATCCAGAACTTGCGCAGGTCGAGCGGCTTGCGCACGCCCGATGCCGAGCCACTGGGGGTCGCAGCGGGCGCACGCACCGGGCTTGTTGCGACGGCCGCATTCGCCGGCAGCGGGACTGCGGCGGAAGCGTCGAGCGGAGAGTGAAAGACGGCGCTGACCATGCTGTGCTCCTTAAGCGTGAACCTTGAAGCCGTCGGCGTAGGCCTTCGGGTTTTTGCCATCCCAGACGATGCCGTCCATCAACTTGCTGGTGCGCATCGTGTCTTTGGGCACCGGCGTCTTGCTGGCCGTGGCGGCCTGCTTGTAGAGGTCGATGCGGTTGATCTCCGTCGCGACCTTGAGGTAATCCGGATGCTCTTTCAACAAACCCCAGCGCTTGTGCTGTGTCATGAACCACATGCCGTCCGACAGGTACGGAAAATTGACCGCGCCGTCGTTGTAGAACTTCATGTAGTTCGGGTCGTCCCAGCTCTTGCCCATGCCGTTGGTGTAGCGGCCGAGGATGCGCTGGTTGATGGCGTCGACGCTGGTGTTGACGTAGCTCTTTTCGGCGATGGTTTCGGCCATCTTGTTTTTGTTCTGCAGACCGGTGTCGATCCAGCGGCCCGCTTCCAGAATCGCGGCCGTTACGGCGCGGCAGGTGTTGGGGTATTTTTTGGTGAACTCGGCGGTGGTGCCGAGCACCTTTTCCGGATGGTCTTTCCAGATGTCTTGCGTCGTGATGGCCGTGACGCCGATGCCGTCCATGATGGCGCGCTGGTTCCAGGGCTCGCCCACGCAGAAGCCATCCATGTTGCCGATGCGCATGTTGGCCACCATCTGCGGAGGCGGAACGACGATCGACTTGACGTCCTGGATCGGGCTGATGCCGTTGGCCGCTAGCCAGTAGTTGAGCCACATCGCATGGGTGCCCGTTGGAAAGGTTTGCGCGAAGACGTATTCGCGCTTTTCGCTGGCCATCATCTTGGCGAGCGACGGGCCGTCGACCGCGCCCTTGTCAGCCAGCTTCTTGCTCAGGGAGATGGCCTGTCCGTTGTTGTTGAGCGTCATCAACACGGCCATGTCCTTCTTGGGGCCGGCGATTCCCAGGTGCACGCCGTAGACCAGGCCGTAGAGCACGTGGGCGAAGTCCAGATCGCCATTGACCAGCTTGTCGCGCACGCCGGCCCAGCTGGCCTCTTTGCTCGGCACGATCTTCACGCCGTACTTCTTGTCGATGCCGAGCACCGATGCCATCACGACGCTGGCGCAGTCGGTCAGCGGGATAAAGCCGATCTTGACTTCTTCTTTCTCGGGTTTGTCGGAGCCTTGCGCCCAGACGGCGGCACGCAAAGCCGGGTCGAGGCCGACCGCGCCGAGGGCGGCGGCTTGCAAGATCTTGCGGCGACTGAGCTTCGTTTTAAGCAGATCGGTCATTGAGGGGCGAACTCCGAAAAAATGAAAAGGATGAACAAGGCCAAAAGACAAAGACAAACGGCAAAGCGAAAAACAAAAAAGGCGTCCTCACCGCGCATGTGCCGCTCGAAAGCGAGCGCATGCAGATAAGGACGCCTTTGTCCGTTGGGTCGGCGACACCCGCCATTGGATGTCGCCTGCCTGAAGACCGTCGTTGGTCTATGCGAGAGCTGAGTGCAAGCAGCGTGCCAGCATTGCGGCCACTGTGATTGCTACTCAATCGATAGCATTGAAGCTAGGCTGAGATTGGTTTCGGAGAAGATTTCATCCGAAATTGCAATTTCGCACTTCGTTTGTGCAATGCACCATTTCAGCTGCCGATGGGCAGGTAGTCGGCCATCGAAAGCACTGATTCGGCGACATCGACCACCCGCCGGTTCTGGTTCATCGCGGTTTGCCGAAGCATCTGGTGCGCCTCGGGCTCAGTCAGTCGACGATGCGCCATCAACAAGCCTTTGGCGCGCTCGACGAGCTTGCGTTCGTTCAGGGCGGTACGCACGGCGTCGAGTTCGTCGCTCATGGCCTGGAGGCGTTGCGCCTGCTCCTGCATCATCTCGAGAATCGAGCGTTCGAGCTGATGGCCGTACGGCGCTGCGGCGGAAGTGAGTCCGCCACCGGCTACTTGCGGGCCAGGCTCGGCGCCCGGTTCGTCGAAAAAAGCGGTGGCTGCTGTGTCAGGCTCTCCGGCCAGTTGCTCGAGCAGGACCTCGTACGACTCGGCTTCTCCGCGTGCCTGCAGCGTCTTGTCGCAGCACAGGTCGCGCAAATCCGCGGCCAGCCGATCTTCGACATCCTTCATGGCGTCGATGCGCAGTGAGCAGCAGTCGAACCAGACCGCGCTGAGTTCGGGGTCGAGCGGCACGCCGGCGGGCGCGGCGCATGCGATTCGGCGCAAACGTTCAAGTTCGGCGAGTTCGGCGTCCGGTTCGCGCTCGCGCCAGAGCTGGCTCATTGCCGGCCCGGCAAAGTCGGCGAACACGTGAAAGCAGCGCTCCTGCGCGGCGATGAGCTGAAGCCACTGCTGCTGGCGCAGCGGATCGTTCTGTTCCGTCGCAAAAGCCGCGGCACCGCAGGCGCGCTCCTGGCCGGCGAACTCCTTGCCCTGCATGAAGTTGAACATCGCCGCCAACAGGCGCGAAATTTCTGGGTCGGTGGCGCCGTCGGCCGCCTCGAACACCACGGCCAGCAGGCCGGCAATCAGCTTCGCGAAGGCCGCTGTCGCTTCTGCAGCACTGGTTTCCAGCGCACCGACGCGGCGACGCAGCGTGGGAAGGGCGTCCAGCCCGGGCAGCACCCAGGCGATGCGGCTGAACAGGCGAGTGCCACTGCCCGCACGCCGGCCTTCGCTCTCGAGGAAGTCGAACGCGACCCGAACCTCGCGTTCGAAGCGTCCGCATTCACCGATCTGGGCGCTGCGTTGCGCCGCGAAGCGACGTCCTTGCGAGGCGAGCAGCACGTTGGAAAGCCCGCGCTCGCGCTGCAGCGCGTGAACCAGCCGGCCGATGGTGCTGACCAGTTCGCTGGTACGCGCCAGCTGCTCTAGCTCATCGATTTCGCATCGCCTGGCTGCGACCAGAAAGCTCAATCCTGAATTCATGTGTGGGGCAATAGGAACTGACGGGCATCCAGCAACATCCGTGCCCCGATATGGGGACCACCCTAAACTCGCTGGATGCTTTTATTGGGAATCGAATCATCATGCGACGAAACCGGCGTGGCGCTGGTCGAATCGCAGGGCACGGCACTGCCGATGTTGCAGGCGCATGCGTTGCACAGCCAGATCGCCATGCACCAGGCCTACGGCGGCGTGGTCCCCGAGCTGGCGAGTCGTGACCATATCCGGCGCGTGCTGCCGCTGACGCAGGGCGTCATGGCCGAGGCCGGGCGCTCGCTCGCAGAGATCGATGTCGTCGCCTACACCCGGGGGCCGGGGCTGGCGGGCGCGCTGCTGGTCGGAGCGGGCGTGGCCTGTGCGTTGGGCGCGGCGCTGGGCAAGCCGGTGCTCGGCGTCCATCACCTCGAGGGGCATTTGCTCTCACCGTTCCTGAGCGCCGATCCGCCCGAATTTCCTTTCGTTGCACTGCTCGTGTCGGGCGGTCACACGCAACTGATGCGGGTCGACGGAGTGGGTCGCTACCAACTGCTCGGCGAAACCATCGACGATGCGGCGGGCGAGGCGTTCGACAAGAGCGCCAAGCTGATGGGTTTGCCCTATCCCGGTGGCCCGTGGTTGGCCAAGCTGGCAGAGCAGGGCGATCCGATGGCGTTCAAGCTGCCGCGGCCACTGCTGCACAGTGGCGACCTCGATTTCTCTTTCGCGGGGCTGAAGACCGCCGTAATGACCCAAGCGAAAAAGCTGGGAGGCGAACTGGAAGCGCGCAAGGCCGATCTCGCGGCGTCGACACAGGCTGCGATCGTCGAAGTGCTGCTGAAGAAATCAATGGCTGCACTGGACCAAAGCGGACTCGACAGGCTGGTGGTGGCAGGTGGCGTAGGTGCCAACCACGCATTGCGCGAGCAGCTGAATGCGGCGTGCGCGAAGCGCGGTGTGCGGGTGCACTACCCGGAGTTGCATCTGTGCACGGACAACGGCGCGATGATTGCCATGGCTGCGGCCATGCGGCTGCAGTCGGGGCTGGAAGAGGCGAGCGAGCGCTACGCCTTCGACGTCAAGCCGCGATGGCCAATGGCGTCGCTGACCACGTAGCGTGGGCCGGAACGCCGCGGGGTACAGGTCGAGCGCCGACGTCGGCACCGACGCTGGAAGGCAGCGGCAACACATCCAGCACCTTGCGCCAGAGTTGCGACCATTGCGGCCAGTCGTGTCCGCCTTCCGTCGTGAACACGCGGTCTTGCGGCAGCGCATCGGCCAGCAGCCGGTGGTTTGAAGCGAAGCGGTCCGCCAAGCCGAAGCCGAGGTAGAGCGGCGGCAGCTTTTCGGCAGATTTCGCGCTGGCATATTGCTGCAGCCAAGGCCAGAGTTGGCGGTCGACTTCCTCGTCGGGCGCGGGGCCTGTCGGGGCTTTCCAAGCGCGCAGACCACCGGCTTTATGAATCTCCGCACCCAGCGGGCGTCGGCCGAGGTATGGCGCCAGCGCCACGATGCCTTCGACGGCACCGGGGCGGGCCAGCTCATGAATCAACGCGCCGAAACCGCCGATCGAGATTCCGACCAGCCAGAGCGATTTGTATCCGGCAGCGCGTTGTGGCGCGAGCACGTCGGTATGCAGGCGCTCGATGAACGTCTGGTCGTAGTAGTACGAAACGTTGGCGTCGACCAACAAAACGTCCGCCGCCAGATTGCGTTCCTGGACAGCGCTGACAAACCCCTCACGCTCGAACGCGTCGGGTTGCAAAAAAGCTCCCGGCAAGAACACCAGGAGGGTGTCTGAGGGCGTATTGCCATTGACCAATTTCAAGTGCGTTTCCATCGTCATCCCGATAGTCGCAAACCGTTGCAAACCTGAAGGCCCGCTGAACGTGCTCGCGCCGATGTAAGAGAAAAGTCTGTAAAAACATCAACTTTCGTGATGTTCTTCGCACTAATTGTGAGTTCGGAAACAAAAAAGGTCGGAAACAAAAAGTCACTGACGCGTTTAGTGAGGGGCTAAGACCCCGAGATCACTTGATTTGAAGCTCTGTGACGTTGTTCACAGGCAACGATTTTCCGAGCTGTAAAAGCAGGGCGCAATTTTCCAGTTTGTCTTATTCGACGTTGACAGGGCGACGGGCACAGCTGGACAGGCGCACTGGGAGAAAAGCCACGGGTGGTGTGAACGGCGGGGGCAAGAAACGTGTGTCCCGTACACTGCGCGGCCTTTCAATTCAAGAGTGCCGCTTGCCACTTTATCCAGGCACCGCGCCACGCGTTTCAAGACAATGAACTCCCGCTTTATTTGGCGTCGCAAGGCCTTGAAATTCAGCACGCTGGCGCTGTGCGCGTCGACATTGCTGTCGGCTGTTTCGCTGGTTCGCGCGCAGTCTCCGGCACCGATTCGTATCGCATTGATCGAGAGCCTCAGCGGCCCGTTCGCAAACACCGGCGAAGCCGTCTCTCGCAACCTGCTGTGGGCTGTCGAACGCGTTAACGCACGCGGTGGCATCCCGCTGCCGGGCGGTGCACGAATGCTCCAACTCGATCGCTACGACAGCAAGGGCCAGAACGAAGAAGCACTGTCGGCGTTGCGCGCGGCCATGGACAACGGCGCTCGCATTGTGATGCAGGGCAACTCGTCTGCCACTGCGGCAGCGCTGGTCGATGCCATCGACAAGAACAACGAGCGCGATCCTTCGAAACGCGTCCTGTTCCTCAACTATTCGGCGGTCGATCCGGTGCTGACCAACGAGCGCTGCAGCTTCTGGCACTTTCGTTTCGATGCGCACGCCGACATGCGCGTTGCAGCCCTGATGGACGTGGTGAAAGACGATCAGGACGTCAAGCGTGTCTACTTGATCGGGCAGGACTACAGCTTTGGCCAGGCCGTGTTGCGCGAGAGCCGGCGACAACTGGGTGTCCAGCGCCCCGATGTGCAGATCGTCGGCGATGAACTGCACCCGATGGGCCGCGTGAAAGACTTCGCGCCCTATGCGGTGAAGATCAAGTCGAGTGGGGCACAAGCGGTGATTACAGGCAATTGGGGAAATGACCTCACCTTGCTGGTGAAGGCGGCGCGCGAGGTCGGCTACGAGGGCAAGTTCTACACGTTCTATGGCAACGCACTCGGTGCGCCGGCCGCCATCGGGGATGCGGGCGTCGGCCGCGTGCTCGCCGTTGCGGACTGGCTGCCGAATGTGCCGACACCGGAGTCGGCAACGTTCTACCGTGCGTTCAGGCAGCGCTTTCCGAATCCGACCGATGACTATGTGCATATGCGGATGCAACTGATGATCGAAGCGCTGGCCAAGGCCGTCGAACAGGCCGGGAGCGTTGAGGCCATGCCGGTCGCGCAGAAACTGGAGCAGGCCAACGTCAGCCTTGCGGGTCGCAGCGGTCGCATGCGCGCGAGCGACCATCAGTTCCAGCAGTCGCTGGTCGTCGGCATGATGGACCGTCTGGGCGCGCCGGGCGTCCCGTTCGATGTCGAAGGCTCGGGCTACGGTTTTCGCGTCGTGAAGAACATCGACGCTGCGCGCGCCGAGTTGCCGACCACCTGCAAAATGCAGCGGCCTGAACGCTGAAATCAAGCGATCGATCACCGGCAGTCAACGAATCTCCACAGGGCAGGAATCAACACATGCGCAAAGCAATCCAGAACCTCGAAGCCTCCAAGATCCGCGAAGTCGCCAACGCCGGACTCGGCCGCGACGACGTGCTGGCCTTCTGGTTCGGCGAGAGCGACGAAGTCACGCCGGAGGTGATCCGTCAGGCGGCGATCGACTCAATCAACGGCGGTGAAACGTTTTATGCGCACAACCTCGGGTTGCCCGAATTGCGCGCGGCGGTTGCTCGCTACACCAGCGCGATGCACCCCGCGGTGGATGTGTCGCGCATCGCGATCACGTCCGGCGGCGTCAACGCGCTGATGCTGGCGGTGCAGGCACTCGTCGATGCAGGCGATGAGGTGGTCGCAGTGACGCCGGTCTGGCCGAATCTGACGGCGCAGCCTGCCATCCTCGGCGCCAACGTTGTCTGCGTGCCGCTGGTGCCGGTGCAAGGCGAGTGGACGCTCGATCTCGACAAGCTTCGCACAGCCATCACATCAAAGACCAAGCTGCTGATTGTCAATGCGCCCAACAACCCGACCGGCTGGACCATGAGCCGTTCCGAGCAGCAGGCCGTTCTCGATCGTTGCCGCGAGACAGGCACATGGATCCTTGCCGACGAGGTGTACGAGCGCCTCTACTACGAACCGACGCCGAATGGCTGCGCCCCTAGTTTTCTCGACATCTCGGTGCCCGACGACCGACTCGTGGTGGCGCACAGTTTTTCCAAGAGCTTTCTCATGACCGGTTGGCGCCTTGGCTGGCTGGTGATGCCGCCCGAAATGGTGGACGGCATGGGCAAGCTGATCGAATTCAACACTTCGTGCGCCAGTGTCTTCACCCAGCGCGCCGGCGTCGCAGCCATCGAGCACGGCAACGACATCACGCCACGGGTGGTGGCGCACCTGAAGCTGTGCCGCGACACGCTGGTGCCGTTGCTGGCGGCGGTGCCCGGCGTCAACGTCGCCGCGGCCAAGGGCGGCATGTACGCGTTCTTCCAACTCGAAGGCTTTGGCGACTCCCTGCAAGTCGCCAAGCGCCTCGTCGTAGAAGCCGGCCTGGGCCTGGCGCCCGGCAGCGCCTTTGCCCCCGAAGCCCAAGGCTGGCTCCGCTGGTGCTTTGCGTCCAAAGATCCCGCCCGCCTGGTTCAAGGGGTAGACCGACTAAAAACCTGGCTGGCCGCCCAAAAGTAGAGCAGGCATCGAAGCAGCCGTCTGGCGCCGGCCGCAGGCCTGGCGCCCGTTGGTGAAACACCGCGGAACTGGCTCCGCCAGGCCGCCGGTGTTGCCCCCGGTCAGGGGGTGGAAGCAATACACGGAGTGAGCGCGCCCTGGGGGCGAGCTATAATCACACGGCTTTGCATGCCGCAAGGCGCACGGTGCGTGCAGTTCCAGCGCACACCGCAAGTCAAACACTCCGGGCATGCCTTTGGGCTTGTCGGAATCGGAACAAGGAAATATCAAATGATCGCAGCCTCCATCAAGGCCGAAGTCGTCAAAGACAACGCCCGCGCCGCCAACGACACCGGAAGTCCAGAAGTGCAAGTCGCACTCCTGACCGCCCGTATCAACGAGCTCACACCCCACTTCAAGACGCACGCCAAAGACCATCATGGTCGCCGTGGTCTTCTGCGCATGGTGAGCCGTCGCCGCAAGCTCCTTGACTATTTGAAGTCGAAGGATGCCGCACGTTACACCGCGCTGATCGCTAAGCTGGGTCTGCGCAAATAAGCCGAGTCGCATGCAAAAACGCCTGAGTTAGCCCGCTAGCTCAGGCGTTTTTTACTTCGCGAATCGATTCAGGAGTGCCGAAACAGAGCGAAGCTGTGTCATTCCACTGAAGTTCGATCCGAGCTTCACTGGAATGGCATCGTGTTCTGAGAAGCGCTCCCTCCCGGCGGGCCCGTGTGGGTTCGTCAGCAAAAACAGGAGCAAAACATGAGCCTCTTCAACAAAGTCACCAAGTCGTTCCAATGGGGCGGCAAGAACGTCATTCTGGAAACCGGTGAGATCGCCCGCCAGGCCGGTGGCGCCGTCATCGTCGATATCGAAGGCACCGTCATCCTGGCCACCGTGGTCGCTTCCAAGTCGGCCAAGCCCGGCCAGGACTTCTTCCCGCTGACCGTCGACTACATCGAGAAGACCTATGCCGCGGGCAAGATCCCCGGCAGCTTCTTCAAACGCGAAGCCAAGCCCAGCGAACACGAAACGCTGACCAGCCGCCTGATAGATCGTCCGATCCGTCCGCTGTTCCCTGAAGGCTTCTTGAACGAAGTGCACGTGGTGATCCACACGCTGTCGCTCAACCCCGAAGTCGATGCCGATATCGCTGCCATGATCGGCGTCAGCGCCGCGCTGTCGATTTCCGGTATTCCTTTCAGCGGACCGATCGGCGCCGCACGTGTCGGCTACATCAACGGCCAGTACGTGCTGAACCCGGGTCAGACAGCACGCAAGGATTCGCTGATGGATCTGGTCGTCGCCGGCACCGAAGCCGCTGTGCTGATGGTCGAGTCGGAAGCCAAGCAACTGTCCGAGGAAATCATGCTCGGTGGCGTGGTGTTCGGGCACGAGCAGGCCAACATCGCAATCAATGCGATTCACGAACTGGTGCGTGACGCCGGTAAGCCGATGTGGGACTGGACGGCACCCGCCGAGGACGAAGCCTTCGTCTCGAAGGTCAAGGGTCTGGCCGAAGAAAAACTACGCGCGGTCTATCAGATCCGCAGCAAGCAAGCGCGTACGCAAGCGCTGCGCGAAGCGAACGCCAGTGTCATGGCATCGCTGAAGGCGAGCGGCGAACCGTTCGATGCCGGCAAGGTCAACGACTTGTTGTTTTCTATCGAATCGAAGATCGTTCGCAGCCAAATCCTGTCGGGTGAACCCCGCATCGACGGTCGCGACACGCGCACCGTGCGCCCGATCGAAATTCGTAACTCAGTGCTGCCGCGCACGCACGGCTCGGCCTTGTTCACCCGTGGTGAGACGCAGGCGCTGGTCATCACGACGCTGGGCACCGAACGCGATGCACAGCGCATCGACGCGCTGGCCGGCGAGTACGAAGACCGCTTCCTGTTCCACTACAACATGCCTCCCTTTGCCACCGGCGAAACCGGCCGCATGGGTTCGACCAAGCGCCGCGAAATCGGTCACGGCCGTTTGGCCAAGCGTGCGCTCGCCGCGATGCTGCCGACCAAGGAAGAATTTCCGTACACCATTCGCGTGGTCTCGGAAATTACGGAATCGAACGGTTCGTCGTCGATGGCCTCGGTCTGCGGCGGCTGCCTGTCGATGATGGATGCCGGCGTGCCGATGAAGGCGCACGTCGCCGGCATCGCCATGGGCCTGATCAAGGAAGACAACCGCTTCGCGGTGCTGACCGACATCCTGGGCGATGAAGATCATCTGGGCGACATGGACTTCAAGGTGGCCGGCACGACCAACGGCATTACCGCGTTGCAGATGGACATCAAGATCCAGGGCATCACCAAGGAAATCATGCAGGTTGCGCTGGCGCAAGCCAAGGAAGCGCGCATGCACATCCTGGGCAAGATGCAGGAAGCGATGGGCGAAGCCAAGACCGAAATTTCTAGCTTTGCACCGCGTCTCATGACCCTCAAGATCAACCCGGAAAAAATCCGCGATGTGATCGGCAAGGGCGGCGCTGTCATCCGCGGCCTGCAGGAAGAAACCGGCACGCAGATCAGCATCGACGAAGACGGCACCATCACGATCGCTTCGACCGATCCGGCCAAGGCCGAAGAAGCGAAGAAGCGCATCGAACAGATCACCGCCGAAGTCGAAATCGGCAAGATCTACGAAGGCCCAGTCACCAAAATTCTGGACTTCGGCGCGCTCATCAACCTGCTCCCGGGCAAGGATGGCTTGCTGCATATCAGCCAGATCGCGCACGAACGCGTCGAGCGGGTGCAGGACTACTTGACCGAAGGCCAGATCGTCAAGGTCAGGGTGTTGGAGACCGACGAAAAGGGTCGCGTCAAGCTGTCGATGAAGGCACTGACGGAGCGTCCGGCTGGCATGGAGTTCCAGGAACGCGCGCCGCGTGAAGACCGTGGTGGCGAGCGCCGCGAGCGCTCAGACCGTGGTGACCGCGGTGGTGACCGTGGTGAGCGTCAGCCGCGTTTCAACAACGAGCAGCGCAATGAGCCGCGTAGCGACTCGCGCAATGACCAGCCGGCGCCTGTCGCCGAGCAAGCACCTCGCGAATCGCAAGAGTGAGAAGGGCGCAGCTGTGTTGGCTTTGGAGCCACTACCGCTGCCTTCTCACGGGAGCCCGCGCCTGTCCACGAGGCAGGCGCTGCAGCCTGGAAAGATCATGAAAGCCATTGAAATCAGTTCGTACGGTGCTCCCGAGGTGCTGCGCGTGGTGGAACGTCCGGAGCCGGTGGCCGGCGCGGGCGAACTGCTGATTCGCGTGGTCGCGAGCGGCGTCAACCGGCCCGACGTGTTGCAACGTACGGGCCACTATCCAGTGCCGCCCGGTGCGTCCGATCTGCCGGGCCTCGAATTGGCGGGGCGCATCCTCTCAGGCGATCCCGAAGCGATGGCCGAGGCAGGCTTTGCTATCGGCGATGCCGTTTGCGCACTCGTAGCGGGCGGTGGCTACGCTGAATATTGTGTGGCGCCGATAGCGCAATGCCTTCCGGTGCCCAAGGGCTGGAGCGAAGTAGACGCTGCGTCTTTGCCTGAAACCTTCTTCACCGTGTGGAGCAATGTGTTCGACCGCGGGCGGCTGCAAAAGGGCGAAACGTTGTTGATCCAGGGCGGTTCGAGCGGCATTGGCGTCACGGCGATTCAAATTGCCAAGGCGTTTGGTGCAACCGTAATCGTCACGGCTGGCAGCGATGAAAAGTGTGCTGCCTGCCGGAAGCTGGGCGCGGATCACGCCATCAACTACAAGACCACCGATTTCGTGGCGGAGGTGAAGACGATCACGGGCGGTAAGGGCGTCGATGTCGTGCTCGACATGGTCGCCGGCAGCTACGTCGCGCGCGAGATCGAGTGCATGGCCGAAGACGGCCGTCTCGTGATGATCGCGGTACAGGGTGGCGTGAACAGCGAGTTCAATGCAGGGCTCGTGCTGCGCCGTCGGCTCACCGTGACCGGTTCGACATTGCGACCGAGGCCGATCGCCTTCAAGGGTGCCATCGCCAAGTCGCTGCGCGAAAAGGTCTGGCCGTTGCTCGAATCTGGCGCGATCAAGCCTGTCATTCACAGCACTTTTGCAGCTGTTGGCGAACCGAGTGGCGCTGCGCAGGCTCATACGTTGATGGAATCGAACCAGCACATCGGCAAGATCGTGTTGACGTGGTAAATGCGATGACGAAACACGCCAAGTTGATTGCCGGTAATTGGAAGATGAACGGTGGCCTCGATGTCAACGAGACGTTGGTGCGCGCGCTTCTGCAAGGCCTTGGCAATATTGAATGCGATGTGGCGCTTTGCGCTCCGGCGCCATACTTCGCGCAAGTGCAGTCGTTGATCGCCTACTCCAAGCTCGCTTTGGGCGCGCAAGACATCTCTGCGCATCCTCAGGGCGCTTTCACCGGTGAGCAATCGGCCGCGATGCTGAAAGAGTTCGGCGTTCGCTATGCGATCGTCGGCCACTCGGAGCGTCGGCAATACCACGGTGAAACTGACGAAGTCGTTGCCGCAAAGGCCGCGGCAGCGTTGGCCAACGGCATCACGCCGATCATCTGCGTCGGCGAAACATTGACGCAGCGCGAAGCAGGCCAAACCGAGGAAGTCGTCAAGCGGCAGCTGGCCGCAGTGATCCATGTGAACGGGCATTGCATCAGCGAAATCGTCGTAGCGTACGAGCCCGTATGGGCTATCGGTACAGGCAAGACGGCGACGCCCCAACAAGCGCAGGCGGTACATGCGGTGTTGCGTGCGCAGTTGCACCACGCGGCCAGTGAACACGCTGCCGGCATCCGCATCCTTTACGGCGGCAGCATGAACGCAGCGAACGCTGCAGAACTGCTCGCGCAAGCTGACATCGACGGCGGCCTCATTGGCGGCGCATCGCTCAAGGCCTCTGACTTTTTGCAAATCATTGCCGCAGCCGCCTGAGCGCGCTGCAACCCCTGGAGTAAAAACGAATGAACATAGTCCTCAATCTTTTGGTCGGCGTGCAGATGCTGTCGGCGCTCGTGATGATCGGCCTGATCCTGATTCAGCATGGCAAGGGCGCCGACATGGGCGCGGCGTTTGGCAGCGGCAGTGCCGGTAGCCTCTTCGGCGCCAGCGGGAGTGCGAACTTTCTTTCGCGCACCACGGCTGTGCTTGCTGCGGTCTTCTTCGTGTGCACCTTGCTGTTGGCCTATTTCAGCCACGCGCGTCCCACTGGCGGTGATAGTTTGCTGGAGCGCGCTGCGATCGGCGCACCTGCTGCACCGGCGGCGGGCGCAGCGTCGCAGATCCCGTCGAGCAGTGCGCCTGCACCAGCATCGGCACCGGCCGCACCGGCATCGGGAGCTGCGCAGATTCCGTCGAAGTAATGATGTTGCTTTCGGTGCGACGTGCCAACAGAAAACGCTGCATTTGAGGGTAAACTCTTAAGCTGTCTGGAAAGCCAAACCTTCACGGGTTCCTCATGCCATCCGGACAGAAAAAACCGCGGTCGTGGTGAAATTGGTAGACACGCTATCTTGAGGGGGTAGTGGCGAAAGCTGTGCGAGTTCGAGTCTCGCCGACCGCACCAAATCTCACCGACACGCAGCAACGACCACGTTGCGGTGTGTCGGTGGCAAGCGGTGATAAAAACATCCGATGAATCTCGATTCCTACCTTCCAGTCCTGCTGTTCATCCTGGTCGGCGTCGGCGTCGGCATCCTCCCCCAAGCTATCGGTTACGTCCTCGGTCCCAACCGCCCTGACGCCGCAAAAAACGCGCCCTACGAGTGCGGTTTCGAAGCCTTCGAGGATGCACGCATGAAATTCGATGTGCGCTATTACCTGGTCGCTATTCTCTTTATCTTGTTCGATCTGGAAATTGCCTTCCTGTTTCCATGGGCTATTGCCCTCAAGGAGATCGGGGCCGTTGGCTTCTGGGCAATGATGATCTTTCTCGCCATCCTCGTCGTGGGCTTCGCCTACGAGTGGAAAAAAGGCGCCCTGGATTGGGAATGAAAAGGAATTTGCGCAATGGCCATTGAAGGCGTCATGAAAGAAGGCTTCGTCACCACCACATACGACTCAGTGGTGAATTGGGCGAAGACCGGATCACTGTGGCCGATGACATTCGGTCTGGCCTGCTGCGCAGTTGAAATGATGCATGCAGGCGCGGCCCGATACGACATCGACCGCTTCGGCATGTTGTTTCGGCCGAGTCCGCGTCAGTCCGATCTGATGATCGTTGCGGGCACGCTCTGCAACAAGATGGCGCCTGCCTTGCGCAAAGTCTACGACCAGATGCCCGAGCCGCGTTGGGTGCTCTCGATGGGATCGTGTGCCAATGGCGGCGGTTACTACCATTACAGCTATTCCGTCGTGCGTGGTTGCGACCGCATCGTCCCTGTCGACGTGTATGTGCCGGGCTGCCCGCCCACCGCCGAGGCACTGCTGTACGGAGTGATCCAGTTGCAGCAAAAAATTCGCCGCACCAACACCATTGCCCGCGCTTGAGGAATTGCACACGATGACGGACTTTGCAATTTCGCCCGACGCGCTTCTGGCGAACATCACCGAGACGCTGGGCGTCAAGGCCAAGAGCATCAAGCTGGCTTTGGGTGAAGTGACTGTGGTGGTCGACGCCACCGATTACATTGAAGCGGCAGTCATGCTGCGCGATGCGCCTGCCTGCCGCTTCGAGCAGCTCATCGATTTGTGCGGGCTCGACTACTCCGAGTACCGCGACGGGGAATGGCAGGGCGAACGGTTTTGCGTCGTGACGCATCTGCTTTCGGTCAGCCTGAATCAGCGTGTGCGACTCAAGGTGTTCGCGCCCAACGAAGATTTGCCGGTGGTCGATTCTTTGCAGCCTGTATGGAGTGCCGCGACCTGGTTTGAGCGCGAGGCCTTCGACCTGTACGGCATCGTGTTCGAAGGGCATGACGACTTGCGCCGCATCCTGACCGACTACGGATTCATCGGCCATCCGTTCCGCAAAGACTTCCCGGTGTCGGGCCACGTCGAAATGCGCTATGACGCCGAGCAGAAGCGAGTCGTCTATCAGCCCGTCTCGATCGAGCCGCGAGAGGTCACTCCACGCGTGATTCGCGAAGACAACTACGGCGGACTGCACTGATGGCCGAAATCAAGAATTACACGCTGAATTTCGGCCCGCAGCATCCGGCGGCGCACGGTGTGCTGCGCCTCGTGCTCGAGCTCGACGGCGAAGTCATACAGCGCGCCGATCCGCACATCGGTCTGCTGCACCGCGCGACTGAAAAACTCGCCGAGTCGCGCACGTTCATTCAGTCGCTGCCCTACATGGACCGCCTCGACTACGTGTCGATGATGAGCAACGAGCACGCGTATTGCCTTGCCATCGAGAAGCTTCTTGACCTCGATGTGCCCATCCGGGCGCAGTACATCCGTGTCATGTTCGCTGAGATTACGCGGTTGCTGAACCACCTGCTGTGGCTGGGTGCGCATGGTCTGGACTGCGGTGCCATGAACGTGCTTATCTACTGCTTCCGCGAGCGTGAAGACCTGTTCGACATGTATGAAGCGGTGTCAGGCGCCCGCATGCATGCCGCTTATTTCCGTCCTGGCGGCGTGTATCGCGACTTGCCGGATGCGATGCCGCAATACAAGGTCAGCAAGATCAAGAACGCCAAGGCGATTGATCGGCTGAACGAAAATCGCCAGGGATCGTTGCTTGACTTCATCGACGATTTCAGCAAGCGCTTTCCGAAGATGGTCGACGAGTACGAAACACTTCTCACCGACAACCGCATCTGGAAACAACGCACGGTAGGTATCGGCGTCGTGACGCCGGAGCGCGCGTTGAACCTCGGCTTTACGGGTCCGATGTTGCGTGGTTCCGGCATCGAATGGGATCTGCGCAAGAAGCAGCCTTACGACGTCTACGACCAGATGGATTTCGACATTGCCATCGGCAAGACTGGCGACTGCTATGACCGCTACCTGGTTCGCATCGAAGAGATGCGCCAAGCCAATCGGATCATCCAGCAGTGCTCTGCCTGGTTGCGCACGAACGATGGCCCGGTGATAACCGCTAACCATAAGGTGGCAGCACCGGCGCGCGAATCGATGAAGGCGAACATGGAGGAGTTGATCCACCACTTCAAGCTTTTCACCGAAGGGTTTCATGTGCCCGAAGGCGAGGCTTATGCCGCTGTCGAGCACCCCAAGGGCGAGTTCGGCATCTACTTGGTGAGCGACGGTGCCAACAAGCCATACCGCCTCAAGATCCGGCCGCCAGGTTTTCCGCATTTGGCTGCGCTCGACGAGATGGCGCGTGGTCACATGATTGCCGATGCCGTCGCCGTGATCGGCACGATGGACATCGTGTTCGGCGAAATTGACAGGTGATTCAACCTATGAATTCAGACACCCTGAAGCATGCGTCGGCGCCTCTGTCGCAAGAGATGCTAGACAAGTTCGCGCGAGAAGTTGCCAAGTACCCGCCTGCAGGCAAAGACTCTGCAGTGATGGCCTGCCTGGCGTTTATCCAGCAGGAAGAAGGCTTCGTGAGCCTGCGGCGCGAGCGTGATGTAGCTGAGTACCTCAGCATGGCGCCGATTGCGGTGCATGAGGTGACGACCTTCTACAACATGTACAACCAGCATCCGGTGGGCAAGTACAAGCTCAACGTGTGCACCAACCTGCCGTGCCTGCTGCGCGATGGCGCCAAGGCGCTGGCGCATCTCGAAAAGAAGCTGGGTATCGTGATGGGCGGCACCACGGCCGACGGTTTCTTCACGCTGCAGCAAAGCGAGTGTCTGGGCGCCTGCGCAGACTCGCCGGTCATGCTGGTCAACGACCGCACGATGTGCAGCTTCATGAGCAACGAAAAGCTCGATCAACTCATTGACGGTTTGCGCGGTGCAACCACCGGAGAGGCTTCCTGATGTCGCCCGATCAAGTGCTTTCACAGTTTCAGGCAACGGGCGTTCAGACCTGTTTCCATGACCGACATATCGGCGCACAGATCTACGCCGGGCTCGATGGCACCAATTGGCGCCTATCCGACTACGAAGCGCGCGGCGGCTACGCAGCATTGCGCAAAATCCTGGGCGAGGGCATGACCTCTGACCAGGTGATCGCCGAAGTCAAGGCATCGGGCTTGCGTGGCCGCGGCGGCGCCGGCTTTCCGACGGGGCTCAAGTGGAGCTTCATGCCGCGCCAGTTTCCGGGCCAGAAGTATCTTGTCTGCAACTCGGACGAGGGCGAGCCCGGAACCTGCAAAGACCGCGACATCCTCCAGTTCAATCCGCACATCGTGATCGAAGGCATGGCGATCGCCGCATTCGCGATGGGTATCAGTGTCGGCTACAACTACATCCACGGCGAGATCTTCACGAGCTACGACCGCTTCGAAGAAGCGCTGGAAGAGGCACGCGCTGCCGGCTACCTTGGCGACGGCATCATGGGCAGCACGTACAACTTCCAGTTGCACGCAGCGCATGGTTTTGGCGCGTACATCTGCGGTGAAGAAACCGCCTTGCTCGAATCGCTCGAAGGCAAGAAGGGTCAGCCGCGCTTCAAGCCGCCGTTCCCGGCTAGCTTTGGTCTCTACGGCAAGCCGACGACGATCAACAACACCGAGACGTTTGCAGCCGTGCCGTGGATCATCCGCAACGGCGGGCCGGCTTACCTCGAATGCGGCAAGCCGAACAACGGCGGTACCAAGATCTATTCGGTCAGCGGCGATGTCGAGTTGCCCGGCAACTATGAAGTGCCAATGGGCACGCCGTTCAGCAAGCTTCTGGAACTGGCAGGCGGCGTTCGCAAGGGCCGCACGCTCAAGGCGGTGATCCCCGGTGGTTCGTCATCACCGGTGCTGCCGGCGGCAATCATGATGGATTGCACGATGGACTACGACTCCATTGCCAAGGCCGGCTCGATGCTCGGCTCGGGCGCGGTCATCGTCATGGACGACAGCCGTTCGATGGTCGAGTCGCTACGCCGCTTGTCGTACTTCTACATGCACGAGTCGTGCGGTCAATGCACGCCGTGTCGCGAAGGCACGGGCTGGCTCTGGCGGGTGGTCGACCGCATCCACAACGGACTCGGCAAGCAGACCGACATGGACCTGCTCAACTCCGTCGCCGACAACATCCAGGGTCGCACGATTTGCGCATTGGGCGACGCCGCCGCAATGCCGGTGCGCGCCATGATCAAGCACTTCCGCCACGAGTTCGAGGCACTGATTCCGGGCTACGCGCCCAAAGCGGCTGCCAAAGCCTGAGGCCCGGTAAACAAAAATGGTTGAAATCGAACTCGACGGCAAGAAGGTCGACATCATCGAGGGCAGCATGATCATGCATGCGGCCGACAAGGCGGGGACGTACATCCCGCACTTCTGCTATCACAAGAAGCTCAGCATCGCGGCCAACTGCCGCATGTGCCTGGTCGACGTCGAGAAGGCGCCCAAGCCGATGCCGGCCTGCGCCACGCCTGTGACGCAAGGCATGATCGTTCGCACCAAAAGCGACAAGGCCATCAAGGCGCAGCAGTCCGTGATGGAGTTTTTGCTCATCAACCATCCGCTCGACTGCCCGATCTGCGACCAGGGCGGCGAATGCCAGTTGCAGGACCTGGCGGTCGGCTACGGTGGATCGAGCTCGCGCTACGAAGAAGAAAAGCGCGTGGTCTTTCACAAGGACGTCGGCCCGCTGATCAGCATGGAAGAGATGAGCCGCTGCATCCATTGCACGCGCTGTGTCCGCTTCGGCCAGGAGGTGGCAGGCGTGATGGAGCTCGGCATGTCGCACCGTGGCGAGCACGCCGAGATCGAAACCTTCGTCGGTGACTCTGTCGACTCCGAACTGTCCGGCAACATGATCGACATCTGTCCGGTCGGCGCACTGACCAGCAAGCCGTTTCGGTACAGTGCCCGCACGTGGGAACTGTCGCGCCGCAAGTCGGTGAGTCCGCACGACTCGACCGGTGCCAACCTGATCGTTCAGGTCAAGAACAACAAGGTGATGCGCGTCGTTCCGCTGGAGAACGAAGATGTCAACGAATGCTGGATCGCCGACCGCGACCGTTTCTCGTATGAAGCGCTCAACGGCCCTGAGCGCCTGACGCAGCCCATGCTGAAGCAGGGTGGCCAATGGCAGCAAGTCGACTGGCAAACCGCGCTCGAATACGTCGCCAACGGGTTGAAGCAGATCAAGACCGATCACGGCCCGCAAAGCATCGGTACGCTGGTCAGCCCGCACAGCACGCTCGAAGAACTGCAGCTAGCGACCCTGCTGACACGCCAACTCGGCAGCGACAACATCGACTACCGCCTGCGCAATGCAGAGTTCGGCGCGTTCGAAGGTATTCGTTGGCTCGGCACATCGATCGCATCGTTGTCGCAACTACAGCGCGTGCTGGTCATCGGTTCGAACCTGCGTAAAGAGCACCCGCTGTTTGCACAGCGCATTCGTCAATCGGTGCGCAAGGGCGGGGCGCTCAGCGTCATCACGTCGTCCACGTTGATGGCCGATGACGACGCGTGGGCTATGAAGGCGGGCAGCGTTGTGCGCGTTGGCGCCGAACAATGGTTCGCCGCATTGGCAGGCATCGCTTCCGCCATCGGGCAAAGCGCTGGCACTACCTCGCCAGTCGAAAGCAAAGACGCACCGAGCGATGTGGCGCAAGCCATTGCAAAGTCGCTGCTCAGCGGCGAGCGCAAAGCCATCCTGCTAGGCAACGCCGCCGCACACCACGCCGACGCGGGAGCGCTGCTTGCGCTGGCCCAGTGGATTGGCGCACAAACCGGCGCGAGCGTCGGTTACCTCACCGAAGCGGCCAATACCGTCGGCGCCCAACTCGTCGGCGCGATGCCGAAGAGCAATGGCCTGAACGCCGCGCAAATGATGGCGGGCGGCCTCAAGGCGGCGTTGATTCTCAACAACGAACCGGTGTTCGATTCCGCCATCGGCGCTGCGGCATCCGATGCTCTGTTCAATGCTCAGATGGTCGTGACGTTGAGCCCGTTCAAGGCCAATCTGGAATTCAGCGATGTGCTGTTGCCCATCGCGCCGTTCACAGAAACACCGGGTACGTTCGTCAACGCCGAAGGACGGCTGCAAAGTTTCCATGCGGTGGTCAAGCCGCTCGGCGAAGCGCGTCCGGCGTGGAAAGTGTTGCGCGTGCTTGCCAATTTGCTCGGTCTTCAAGGCTTCGCATTCGAGTCGACGGCAGACGTGCTTCGCAGTATTGGCGAGGGCACGCAGGTGTCGGCCGACAAGCTGAGCAATGCTACGCAAGCCGTTGCAGCAGCGTCGAACGAAGCTGCTGCGGCACCCGTGGTGGCCAGCATCTATCAGCTCGACTCCATCGTCCGGCGCGCGCCGTCGCTGCAACTCACCGCTGATGCTCGCAGCACCTACGACCGGCACCAAGCAGTCCCGGCCGCAGAGGCGCTGGCATCATGATCGACGCGATTTTTGGCTTCGGCCATGGCCTGATCGGGGCTGGCTGGTGGACCGCCGTGGTCTGGCCAATCGTCTGGACGCTCATCAAGATCGTCGTGGTGGTGCTGCCGTTGATGGGCGCCGTGGCCTACCTCACGCTGTGGGAACGCAAGGCGATCGGCTTCACGCAAATCCGTATTGGTCCAAACCGCACCGGCCCGTTCGGCTTGCTGCAGCCCATCGCGGACGCGCTCAAATTGATGACCAAGGAAATCATCATTCCGACGGTCGCCAACAAGGGCCTGTTCCTGCTCGGCCCGATCATGACGATCATGCCGGCGCTGGCGGCTTGGGCCGTGATTCCGTTTGGGCCTGAAGTCGCGTTGGCCAACATCAATGCCGGGCTGCTGTTCGTCATGGCCATCACCTCGCTGGAGGTCTATGGCGTGATCATTGCTGGTTGGGCTTCAAATTCGAAGTACGCGTTCCTTGGTGCACTTCGCGCATCGGCGCAAATGGTCAGCTACGAAATCGCGATGGGCTTCTGCTTCGTCGTCGTGCTGATGGTGTCGGCCAGTCTCAACATGACCGACATCGTGATGGGGCAGGGCAGGGGTACCTTCGCATCGATGGGCGTCGGTTTGCTGTCGTGGAACTGGTTGTCCTTGCTGCCAATCTTCGTCGTCTACTTCATCTCCGGCCTGGCAGAGACCAACCGTCACCCGTTCGACGTGGTCGAAGGTGAGTCCGAGATCGTCGCGGGCCACATGATCGAGTACTCGGGCATGAGCTTCGCCATGTTCTTTCTGGCCGAATACGCCAACATGTGGCTGGTTTCGATCCTGACCGTCATCCTGTTCCTGGGCGGCTGGTTGCCGCCGTTCGAGTTCCTCAGCTTCATTCCGGGCTGGATCTGGCTGGGCATCAAGACCTTCTGCGTGGTCACGATGTTCCTGTGGGTTCGCTCGACCTTCCCGCGCTTTCGCTATGACCAGATCATGCGGCTCGGTTGGAAGATCTTCATTCCGATCACGCTCGTGTGGCTGGTCGTGGTCGGCGCCTGGATGCAGACCCCTTTCAACATTTGGAAATAAACAGAACTGCCATGACTGCGCCCACCGCCAGCGCGATTGCGCGCTCTTCTACGATCCCGTCCGCGCCTTTCTCCTTGAAAGACTTTCTCGGCAGTTTCATGCTGTTCGAGTTGTTCAAGGGCCTGGCGATCACCGGGAAATATGCTTTCGCCCGCAAGATCACGGTCCAGTTCCCAGAAGAAAAGACGCCGCAGTCGCCGCGCTTTCGTGGGCTGCATGCACTTCGCCGCTATGAGAACGGGGAAGAGCGATGCATCGGCTGCAAGCTGTGCGAGGCCGTCTGCCCCGCGCTGGCGATCACAATCGAAACCGATGTGCGTGACGACGGCTCGCGCCGCACCACGCGCTATGACATCGACCTGACCAAGTGCATCTTTTGCGGCTTCTGCGAAGAGAGTTGCCCGGTCGATTCGATTGTCGAAACGCACATCTTCGAATACCACGGTGAGAAACGCGGCGACCTGTACTTCACCAAAGACATGTTGCTGGCCGTGGGCGATCGCTACGAAAAAGAGATCGCGGCCAACAAGGCTGCCGACGCCAAATACCGCTAACGCGGACTGGCCCGAAACTCGCAACGAACTCGCTCCATGGACGTCAAGACCGGTCTGTTTTATCTATTTGCCGCGGTGCTGCTGTTTGCATCCTTCCGCGTCATCACATCGCGCAATCCCGTGTATGCGGCGCTGTATTTGGTGCTTGCATTTTTCCAGGCGTCTGCTATCTGGCTGTTGCTGCGCGCCGAGTTTCTGGCCATCGCGCTGGTGTTGGTTTACGTCGGCGCGGTGATGGTTTTGTTTCTGTTCGTCGTGATGATGCTCGACATCAATGTCGACAGCTTGCGTGAGGGCTTTTGGAAGCACTTTCCGTTGGCGGCGGCGGTCGGCGCGATCATCGCGCTCGAGATGGCCGGCGTGTTGATGGGCGGTTTCCGCCTCAACGAGTCGCCGCATGCCATGTCTTCGGCTGCCGACAGTTCGAACACGCTCGAACTCGGCAAGCTGCTGTACAAAGAGTATCTCTATCCGCTTGAAATTGCGGCCGTCATCTTGCTGGTCGCCATCATTGCCGCTATTGCGCTGACGTTGCGCACACGCAAGGACAGCAAGCACATGAACCCGTCGGATCAGGTCCGCGTCAAGGCGCGCGACCGCGTGCGCGTCGTGCAAATGGGCGTCACGCGGCCGGCACAACCGGTCGTGCCGGTCACATCTGCCGCAACCGCAGCACCCACGACATCTGCGACAGGGGGCACAAAGGCATGACACTTTCGCTCGGACACTTTCTATCGCTGGGTGCGATGCTCTTCGCGTTGTCTGTCATCGGTATCTTTCTGAACCGTAAGAACCTGATCGTTCTCTTGATGTGCATCGAGCTGATGCTTCTTGCGGTCAACACTAACTTCGTCGCGTTCTCGTACTACCTCGGCGACATGCATGGTCAGATTTTCGTGTTCTTCATTCTGACGGTGGCGGCGGCAGAGTCGGCTATCGGCCTGGCGCTACTGGTGCTGCTGTTTCGCAACAAGTCGAGCATCAACGTCGACGAGCTCAACTCGCTCAAGGGCTAAGAGTTTCAACCATGAGCGCAACGCTTTCTGCATCCACCCTGCTGGCGGTTCCCCTGGCGCCGCTGGTCGGCTCCGTCATCGCCGGTCTTTTCGGCACGAAGTTCGGCGGCAATCACATCGGCCGCAAAGTCACGCATTGGCTGACCATCCTCGGCGTCCTGGTGGCTTTCGTTATTTCGGCCCAGACGCTCAAAAGCGTCGTCGTCGACGGCGCTCGTTTCAACGCGACGTTGTACGAATGGATGGTGGTCGGCGGCCTGAAGATGGAAGTCGGCTTTCTGGTCGACGGCCTGACCGCGATGATGATGTGCGTCGTCACCTTCGTCTCGCTCATGGTGCACATCTACACCATCGGCTACATGGAAGAAGACGAAGGCTACAACCGCTTCTTCTCGTACATCTCGCTCTTCACCTTCTCGATGCTGATGCTTGTCATGAGCAACAACATGCTGCAGTTGTTTTTCGGCTGGGAGGCGGTGGGTCTGGTGTCGTATCTGTTGATCGGCTTCTGGTTCAACAAGCCGACAGCCATCTTCGCGAACATGAAGGCGTTTCTGGTGAACCGGGTCGGCGACTTCGGCTTCATCCTCGGCATCGGCCTGGTCGCGGCTTATGCAGGCACGCTGAACTACGGTGAAGCCTTCCTCAAGGCCGATAGCTTGGCCACGCTCACCTTTCCCGGTACCGACTGGATGCTGATCACCGTGATCTGCATCTGCCTGTTCATCGGCGCGATGGGCAAGAGTGCGCAGTTTCCGCTGCACGTCTGGCTGCCCGATTCGATGGAAGGCCCGACCCCGATCTCGGCACTGATCCACGCGGCAACCATGGTGACGGCCGGCATTTTCATGGTGGCGCGCATGTCGCCGCTGTTCGAGTTGAGCGACACCGCGTTGAGTTTCATCATGGTGATCGGCGCTATCACCGCGCTGTTCATGGGGTTCCTCGGAATCATCCAGAACGACATCAAGCGCGTCATCGCGTACTCGACGCTGTCGCAGCTCGGCTACATGACGGTCGCGCTCGGCGCCTCGGCCTATTCGGTCGCGGTGTTTCACCTGATGACGCACGCCTTCTTCAAGGCACTGCTGTTTCTCGGCGCCGGCTCGGTCATCATCGGCATGCACCACAACCAGGACATCCGCTGGATGGGCGGCGTGCGCAAGTACATGCCGATCACCTGGATCACCTTCCTGCTCGGCTCGCTGGCGCTGATTGGCACGCCGTTCTTCGCCGGCTTCTACTCCAAGGACAGCATCATTGAAGTGGTGCACGAGAGCCATTTGTGGGGTTCCGGCTTTGCCTACTTTGCCGTGCTGGCCGGTGTATTCATCACCGCGTTCTATTCGTTCCGGCTCTACTTTCTGGTGTTCCACGGCAAGGAGCGCTACGACCAGAATCCGGACGCGCACCATGATGCCCATGCGACGCATGACGCGCACGACGAACACGCAAGCCACGACGAGCCCAACGTGTCGCACGACGCCCACGGCCACGATCCGCACGCCAAGCCGCACGAGTCGCCCTGGGTGGTTTGGCTGCCGCTCGTGTTGCTGGCCATCCCATCCGTGGTGATCGGCTTCCTCACGATCAAGCCAATGTTGTACGGCGGCTTCTTCAAGGACGCGATCCTGATCAATGCGGAAAAGCATCCGGCGATGGAGGAATTGGCGCAAGGCTTCGAGCACGCCGGTTCAGCCGTCGGCATGGCCCTGCACGGTTTCACCGCGCTGCCGTTCTGGCTCGCGCTGGCGGGCGTCGTGTTGTCCTGGTACATGTACATGATCAATCCGGCCTTGCCGGCGGCGATCAAGCGCACGTGCGGTCCGGTCTACCGTCTGCTCGAGAACAAGTATTACCTCGACTGGATCAACGAAAACATCGTCGCGCGCGGTGCGCGGGCACTCGGCACCGGTCTGTGGAAGGGCGGCGACCAAGCCATCATCGATGGCGCCCTCGTCAATGGCTCATGGAAGCTGGTCGGTCGCATTTCCGGTGCGGTGCGCTGGCTGCAGTCCGGCTACATCTACCACTACGCTTTCGCGATGCTGTTGGGCATCTTCGTTTTGATGACGTACTTCGTCTGGTTCAACCGCTAAATTGCCGAGCGCTGGAGAAAAATAAAAATGGGTTTGTTGAGCCTTGCCATTTGGGTGCCAATTGCATTCGGCGCCGTGTTGCTGGCTTTTGGTCGTGACGAGCATGCGACGGCTGTGCGCTGGATCGCTTTGATTGGCTCCATCCTGAGCTTCATCGTCACGATTCCGCTTTTCACGCGCTTCCAGAACGGCAGCGCCGCGATGCAGTTCGTCGAAAAAGAGGGCTGGATCGATCGCTTCCACGTCAATTACCACCTGGGCATCGATGGCATCTCGATGTGGCTGGTGCTGCTGACGTCGTTCATCACCGTCGTCGTGGTGATCTCGGCTTGGGAGGTGATCACCGAGCGGGTGAACCAGTACATGGGTGCGTTCCTGATCTTGTCGGGCTTCATGATCGGCGTGTTCTCCGCGCTAGACGGGCTGCTTTTCTACGTCTTCTTCGAAGCCACGCTGATTCCGATGTACCTCATCATCGGAATCTGGGGCGGGCCGAACAAGATCTACGCGGCCTTCAAGTTCTTTCTGTACACGCTGCTCGGCTCGCTGCTGATGCTTGTCGCGCTGATTTTTCTGTACAACAAGTCCGGCGGCAGTTTCGACATCCTGACGTGGCACCAGTTGCCTCTGACGGGCAGCGTGCAGACCTTCCTGTTCTTCGCCTTCTTCGCTGCATTCGCTGTCAAGGTGCCGATGTGGCCGGTCCACACGTGGTTGCCCGACGTGCACGTCGAGGCGCCCACCGGCGGCTCTGCCGTGCTGGCGGCCATCATGCTGAAGCTCGGCGCCTATGGCTTCCTGCGTTTCTCGATGCCGATCGCTCCCGACGCCTCGCACGAGTGGGCGTGGTTGATGATCACGCTGTCTCTGATCGCAGTGATCTATGTCGGCCTGGTCGCCCTTGTGCAGCAGGACATGAAGAAGCTGGTGGCGTATTCGTCGGTGGCGCACATGGGCTTCGTCACGCTGGGCTTCTTCATCTTCAGCGAACTCGGCGTGTCGGGCGGGATCGTTCAGATGATCGCGCACGGCTTTGTTTCAGGCGCCATGTTCCTCGGCATCGGCGTGTTGTACGACCGGGTGCATTCGCGCCAGATCGCCGACTACGGTGGCGTCGTCAACACCATGCCCAAATTTGCCGCCTTCGCGCTGTTGTTCGCCATGGCCAATTGCGGTCTGCCGGGCACGGCCGGTTTCGTCGGCGAATGGATGGTCATTTTGGGCGCAGTCAAATACAACTTCTGGATCGGCTTCGGTGCCGCTACGGCGTTGATCTTCGGTGCTGCCTACACACTCTGGATGTACAAGCGCGTCTACCTCGGCCCGGTCGGCAACCATCACGTCAAGGAGCTGAAGGACATCAATGCACGCGAGTTCGTGATGCTGTCGCTGCTCGCCATCGCCGTGCTGTGGATGGGCCTGTATCCCAAGCCGTTCACCGACGCGATGAACGCGTCGGTCGACGGTTTGCTTAAGCACGTCGCCGTGTCCAAGATTCCCCGCTGAAGAAGAGAACGAGATGATTGACAAACTCAGCTGGATCACGATTTACCCAGAGGTCGTCCTCCTGGTCATGGCCTGCATCATTGCGCTCGTCGACCTGTCGGGCGAGCCCGGCGCACGCCGCACGCGCACCTATGTACTGACGCTTGCCACGCTGGCGGTGGTCGCAGTGCTGACTGGCCTGAACGCGGCTGACGGCAAGACGATCTACGGCTTCGGCGGCATGGTCGTGAGTGACCCGATGGGCAACTGGCTCAAGTGCTTCGCGACGATCGCCTTGATGGTGACGCTGATCTATGGCCGGCCTTATGCGGCGGATCGCGACATGCTCCGCGGTGGCGAGATGTTCACGATCAGCATGTTCGCGTTGCTCGGCATCTTCGTCATGATGTCCGGCAGTAATTTTCTGTTGATCTACCTCGGGCTGGAGCTGCTCACCTTGGCGAGCTATGCGCTGGTCGCGCTGCGACGCGACAACGCGGTTGCCAGCGAAGCCGCCATGAAGTACTTCGTGCTCGGCGCGATGGCGAGCGGCTTCTTGCTCTATGGCTTGTCGATGATGTACGGCGCGACCGGCTCACTCGATGTCAACGAAGTCTTCAAGGCGATATCGACGCACAAGGTCAATCACCAGGTGCTGGTGTTCGGTCTGGTCTTCATCGTGGCCGGTCTCGGCTTCAAGGTCGGTGCCGCACCGTTCCATATGTGGGTACCCGACGTGTACCAGGGTGCGCCGACCGCCGTCACTTTGCTGATCGGTGCCGCGCCTGAACTGGCGGCTTTCGCCATCATCATTCGCTTGCTGGTCGAAGGCTTGTTGCCACTTGCGATCGATTGGCAACAGATGCTCGCCTTGTTGGCCATCGCGTCGCTGCTGGTCGGTAATCTGGCCGCCATCGCGCAGACCAACCTGAAGCGGATGCTGGCGTACTCGACCATCTCGCAGATGGGCTTCATGCTGCTGGGCCTGGTCGCAGGCGTGGTCAACGGCAACACGTACAACGCACAGTTTGCCTACAGCGCGTCGATGTTCTACATCGTGACCTACGTGCTTACGACTCTGGCGAGCTTCGGCATCATCCTGCTGCTCGCGCGCGAAGGTTTCGAGAGCGAAGAGATCGTCGATCTGGCGGGCCTCAACCAACGTAGCCCGCTGTATGCCGGCGTCATGGCGGTCGCGATGTTCTCGCTGGCCGGGTTGCCGCCGCTGGTCGGCTTTTACGCCAAGCTGGCGGTATTGCAGGCCCTCATCGCCTCGGGGCAGGCCATCTACATCGGCCTCGCGGTCTTCGCGGTGATCATGTCGCTCGTCGGCGCTTTCTATTACCTGCGCATTGTCAAGGTGATGTACTTCGACAAGCCGGTCACTGCCAGCACAGTCTCCGCCAGCATCGACGTGCGCTTCGTGCTGACGCTCAACGGCGCGTTGATCCTGATCCTCGGCATCGTGCCGGGCGGCTTGATGACGCTGTGTGCCAAGGCGATCATCGCCACGCTGACGAGCTGAGCGCGCCGGGTGTCGCAGAGCGCTTCGGTCTGGCTGGTGCTCATCGTGGCGCTGATTGCGGCCAACCTGCCGTTCGCCAACGAGCGCCTGCTGGCACTGGTGCCGCTCTGGAAGCGCGCCAGCAAACCGCTCGCCGCACGATTCGGTGAACTGGTGCTGCTGTATTTCTTGGTGGGCGGTGTCGGTTTGCTCTTCGAGCGCCGACTCGGCCAGATCTCGCCGCAAGGCTGGGAGTTCTACGCGGTGACCGGCGCGCTCTTTATCGTGCTGGCTTTCCCGGGATTCACCTGGCGCTATTTGCTAAAACACCGCAAACACCGGGCTGGCTGATGACCGACGCGCACCTTAGAGAAGAAGCCATCGGCAGTGAAGTGCTGCTCGACGGCAACTTCCTGCACGCAAGGCGCGACACCGTGCGGTTGCCTGACGGTGCAAGTGCCACGCGTGAGTACGTCGTTCATCCCGGCGCCGTGGTGGTGATTCCGATGCTCGACGACGGCCGCATCGTGCTCGAGCGGCAATATCGCTACCCGATCGGGCAGGTGATGATCGAGTTTCCTGCCGGCAAGCTCGATGCCGGTGAAGCGCCGCTGGTATGCGGACAGCGAGAACTGCTGGAAGAAACCGGTTACACGGCCATCGAGTGGGCCCATGCGGGTGCGATGCACCTTGCCGTGGCCTATTCGACCGAAATCATTCACATCTACTTTGCGCGGGGCTTGTCTTTGGGGGAGCGTCAGCTGGACCATGGCGAGTTTCTCGATGTTTTCACCGCCACTCCCGCTGAGCTGCTCTCATGGTGCCGCGACGGTACCCTGACCGATGCCAAGACGTTGACTTGTGCGCTGTGGCTGCAAAATGTCCTCTCCGGTGCCTGGACGCTCGATTGGCAGATGGCCACCCACGCAGCCGCCAACCGATAATCGGTCGCATGAAGGTCCTCAACCTCCAATGCGCACAGGGCCACGGCTTCGAGGGGTGGTTCGCGTCGAACGAAGCCTTCGACATGCAACATGCTGGTGGTCTGGTCGAATGCCCGATGTGCGGCGACACTGGCATCGTCAAGCTCTTGACGGCGCCTCGTCTGAATCTCGGCAACTCCAGAGCGCCTGAATCCGAGCCGTCTTCATCGCGCGAAGTCTCGGCACCGACCACACCGGAGGCGCGTTGGATGCGTGCTGTCCGCGAGGTCATGGCCAACACTGAAAACGTCGGCGATCGGTTTGCCGACGAGGCACGCAAGATGCACTATGGCGAAGCCGAAGAGCGCAGCATTCGCGGTCAGGCGACGCGCGAGCAAGCCGAAGCGTTACTCGACGAAGGCATCGCGGTGATGCCATTGCCGTTGCCGCCGGCGCTCAAAGAGACGCTGCAGTAATCGATTGCCATCGTCGGCACCTGTGCCCGTCGATCAGCGCACTTGTTGCGCTGCACCCGAACCGAGTCTCAGGCCCGGCCTCAAGCTGTGAACTGCAACGCTGCGAGTCTCGCGTAGATGCCGCCTTGCGCCACCAGCGCCGCATGCGTGCCCTGTTCGACAATGGCGCCATGGTCGAGCACGATGATGCGATCTGCCTTTTGCACGGTCGCCAATCGGTGCGCGATCACGATCGTCGTTCGGCCCGCCATCGCGGTTTCAAGAGCTGCCTGCACCATGCGTTCGCTTTCGGCATCCAGCGCGCTTGTCGCTTCATCCAGCAGCAACAGAGGAGGGTTCTTCAGCATGGCGCGCGCGATGGCGATGCGTTGCCGCTGGCCGCCTGACAGCCGCACGCCGCGCTCGCCGAGAAAGGTTTCGTAGCCCTCAGGCAGCGCGGTTAAAAAGTCGTGCGCAAAGGCGGCGCGTGCGGCGGCATGAACCTCATCCGCGCTGGCTTCGGGCCGACCGTAGCGGATGTTCTCGAATGCGCTGGTCGAAAAGATCACCGCATCCTGGGGCACCAAACCAATGCGATGACGCAAATGATCGAGTGACAAATCAGCCAGCGGTACGCCGTCCAGCAACAGCTGACCCGACTGCGGGTCGTAGTAGCGCAGCAGCAACTGGAACACCGTGCTCTTGCCGGCACCACTGGAGCCGACCAGCGCCACGGTTTCGCCCGGCGCGACGGCGAGGCTGAAATCGCGCAGCGCCGGGGTGCCGGGGCGCGAAGGGTAGTGAAAGGTCACCGCGTCGAAGCTCACCGCGCTGCCGGAGGGCGGCACCGGCGCAGCGACCGGCCGCACGGGCGACACGATGGCGGGCACCGCGTGGAGCAATTCCATCAAACGCTCGGTGGCGCCGGCTGCACGCAGCAAGTCGCCGTAGACCTCGCCGAGCACCGCGGCCGCGCTGGCCAGAATGATCACGTACACGACCGTCTGGCCCAGGTGGCCGGCGGTGATCTCGCCGTGCAGCACGGCTTGCGTGCCTTGGTAAAGGCCCCAGAGCAGCGCCGCCGATGTGGCGATGATGATGAATGCCACGAGCACCGATCGCGCTTTGGTTCGACGTATGGCAGTGTTGAAGGCCGCGTTGGTCGATGCGTCGAAGCGCTCGGCCTCCCGCTTCTCTGCGGTGTAGCTCTGCACCACGGGAATGGCGTTGAGCACCTCCGCAGCAATGGCGCTCGAATCGGCGACACGGTCCTGGCTGGCCCGCGACAGCTTCCGCACGCGCCGACCGAACCACATGCTCGGGAGCACCACCAGCACGAGGATGAGCAGCACTTGCGTCATCACGTACGGATTCGTCCACACCAGCATCGCCAGCGCGCCGATGCCCATCACCGCATTGCGCAGGCCCATGCTGAGCGACGAGCCGACCACCGTTTGCACCAGCGTCGTATCGGCGGTAAGGCGTGACAGCACCTCGCCGGTCTGAGTCGATTCGAAGAACACGGGGCTCTGGCGCAACACGTGCGCGTACACCGCGTTGCGCAAGTCGGCCGTGACGCGCTCGCCGAGCCAACTCACCGTATAGAAGCGCAACGCCGAGAAGAGGCCCAGCGCCACGGCGACGCCAAACAGTTCCAGAAAATGGTCGCGCAGGGCCATCGTCTGCGCGCCTTTGTCGGTCGAGACGAGCCCGCCATCGATCAAGCTGCGTAACGCCAACGGAAATACCAGCGTCGTCACGGCGGCCAAGACCAGAAACAGCGCTGCCATGCCGATCTGGACCCTGTAGGGCCGGAGGAAGGGCCGCAACCCAGACAGTGACTTGGGCTCGCCTTTGGCGCCAGCGGAGGTACCGGAAGCGGCAGTAGACGACACAGGGGAAGACGCAGCAGGGGCTGCGGCGGAAGGTGCAGACGGCACAGCAGGAAGAGGCATCGGATGATTCTAACGAATGCTGTCGTTACAAAGGTCGCCTTGACAGTAATTGCCGCGGCAGCTAATATTTATTCATCATGAACGAGTCAAAAAGCCAAGAAACAGCGTCTTCGCTAGGGGAAACCCCAGTCGAATCGGTGCCTGCTTTCTATAAAGCGGAGACTTACCGCGCTGAGGAGAGCGTGGGCTATCTGATGCGGCGGATCATGACCGCGGTGGGCCAGTCGGTGGAATCCAAGATGTGCGGCCCCGGCAATCCGACTTATCCGCAGTGGATTCCGCTACACAAATTGCAGATGGGCAAGGCAACCACAGTGGCCGAATTGGCGCGCGAATGCGAGCTCGATACCGGCGCCATGACACGCCTGCTCGACCGTCTTGAGAGTAAAGGACTTTGCAAGCGCGTGCGTTCACTGACCGATCGCCGCGTCGTCAACATCGAGCTGACCGATGAGGGCCGCTCTGCCGCAGAACAAGTACCGCACGTGTTGAGTCGTGTGCAAAACGAACATCTCGCCGGTTTCAGCCATGAAGAGTGGGAACAGCTCAAAGGCTACCTGCGCCGCATCCTCGACAACGCACAAGCCCTGTCGGCTCGTGGAGAAAAAAATGAAAACACTTCCTCGTCCCCTTGAGTCTTCCGCTTCCAGCACCTTCGCATTAGGTGCGCTGGCGCTCGCATCTGCACTGATGTTGGCCGGTTGCGCCGATATGGCCGGCATCGGCGGGCACGCCAAGCTGCGCGATGCCGATTCGCTTGGTTTTACTGCTGCAGTACCTTCAAACGGCACTGCAACCCTCAACCCATCGGAAGGTGTCGATCCGCGCTGGTGGACCGCTTTCGGCGACGCGCAACTCAATACGCTGATCGATCAAGCGGTCGAGGGCAATCCGAACCTGCAAGTGGCCCGCGCCCGGCTGGCTCGCGCGCAGGCTTCGGTCGATGTCATCGGCGCCGCCGACAAGCCGCAGCTCAATGGCCAGTTCGATGCCAACCGCACCAAGTTCAGCAAGAACTACATCTACCCGTCGCCGCTGGGTGGATCGATTCAGGAGATCGGCACTCTGCAGCTCAATGGCAGCTGGGAACTCGACTTCTTCGGCAAGAACCGCACTGCGCTCGACGCCTCCATCGGTTCGGCCAATGCTGCAGCTGCCGATGAGCAAGCGTCGCGCGTCATGCTCGCGGCCAATGTGGCGCGTGGATACTTTCAGTGGGCACGCTTGACCGGCCAGCTCGCGGTTGCACAACGCACCTTGGCGCAGCGCGACGAAACCTTGAAGCTGGTGCGCGACCGGGTGTCCGCCGGCCTCGATACGCGCCTCGAGCTGCGCCAGAGCGAAGGCGGTCTGCCAGAAGCGCGCCAGCAGATCGAATCGCTCAACGAGCAGGTCGCCCTTGCACAGCACGCGCTCGATGCGCTCGTCGCCAAGCCGAATGTCACGCAAAGCCTGGTGCCACCTTCGCTGGACTCGGTCAAGGCGATCGCGCTGCGGTCGAACATTCCGGTCGACCTGCTGGGCCGCCGCGCCGACATCGCGGCAGCGCGATGGCGCGTCGAAGCGGCCACGAGCGACGTGGCCAACGCGCGCACGCAGTTCTATCCGAACATCAATCTGACCGCGTTTGCGGGCTTCCAGTCGATCGGCTTCAGCAACCTCGTAAAGAGTGGCAGCCAGCAGTGGGGCGTGGGCCCCGCCATCCGCTTGCCTATCTTCGAAGGTGGCCGTCTGCGCGCCAACCTGCGCGGCAAGGCATCGGACCTCGACGCTGCGATCGAAACCTACAACGCCACCGTTATCGACGCGGTACGCGACGTGGCCGATCAGGTCGCCAGCGCACAGTCGATCGCGCGGCAGCAAACAGAACAACGCAATGCCGAAGTCGCTGCCGAAGGCGCCTATGACATCGCGGTGCAGCGTTACCGCGCCGGCCTTGGCAACTACCTGCAGGTGCTGACGGCCGAAACGACTGTGCTGGCGCAGCGCCGGCTCGCGGTCGACCTGGCGGCGCGCGCACTCGACACGCAGGTGTCGTTGGCGCGTGCCCTCGGCGGCGGCTACCAGCCGCCGGTGAACACTGCCTCGGCAGCGATCAACTGACGAACTGTCGACCCCAATACTTCGCTGAATTTATCGATCAAGAAGACGCATCACCATGAACGACAACAACACTCCGCCAACGGCAGCTCCTGCAGCCTCCGTCTCTTCTGAAGCGCCTGCGGCCAGCAACGGCAAGCGCCGTCGCGCACTGACCGCTCTGGCAGCGGTCGTCATCGTCGTGGGTGGCGGTTGGGGCGTCTACGAATGGCTGGTTGCAAGCCACTACGAAGACACCGACAACGCTTACGTGCAAGGCAACGTCATCCAGATCACACCGCAGATCAGCGGCACCGTCATGTCCATCATGGCCGACGACACCGACTTCGTGAAAGCCGGCCAGCCGCTGGTGCAGCTCGATCCGGCGGACGCCAAGGTCGCGCTCGACCAGTCCGAAGCCGCTCTGGCGCAAGCCGTGCGCCAGGTGCGCACGCTGTATGCCAACAACGGCTCGCTGGCGGCACAGGTCACGCTGCGCCAGTCGGACATCGTCAGGGCACAGAGCGACATCGCGCGGGCGCAAGACGATCTGCAACGCCGACAAGCGCTCTCGGGCAACGGGGCGGTGTCGAAAGAAGAACTGAACCATTCCGAAACCGCTCTTGCCAACGCCAAGAGCGCGCTGGCGGCTGCTCAGGCAGGCGTTGTCACTGCACGTGAACAGCTGTTGAGCAACCAGTCGTTGACCGATGGCACCAGCGTCGCAGACCACCCGAGCGTGCTGTCCGCCGCGGCCAAGGTGCGCGAGGCCTACCTCGCCACGCAGCGCGTCGCGATGCCCGCACCGGTCGACGGCTACGTTGCCAAGCGCACGGTGCAGCTTGGCCAGCGCGTCGCTGCCGGCACGCCGATGATGTCGATCGTGCCGCTCAACCAAGTGTGGGTCGATGCCAATTTCAAGGAAGTGCAGCTGCGCAACATCCGTCTCGGTCAGCCCGTAAAACTCACCGCCGACCTGTATGGCAAAAAGATCGAATACAACGGCAAGGTCGCGGGCTTGGGCGTGGGTACCGGTGCAGCCTTTGCGCTCTTGCCTGCACAAAACGCGACCGGCAACTGGATCAAGGTGGTGCAGCGTGTGCCGGTGCGCATCACGCTCGACCCGGAGCAATTGAAGACCAGCCCGTTGCGCGTCGGTTTGTCGATGGACGCGGAGATTGATGTCAGCGCTAAGGACGGAAAGATGCTGGCCGACGCGCCCCGCGCTTCAGCGTTGTCGCAGACCCAGGTCTACAGCTCGGAAGACAACGGCTCCGACGCGGTCGTGCAACGCATTATCGCGGCCAATCTCGCCGGTGCGGTGCCTGCGCTGGCGAGCGGCGCGAAGGGCACGGCTGCGCCCGCGGCCAAGGCGACAGCACCCGGCGTTGCCGTGTCGGCCGTGCCGCCGCAGGCCAGCGTCGCGCGGCCCGCGGCCGTCGCCATGTCGGGCAACCACGGCTAGTCGCCGGCCCCGATCCGCACGCTCCCACGTTCTCGTTTACACGCACAGCCGCATACGCACGCGATGGCCACTGCTCCCGCATCCGCTCACATTGTCCACGCGCCGCTCGAAGGCGCTGCGCGCGTCTGGGGCACGATCGCGCTCTCGGCCGCGACCTTCATGAACGTGCTCGATTCGTCGATCGCGAACGTGTCGCTCCCCGCAATTTCCGGCGACCTCGGCGTCAGTTCGACGCAGGGCACCTGGGTCATCACCAGCTTCGCGGTGGCCAACGCCATCGCGGTG
Organism: Variovorax sp. LG9.2; assembly: GCF_035018885.1. Taxonomy (NCBI): domain Bacteria; kingdom Pseudomonadati; phylum Pseudomonadota; class Betaproteobacteria; order Burkholderiales; family Comamonadaceae; genus Variovorax; species Variovorax sp. LG9.2. The sequence continues at coordinate 146,782 of NZ_JASJXB010000006.1, read as the reverse complement.
CCTCTCACCGGCTGGCTTTCGCAGCGGTTCGGTCAGGTCAAGCTCTTCATGGCCAGCGTGATCCTGTTCATGTTCGCCTCGTTCTTGTGCGGTATCGCGCCGAACATGACCACGCTGATTCTGTTCCGCGCGCTGCAGGGCTTTTGCGCCGGGCCGATGATTCCGCTGTCGCAGACCTTGCTTCTCGCCAGCTATCCGCGGGCGCTCGCCGGCCTCGCGATGGCTATGTGGGCGATGACGACGCTGGTCGCGCCGGTGATGGGCCCGCTGCTCGGCGGTTGGATTACCGACAACATCTCGTGGCCGTGGATTTTCTATATCAACATCCCGGTGGGCGTGCTCGCGGCGTCGATTACCTGGGTGCTCTACCGCAAGCGTGATTCGACCATCGTGAAGGCGCCGATCGATTCGGTGGGGTTGACGCTGCTGGTGCTTTGGGTGGGCTCGATGCAGCTCATGCTCGACAAGGGCAAGGAGCTCGATTGGTTTCATTCGCCTGAGGTGGTGACGATGGCCGTTGTGGCCGTCGTGGGGTTCGCCTTCTTCATCATCTGGGAGCTGACTGAAGAGCATCCGGTCGTCGACCTTTCACTGTTCAAACGCCGCAACTTCTGGTCGGGTGCCCTGGCCACCGCCGTGGGGTATGGGCTGTTCTTTGGCAACGTCGTGTTGCTGCCGCTCTGGCTGCAGCAGTACATGGGCTACACCGCGACGCAGGCCGGCATGGTGCTGGCGCCCGTCGGCGCACTGGCCATCGTGCTGTCTCCGCTGGTCGGGCTCACCGTGGCCAAAGTCGATCCACGGCGTTACGTCACCTTCTCGTTCCTGGTGTTCGCGCTCGTGCTGTGGATGCGTTCGCGGTTCAATACCTCTGCCGACATCGCCACCATCATGGTGCCGACGATCATTCAGGGCGTGGCGATGGCGTTCTTCTTTATCCCGCTGGTGACGATTACGCTGTCGGGCCTGACGCCCGATCGGATCCCGGCGGCGTCGGGCCTGTCGAATTTTTTACGGATCACCGCGGGCGCCATGGGCACCTCGATCGTCACGACCGTTTGGGACAACCGCGCGACGACGCACCACGCGCAACTGGCCGAGTCGATCAACCAGGGCAACTCTGCAGCAACCGGCATGATCTCCGGATTGCAAAGCAACGGCTTCAGTGCCGATCAGGTACTGGCGCAGATCAACCGGCTGATCGACCAGCAATCCTTCATGCTGGCGGCCAACGATGTTTTCTACGCGTCGGCTGTCTTGTTCATTTTCCTGATTCCGCTGGTCTGGCTTGCCAAACCGGCCAAGGGCGGCGCGGGTTCCGATGCTGCGGCTGGTGCGCACTGAATCCTGCGCGGCCGGACGCGCTTCCGGCCGCGTAGGAGAGCGCCGGGTTGCAGTGCAGCATAGGCATTTGCCCCAGTAGAAAGCACCGAACCGCGAGATAACATGCGTCCGCGCAGCCATGGTGGCGCGCTCGAATGGACCGCATGATCGAAATTTCCTTCCAGCAACCGGACGACCGCGCGAGATGAGCGACGTCATTCTCGAAACACGTCAGCTCACCAAGGAATTCAAAGGTTTCACCGCGGTCAGCAAGGTCGATCTGGCAGTCAAGCGCGGATCGATCCACGCCCTGATCGGCCCCAACGGCGCCGGCAAGACGACCTGCTTCAACCTCCTGACCAAATTCCTCGAGCCGACGTCCGGCACGATCCTCTTCAACGGCCATGACATCACGAGCGAGCGGCCGGCGCAAATCGCGCGCCGCGGCATCATTCGCTCGTTCCAGATTTCCGCAGTGTTCCCGCACCTCACGTTGCTCGAAAACGTGCGCCTCGGATTGCAGCGTTCACTCGGCACCTCTTACCACTTCTGGAAAAGCGAAAATTCGCTGAAGCCGCTCGACGATCGCGCTCGCGCTTTGCTGGCCGAGGTCGGGCTGGAGGACCTGGCTGAGGAGCAGACGGTAAACCTGCCGTACGGCAGCAAGCGCGCCCTCGAGATCGCCACCACGCTGGCGATGGAGCCCGAGCTGATGTTGCTCGACGAGCCGACGCAGGGCATGGGCCACGAAGACGTGCACCGCGTGGCCGAACTGATCAAACGCGTGGCCGCAGGCCGCACCATCCTGATGGTCGAGCACAACATGAGCGTGGTGTCGACCATCGCCGACACCATCACCGTGCTGCAGCGCGGCGCCGTGCTGGCCGAAGGACCCTACGCTGAAGTCTCGAAGAACCCGCTGGTGATGGAGGCCTACATGGGCACCACCGACGGACAGCTCGCCGGCGCTCATTCATGACCGCCGCACTGGAGATCAAGGGCCTGGAAGCCTGGTACGGCGAGTCGCACGTGCTGCACGGTGTCGACATGGTCGTGCAGCCCGGCGAAGTCGTCACACTGCTGGGCCGCAACGGGGCAGGGCGCACGACCACGCTGCGCGCCATCATGGGCCTCACCGGTGCGCGCAAGGGCAGCATCCAGGTCAACGGCGTCGAAACCATTTCGATGGCGACCTACCGTATTGCGCACCATGGCATCGGCTATTGCCCGGAGGAGCGTGGCATTTTCGCCAGCCTGTCGTGCGAAGAAAACCTGATGCTGCCACCGCAGCTCAAGGGTTCGGGACCGGGCATGTCGGTCGAAGAAATCTACGACATGTTCCCCAACCTGGCCGAGCGCCGCCACAGCCAGGGTACGCGTCTCTCGGGCGGCGAGCAGCAGATGCTCGCGGTCGCGCGCATCCTGCGCACGGGAGCCAAGCTGCTGCTTCTCGACGAGATATCTGAAGGGCTCGCGCCCGTCATTGTTCAAGCCCTCGCACGCATGATTCACATGCTGCGTAGCAAGGGCTACACGGTGGTCATGGTGGAGCAGAACTTTCGCTTTGCTGCGCCGTTGGCCGACCGCTTCTATGTGATGGAGCACGGCCGCATCGTGGAGAAGTTCGGCGCCGCCGAGCTCGAAGCCAAGATGCCGGTGCTCAACGAATTGCTCGGCGTCTGACCTTTTTCCAATCCATTTTCTTTCGGAGATTTCGCAATGAACAAGAAACTTACCGCGCTCGCACTCGCCATCGGTGCCCTCACGCTCGTCACCGCCGCTCAGGCGCAAGAGAAGGTCAAGATCGGCTTCATCACCGACATGTCGAGTTTGTACTCCGACGTCGAAGGCAAGGGTGGCGTGACGGCCATCCAGATGGCGATCGACGACTTCGGCGGCAAGGTGTTGGGCCAGCCGATCGAACTCATGTCGGCTGACCACCAGAACAAGCCCGACATCGCCGCATCGAAGGCTCGCGAGTGGATTGACACGCAAGGCGTCACGCTGCTTTTCGGCGGCACCAACTCCGGCACCGCGCTCGCGATGGCCAAGGTGGCGCAAGAGAAGAAGCGTGTCTACATCAACAACGGCGCGGGTACTTCGGCACTCACTAACGAGCAGTGCAGCCCCTACACCATCCACTACGCGTACGACACCGTGGCGCTGGCCAAGGGTACCGGCGGTGCCGTAGTGGACCAGGGCGGCAAGAGCTGGTTTTTTCTGACGGCCGACTACGCCTTCGGTCAGGCGCTGGAAGCCGACACCACCGCCATCGTCAAGGCCAAGGGTGGCACTGTGCTGGGTTCGGTCCGGCACCCACTCAACGCGTCCGACTTCTCGTCGTTCCTGCTGCAGGCACAAAACTCCAAGGCGCAGATTCTCGGTCTGGCGAACGCTGGCGGTGACACCATCAACTCGATCAAGGCCGCGAAAGAGTTCGGCATCAACAAGACCATGAAGATCGCCGGTCTGCTGGTGTTCCTTTCGGACGTCCACAGCTTGGGTCTGAAGAACACCGAAGGCCTGTTGCACACCACCAGTTTCTACTGGGACCTGAACGACAAGACACGCGCCTGGTCGAAGAAGTTCTTCGACAAGACCAAGCGCATGCCGACCGACGTGCAGGCCGCCGATTACTCGTTCACCACGAACTACCTAAAGGCCATCGAAGCCGCGAAGACGACCGATGCCGACAAGGTCATGGCACAGCTCAAGAGCATGAAGATCGACGACTTCTACGGCAAGGGCCAGATTCGCGCGGACGGCCAGTACATCCACGACATGTTGCTGGTGCAAGCCAAGTCGCCGGCGGAGTCGAAGCAGCCTTGGGACTACCTGAAAGTGATCAAGGTGATGCCGGGTGAGCAGGTCTTCACGACCAAGGCGGAAACGAAGTGCGCCACCTGGAAGTGAAGAGGTCGACGATGAAAAAGGCATTCGCTCTCTCCCTGGTGGCTGCGGCCATGGCACTTTCGAATGGTGCGGCGCAAGCCCAGGCCAACGACAAAGTGCGTATCGGTTTCATCACAGATATGTCCAGCCTGTACTCTGACGTCGACGGCAAGGGTGGCGTCACCGCCATCCAGATGGCGATCGACGACTTCGGCGGCAAGGTCAACGGTATGCCGATCGAGCTGCTGACCGCCGACCATCAGAACAAAGCGGATATCGCAGCGTCCAAGGCGCGCGAATGGATGGACACGCAGGGTCTGTCGATGCTGATCGGCGGTACCAACTCCGGCACCGGCCTCGCCATGGCGAAGGTCGCGCAAGAGAAGAAGCGCACTTTCATCGCCATCGGTGCAGGCTCGTCGGCCCTCACCAACGAGCAGTGCAGCCCGTACACCGTTCACTATGCCTACGATACGGTCGCACTGGCCAAAGGCACCGGCGGCGCGGTGGTCGATCAGGGCGGCAAGAGCTGGTTCTTTCTGACGGCCGACTACGCGTTCGGGCAAGCGCTCGAAGCCGATACGGCCAAGGTCATCAAGGAGAAGGGCGGTACCGTCGTGGGCTCGGTTCGTCACCCGCTCAATGCCTCCGACTTCTCGTCGTTTTTGCTGCAGGCGCAAAACTCGAAGGCGCAGATCCTCGGCCTCGCAAACGCGGGTGGCGACACCGTCAACGCGATCAAGGCGGCCCGCGAGTTCGGCATCACCAAGACGATGAAGATGGCAGGCCTGCTCGTCTTCATCAGCGATATCCACAGCCTCGGACTGAAGAACACCGAGGGCCTGCTGCTGACGACCAGCTGGGACTGGAACCTGAACGACGAGTCGCGCAAGTTCGGCAACCGCTACTTCGAAAAGATGAAGCGCATGCCGACCGACATCCAGGCCGCCGACTACTCGGCCACAATGACATACCTGAAGGCTGTGCAAGCCCTCAAGTCGACCGACTCGGACAAGGTCATGGCGCATCTGAAGAGCACGCCCATCAAAGACTTCTATGCGCAGGGCACGGTCCGCCCCGACGGCCGCTTCGTGCACGACATGTACCTGGTGCAAGTGAAGTCGCCGGCCGAATCGAAGCAGCCATGGGACTACTACAAGGTCGTGACCAAGCTCCCCGGCGACCAGGTGTTCACCACCAAGGCTGAGAGCAAGTGCGCTCTCTGGAAATAGAGCCCGCGACCAACATCTTGACGCTGTGACGCTCCGAACGCTTCCATGACCATCTCCTTGCCCGGCCTGTTGAGCCAGCTCCTCCTGGGGCTGGTGAACGGCTCGTTTTACGCCATGTTGAGTCTCGGCTTGGCCGTGATCTTCGGCCTGCTCAACGTCATCAACTTCGCGCACGGCGCCTTGTTCATGATGGGTGCGCTGCTGACATGGATGGCCCTGAACTACCTCGGGCTGGGCTACTGGCCCATGCTCTTCATCGCGCCTGTGGTGGTCGGCATTTTCGGGGTGCTTATCGAGCGCCTGTTGCTGCGCTGGATCTACAAGCTCGATCATTTGTACGGCCTGCTGCTCACGCTTGGGCTCACCTTGCTCATCGAGGGCGCTTTTCGCTCGGTCTACGGGGTGTCGGGCCTCGGCTACGACGCACCGGAGCTGCTCGACGGCGCGACCAACCTCGGATTCATGGTGCTGCCCAACTACCGGGCCTGGGTCGTTGTCGTGTCGCTGGTCGTGTGTTTCGCAACGTGGTTCGTCATCGAGCGGACCAAGCTCGGCGCGTACCTGCGGGCCGGCACCGAGAACCCGCGGCTGGTCGAAGCGTTCGGCGTCAACGTGCCGTTGATGGTGACGCTGACTTACGCCTTCGGCGCCGCGCTGGCGGCCTTCGCGGGCGTGCTGGCGGCACCCGTGATTCAGGTCACGCCGCTGATGGGGCAAAACCTCATCATCGTGGTGTTCGCGGTGGTGGTCATTGGCGGCATGGGTTCGATCATGGGATCGATCCTCACCGGCCTCGGGCTCGGCATCGTCGAAGGCTTTACCAAAGTGTTCTACCCGGAGGCATCGTCCACCGTCGTTTTCCTGATCATGGTCATCGTGCTGTTGATTCGCCCCGCCGGCCTGTTCGGCAAAGAAAAGTAAGGCGACCGGCATGAACATGAAAAAGATATCCACGATCGTCTACGGACTGTTGTTCATCGCATTGCTGTTCGCGCCGTTCTTCGGTGCCTATCCGGTGTTCGTGATGAAGCTGATGTGCTTCGCGCTGTTCGCCGCGGCCTTCAACTTGCTGTTGGGCTACACCGGCTTGCTGTCGTTCGGCCACGCTGCGTTTCTGGGCGGCTCGGCTTACGTTGCCGGCTACTCGATGAAGGCCTGGGGCCTGACGCCTGAGCTGGGGCTTCTTCTTGGCACCGTCACCGGTGGACTGCTCGGCTGGTTGTTCGGGGTGTTGGCGATTCGTCGTCAGGGCATCTACTTTGCGATGATCACGCTGGCGCTGGCGCAGATGATGTTCTTCGTTGCGCTGCAGGCCAAATTCACCGGCGGCGAAGACGGCCTGCAAGGCGTGCCGCGTGGCAAGCTGTTTGGCCTGCTCGATTTGTCGAGCGACCTCACGATGTACTACGTCGCGCTCGCGGTGGTGGTGGCGGGATTCCTGCTGATCGCGCGAACCATCCATTCGCCGTTTGGCCAGGTGCTGAAAGGCATCAAGGAAAACGAGCCGCGTGCGCTCTCGCTGGGTTACGACGTCGCGCGATTCAAGCTGCTGGCGTTCGTGATCTCTGCCGCATTGTCGGGTCTGGCCGGCTCGCTCAAGACCTTGGTGCTCGGCTTCGCGACATTGAGCGACGTGCACTGGACCGCATCGGGTCAGGTCGTTTTGATGACACTGGTCGGTGGTCTCGGTACGCTGTCGGGCCCGATCGTCGGCGCGGCCGTGGTCGAGCTGCTCGAGAACAAGATCGGCGAGTTCGGCAACCTGCTGGCCCGCCTCACGTCCATCGAGTGGTTCAACACGCTGGGCGAGTCGGTGACGATGGTCACCGGCTTGATCTTCGTGATCTGCGTGCTGGCATTCCGACGCGGGATCATGGGCGAGATCATCGCGCTGATCAAGCGCAAGTAGCGCAGCGAATCAGCGGGTCACAGCTGGAGCGGCGCGGCGTAGCCCGTCATCTCCAGGTAGCCCCTGCCCACGCGCTTGCCCTGCGCGTCGAGCAGTTCGCTCAGGCCTTCCCAGTACACGCCGCCGGTCGCACCGCTACCGTCCAGTTCCTGATCGTCGAGCAAGGCGCGCACGGTAAACGTGCCAGCAGAAGTCTGCACGCGCCAGCGCGTCGGGTAGATCGCCTTTGTGCGCGGGCTGGTCCATGTGCTTTCGGCTTGGAACCGAACCTCGTTCTCGCTGAACGAACGCGACGCGCCGCCCTTTTGGCGCATCGAGCCGCCGGCCCACAACGCACTGCCGTCGCGACGCCGCAGATGAAAGGCGGTGAGGGCGCTGCCATCGTCCAGGTTCATGCCGATCCAGTCCCAACCCACCGCGTCCGGATGCAGCAGCGCTTCGCTGACCTCGTGGTCGAGCCAGGCCGTTCCGGTGACATCGAAGGCGCGGCCTTGCAGCGTCAGCCGGCCTTGCGCGGCGAGCTGAGGCTCGCTGTAGTAGTAGCTGGCCTGATCGGGCGAGGGCCCCTTGCGCGAGAGGCCGGCATCGCCCTGCAACAGCACCGGCTGCGTTGGCGCAAAGCTCAGGTCGACGGCGAATCCTGTAGCTGCGACATGCGCTTCATAGATGCCTTGCGAGTCAGGTCGACGCACCAGCGACCAGTCGCGCAGCTTGACGTCGGTGTCGCTCTGACTTGCCGAAGCGACGCCGAACCCCTCGCGCGCAATGCGCTGGTCGTGCAAGAGCTTCTTGCCCTCCAGATCGGTGATGGCGGCATGTGCGAACACGATCTGCTTGGCGGCGAAGGCCGAATTCAACGGCTTTGCAGCATCGATCCGCGAGCGAAAAAACGTGACCTGGTAGCCGAACTCGCGACCGTCCTGCGAGCGTGCATGGCCGGTGACGTACCACCACTCTGTCGCGAGATCGGGATGGCTGCCGAAGTCGCGTGGGAACTGCAGTGTGCGGGGCGGCAACGCCCAGAGAGGCATCGCGAAAGGAACAGCGAGCGCGGCCAGTGCAGTTCGCAGCAGCGTTCGACGCGAGGGGCTCGATGCGCCTGATTGCGCTGCCGAATTTGCCGGCCTCGGAGGACTTTCCCGTCGTGTCGCCATCACCAATCCTCCTTCACCGCCAACACCGCATCCCGCCCGGCCGCCGCACGCCCTGCGAGCCAGGCGGTCACAGTGCCGGCGGCGACCACTGCCGCACACAACGCGATCAAGCGCAGCCATGGCAGCAGCAGATCCATGGTCCAGTGAAAGCTTTGCGGGTTCACCACTTTCACCAGCACCACCGATACCGCCAGCCCGAGCACCAGGCCGGCCACCGCGCCGATGCCGGTCCACGCCGCGCCTTCGCCGGCGACGATCGCCAGCACCTGTCGTCGCGTGAAGCCGAGGTGCGCGAGCAAACCGAATTCCTTGCGGCGCGCCAGCACCTGCGCGCTGAAGCTCGCGGCAATGCCGAACAGCCCGATGGCGATCGCAACTGCTTGCAGCCAGTAGGTGACGGCAAAGCTGCGGTCGAAGATGCGCAACGAGGTCGCGCGAATCTGACTAACCGACGAGATCTCGATCGGCTCTCCGCCCGCCCCACCGGCCGCGATGCTGCGCGCTGCCGATGCACGCACTGCTGCCTGCACCGATGCTTCGTCCGCGCCGGGTGCGAGCCACAGCGCGATGTCGCTGACGTTGCGGTCGCCCGTCAGCTTCTCAAAATCGCGCGCGCCCAATGTGATGGCGCCGAACTGCCGCACGTAGTCCCGCCAGATGCCGGCGACGAAGAAGATCGGTGGCATTGCCTGTGACGCGTTCGCGGGACTCCCAGCACCCGGCGCATTCGTCGTGCTCGTGCCAAACGCCTTCGACAGCGGCGCGAAGACATCTCCGGGCCTCGCCCCGTACAACTCGACCATCGCCTCGCTGACGTAGATGCCGATCTGCCCCACCGGCACCGGCAATGCCGCCGTCATCAGCGGCAGCGAGCGCGAGACGTCGTCGTCCAGGTCGCGGGCAATCAGCGTCACGGCGGGCCGCGTGGCATCGAGCAGCAACGGTCGCGTGCGCAGCGTGCCGGTGCGCGCCACGCCCGGTACCTGCGCCAGCGCCTGCACGAAGCTGGGCATGAACGGCGCCAGATCGCCACTGCCGGAATTGCCAGCCGACGCACTTCGCACATAGAGATCCGCCGGCAGCACGACATCGAGCCAGCGCGTGACCGAGTCGCGAAAGCTCGCCACCATCACCGTCAGCGCGACGGCAAGACTCAGGCTGGCGACCACGCCGCTCACCGCGACCGCGGCAGTGCCGCGCATGCGTCGAGCGCGCTCGATGGCGAGCATCGGCAGCACGTGTTGCGCGAACAGCGGTGCGATGCGGTCGTACAACAGCGCGATCAACCAGGGCAGCGCGGTGATGCCGCCGACCAGCAGGCACGCGACCGAAAGGTACGCGGCGATCGGGATGCCGAAGATGGCGGGCGCGGTGGCCAAGGCGATGCCGAGCGCGACGAGCGCGATCGCCAGCCAGTGGCCGTTGCCAGCCGCCGGCGCTGCACCGAGCCCCTTCAGCGTCTGCGCTTCCGGCAACAACATGGCAGCCCGTGCCGGCCACCAGCCGCCGACCAGTGCAGCGATCACGCCGAGGCCGCCGTAGAGCAGCGCAGAAGGCGTGCTCCAGTGCAGGGTCGGCGCAACGCCGTCGAAGTACCCGCCGCCGAGATCACCGCCCAGCACACGCAGTGCGAAGGCGGCGAGGGCAGCGCCGAGCGCGATGCCGGCGACGCTGCCGATCACGCCCAGCACCAGCGATTCGATCAGCACCAGTTGCAAGCGGCCGCGCGGCGTCAGCCCCAGCACGCCGAGCAGCGCGAACTGCTGCGCGCGTTTGGCCACGCTGAGAGCGAGCACCGAGAAGACCAGAAACGCGCCTGTGAAAAGCGCGACCAGCGCCAGCACCGTGAGGTTGACGCGGTAGGCGCGCGACAGGTTGCTCACACGTTCGGCCGCATCGCCCGGCTCGGCGATGCGGATGCCAGCCGGCCAGTCCGGCGAGCTTTCCAGTGAGCGGATGAAGGCGGTGCGATCGGTGCCGGCTGCGAGCCGCAAGTCGATGCGAGTGAGTTGTCCGGCGCGGCCGAACAGGTCTTGCGCGGCACCGATGTCCATCACCGCCAGTGCGCTGCCGCCCGCTGCGACGGTGCCGGCAACCTGCACGTCGCGCCATGCGCCGTTGACGGAGAGGCGCAATGCCGCAGTGCCTTCGCCGAGTGCAGCACGCGCGGCGGCGTTGAGAAAGACAGTGGCCGGCGCGAACAATGCAAACCGCGCGCTGTTGGCTGAAGGTCGCGGCAGCAGCGCGGGGGCGATGGTCGGGAGCGCCAGCGCATCGATGCCGACGATGCGCAGCGGGACACGCTGTTCTTTGGATTGACCGGCCCGGTCGGACCCGCCTGTTCCTGCGAAGGCCACGGTTTGAAGCTCCAGAACAGGGCTCGCGAGAAGGACCTGCGGTTGCCGCGCCGCGCGCGCGTACACCGCCTCGTCGAATCCACCCTGCGCCGCGCGCAATTCAAGATCGGGCTGCCCGTTGACCGAGCGCACCGCACTGGAAAATTCATCGAGCGCCGAAGCGTTGATGAGCTGTACCGAAAAGGCCAGCGCCACGCCGAGCATGACGGCCAGCACCGCGGCTGCATTGCGCCACGGGTGATGTCGCAGTTCCTGCCAGGAGAAAGTGATGAGCAGGGCCCGCATCACGCAATTGTGCCGGTCCGATATCAGGCTTGCACGGGCGCGGTTTACCGAGGGCTTCCGGTGCGTCGCTCGGTCCGATATGCTCGCCAAATGCTCCAGCTCCCGACTTATGCAGACGTGATCGACGCCGCCGCGCGGCTCGAAGGCCACGCCCACCGCACCCCCGTGCTTCGCTCTGCTACGGCAGACGCACGCTACGGCGCGCAGTTCTTTTTCAAGTGCGAGAACTTCCAGCGCATGGGCGCCTTCAAGTTTCGGGGTGCCTTCAACGCATTGTCGAAGTTCGACGCGGCCCAGCGCAAGGCCGGCGCCATCGCGTTCTCGTCCGGCAACCATGCCCAGGCGGTGGCGCTGTCGGCCCGCTTGCTCGGCATGCCGGCCGTCATCGTCATGCCCAACGACGCGCCGGCGGCCAAGCTCGCCGCCACGCGCGAGTACGGTGCCGAGGTCGTGCAGTACAACCGCTTCACCGAAGACCGCGAGGCAGTGACGCGGCAACTCGCAGAAGAACGCGGCATGACGTTGATTCCGCCTTATGACCATCCCGATGTCATCGCCGGGCAGGGCACGGCCGTCAAGGAACTGATCGAAGACACGGCCGCCGATGGCCCGCTCGACGCGCTGTACATCTGTCTCGGCGGCGGTGGCCTGAGCAGCGGCTCCGCGTTGTCAGCACGCGCGCTGGCGCCGGGTTGCAAGGTCTACGGCGTGGAGCCGGAGGCAGGTAACGATGGTCAGCAGTCGTTTCGTTCGGGGAAGATCGTCCATATCGAAACGCCCCGCACCATCGCCGATGGCGCGCAGACCCAGCACCTCGGCCAATACACCTTCGCGATCATCAAGCGGGATGTCGACGACATCTTGACCGTGAGCGATGTGCAACTGGTCGAAGCGATGCGCTTCTTCGCCGAGCGCATGAAGATGGTGGTTGAACCGACGGGGTGCCTGTCGTTCGCGGCTGCATGCGCTGCGGGTGCGGCCATCGCCGGACAGCGAGTGGGTATCGTGGTCAGCGGCGGGAATGTCGACCTGGCGCGCTATGCCGTGCTGCTGGCTGGCGACTGATCTTTAGCGCTGCGCTCTACCAAATCGCGCCAAAGCGCTCGCGCAGTTCTTCGATTTGCGCTTCATCGAGTGGTGCCGGCTTCGCGGGCCGCATGGTCCAGAGTCGCGCGGTTTCTTCCAGTTCTTCGAGCGTCGCCATCGCAGCAGCCGGCGTGTCGTGCCACACGGTGGGGCCGAGCCGCTCCAGCATGACGGCGCGGATCGCCGTGCCTGCAGCGTGGTAGCGCACGATGGTGTTTTCGACTTCGTCCGCGGCTTCAGTCGCGCCCGGCCGTGCGTAGCCGATCAACGGCACGCGGCCGACCTTCATCACGAAATAGGGCGTGAGTGCGGGCAGCAACTCGCGGCCTTGCGGCGCGTCGCACATGGCCCCGTCGAGCGTCAGACCGACGCAATGCGTGCTGTGCGTGTGAACGATGCAATGCGCCGGCGCGGCGGTGGCGAGGCTGGCGCCGTAGATGCGCCGATGCAGCGCGATGGTCTTGCTCGCGCGGTCGCCGCTCTGCTGCACGCCGTCTTCGTCGAGCAGCGCCAGTCGCGCCGGCTCCAGAAAACCGAGGCAGGCATCGGTCGGTGTGATCAGAAAGCCGCCTCCCTCCGAGCTATTGAATCGCACGCTGATGTTGCCCGCGGTCGCGTGCACGTAGCCACGCTCGAAGAGGCTGCGGCCAATGCGGCAGATCTCGTCGCGGGCAGTCGCTTCGTCCAGCGTCATAGCATTCCAGGTTCAGGTGAAAGCAATGAGAACGCGTGAGCGAAGAAGTCGACTGCGCCGAAGTTGCCCGACTTGAGCGCGACGTGCACGGCGCCACTCGCGGAGTGCGTGGAAGGCGCATGGCACCACGGCACACCGGGCGCGATCTGCGGACCGATGCGCAACATGGCGATATCGAGCGCCTGCACACAGGCGCCCGATGTTTCGCCGCCCGCTACCACCAGTTGCCCGACGCCGCGTTCGACCAGCCCTCGCGCTACGGCGGCCAACGTGTGCTCGACCATTTCGCCAGCGCGCTGCACGCCCAGTTGCGCCTGCACTGCGCGCACCGCATCGGGTGCCGCGGTTGCATAGACCAGCACCGGCCCGGCTTTCAGGAGGGGCTCTGCCCAGCGCAGCGCCTGGCTCGCGACATCGATACCTTCGGCCAGGCGCAACGGGTCGATCGCAAAGGCTGCGCCGCCGCGGCCTATGAAGTCGGCCACCTGCGCGTTGGTGGCGGTCGAACAACTGCCCGACACGATGGCGCGCAGGCCGCGTGCCGGTGGCAACTCGGCCGCTTGCGGTTGTGGGGAAATGCCAAAGTTCTGCGGCAGGCCGATCGCCACGCCGGAGCCGGCGGTGAGCAGCGGCATGGCGCGAAACGCCTCGCCCATGCGCATCAAATCGTCGTTGCTGGTGGCATCGACGATGGCCATCGAAACGTCTTCACGGCGCAGTGTCTCGATGCGCGCCTTGATGGCGTCGACGCCACGCGCCACGGTGCGGTAGTCGATGAGCCCGACGCGACGCGAGGTCTGTGCTTGCAGCACGCGCACGAGATTCGAGTCGGTCATCGGCGTCAGCGGATGGTTGCGCATGCCCGACTCGTGCAGCAACTCGTCGCCGACGAAGAGGTAACCTTTGAAGACCGTCCGGCCGTTCTCCGGGAAGGCGGGGCAGGCGATGGTGAAGTCGGTGTGCAGCGCGTCCATCAACGCGTCGGTCACCGGGCCGATGTTGCCCTTGGCCGTCGAGTCGAAGGTCGAACAGTATTTAAAGTAGATCTGCTGCGCGCCTTGCGCCTGCAGCCAGGTCAATGCCGCCAGTGATTGCGACACAGCATCGGCCGCGGGCAAGGTCCGCGTCTTGAGCGCGACCACAATGGCATCGACCTCGTCGCTGAACGCCTCGTTGGGCACGCCGATGGTTTGCACCACGCGCATGCCGGCGCGCACCAGGTTGTTGGCGAGGTCGGTTGCGCCGGTGAAGTCGTCGGCGATGCAGCCGAGTGTGAGTTTGTTCATATCCGAATTAAACATCGGCACGGGCTTCTGTGTAGATGCCGTCGACCCGCAGGTGCAGCACCCGATCGGCCCGCGCCGCCGCGGCGACCGAATGCGTCACCAGCACCAGCGACGCGCCGTGCTCGCGCGTTTGCGCGAAGAGCACGTCCATGACGCGGGCCGCGGTCGTCGGGTCGAGGTTGCCGGTCGGCTCGTCGGCCAGCAGCAATGCCGGCCGGTGCACCAGCGCGCGCGCGATGGCAACGCGTTGCAACTGGCCGCCCGAAAGCTGCTGCGGCAAGCGGGCGCCGAGCCCGGCAAGTCCGACCACGTCGAGCATGCGTTCGACCCGCACCGGGTCGTTGCGTCCCATCAGCATCAAGGGCAGGGCCACGTTCTGCGTCACGTCGAGATGCGGCAGCACGTGGAAGGCCTGGAACACGAAGCCGACGTTCGCGCGGCGCCACAAGGCACGGGCGGTGTCGTCGAGCTTGCCGATGTCGGTGCCGTCGTGCGTGACGCTGCCGGCGTCCCAGCTGTCGAGCCCGGCCATGCAGTTGAGCAGGGTCGACTTGCCGACGCCGGATTCGCCGACGATGGCGACGAACTCGCCGCTCGCCACTTCGAGCGTGACGTGCTCGAAGACCGCCGCTTCGCCGTAGTGCTTGCCGAGGTTGTCGATGCGCAAGGTCATGCACGTCCTGCGATCCGACCGACCTGGCGCACGATCTCGGCGACTGCGCCCGGTGCATCGCAGGCGACGATGCGGCGCTTCGGCATGCTGCGCAGCCACGTCATCTGCCGCTTGGCGAGTTGGCGCGTCGCCGCGATGCCGCGCTCACGCAACTCGGCCATCGGCCAGCCGCCGTCGAGTGCTTGCCAGGCTTGCCGATAGCCGACGCAGCGCATCGAGGGCAGGTCGGGCGTCAGGTCGCCGCGAGCGCGCAGGGTGTTGACTTCATCCATGAACCCGTCGGCAAGCATGGTGTCGAAGCGCTGCGCGATGCGGGTGTGCAGCCACGCGCGGTCTTCTGTCTCGATTGAGAAGAGGATGCCGGTGGCGATCTTCGTGTGGTCGTCTGTCATCGAGTTTTCGTTGTCCACTTTGACTGCATGAAAGTGCGAGAGCGGCAACCCGCTGGCGTGCCAGACCTCGAGCGCGCGCTGGATGCGCTGGCTGTCGGCCGGAGCGAGTCGCGCCGCAGTGATGGGGTCGACCTCGGCGAGCTTCGCGTGCATGGCGGGCCAGCCGACGTCGGCAGCTTCGGCTGCGAGCTTCGCGCGCAGGGCGGCATCGGCCGACGGCATCGCGTCGAGGCCATCGATCAGTGCCTTGAAGTACAGCATCGTTCCGCCGACGAGCAGAGGCAGCTTGCCGCGCGCGCGGATGTCGGCGATGGCGCGCTGCGCATCCTCGACGAAGGCGGCCGCGCTGTAGCGCTCGGCAGGGTCGCGAATGTCGATCAAATGGTGAGGCACTTCCGCCCGCTCAGTCGCGCTTGGCTTGGCGGTGCCGATGTCCATGCCGCGGTAGACCAGCGCCGAATCGACGCTGACGATCTCGACCGGGCGCGTGCGTGCGATGGCCATGGCGGCGGCTGTCTTGCCGCTGGCCGTCGGCCCTGCGATGGCGATGTAGGCAATGTCGCCAGCAACCAGGTCGACATCACCCGCCACGCGGTTCCCCGAACTTCTGCACCAGCGTCCAGGCGATGGCTGCGATGCAGGCGCACCAAAACCACATGCCGTAAGCCAGCGGCCGCACGGTGCCGTCCATGTGCGTGCCGAGCCAGCCGCCTATAAAGAAGGCGGCAAGCATCATTACGAAGCCGTTGAGTGCCGACGCGGCGCCGGCCGCTTGCGGAAAGGGCCCGACGGCACCCGTCTGGCCACATGGCTGATGGATGCCGTGGCCGAGCATCACCAGTGTCAGCGGCAGCACGATGGCAAAGGTGGACTGCACACCGCCGAGGGCGAGCGCGCCCATGATTGTGCCGCCGGTCAGCGTGAGCACGCCGCCCCTCGCAATGCAGCCGCGCAGGCCATAGCGGGTCAGCCAACGGCGGCACAAAAAGGTGCCGGCGATGTAGGCCAGCGAGTTCCAGAGCATCACCAGCCCGTACTGCGTCTTCGTCAGGCCGAGCACCTGGATGAAGACGAACGACGACGAGGCCAGGAAAGTGAAGAGCACGGCATAGGCCGCGGTCGTCAGCGCGGTGAACGACAGAAAGGTCGGGTTGCGCACGACGGTCGACCAGGTACTGACGAGCGTGGCTGGCCGCAGTGCATCGGGGTTGCGCCGCGTCAGCGTTTCGTTGAAGCGCAGTGCGATCAGTGCCAGCGTCGCAGCGCCGAACAACGCGGGTAAAAGCAGTGCGAAGCGCCAGCCGAAACCGTCGGACACCACGCCGCCGAGCGGCGCGCACAGGCAGGCGATGATGCCCAGGCCGGTGAGCGCGCGCGACATCATGCGGGCACCTTCTGCCGGCGGATAGAGGTCGCGCACGATGGCGCGCGCCGACATCACCGCGGCACCCATCGCTGCGCCCTGCACGGTGCGCCAGACGATCAGCAGCAGCATCGACGGCGCCAGCATCGCGCCGATGGCGGCGAGGACGTAGGCCGCCAGACCCCACAGCAATATTGGCCGCCTGCCGAAGCGGTCCGACAGCGGGCCGAGCACCAGTTGCGAGCAGCCGAACGCCAGCAGCAGGGCGCTCAAGGTGAGTTGCGCGTGCTTCATCTGCGCGCCGAAACCGGTGGTCAGCGCAGGGAGGGCCGGGAGATAGAGATCGGTGGTGACCGGCTGAATGCCCAGGAGGAAGGCCAGCGTGACGACGGCCAGCGCGGGCGACATCGGCAACGAAGCCGCGCTTTTCATCGCTGGAGCTTCGACGACCGTCGCGGGTTTTGAATCGGCCGGAACGGCGGTGGACTGCATTGGCCCGAGGGTAACAAACGCGCCACTTCGGCGCTGTTTGAGGTCAAGCTTTCGCTTGAGCGCCGCGCGTCAGCTCTGCGGCTCGTGCAGGCTCGCCATCGTCAATGGCGGCTTCATGCGAAACAACTGCGCCAGCGCCGCGCGGTACTGCGATTCGCCGATGGAGTTGGTGTCGTGGTGCGAGCCGCCTTTGACCAGCACGAACATCTTCGGCACGGTGGCCGCGTCGTACAGCTTGCGACCGAGCGTCGGGTTGATAAGGCTGTCGGCCGAGCCGTGCACCACCAGCAGCGGCGCACCGATGTTCTTTACGCTGTCGATCGCGTCGAAGCGCTGCGTGATGAAAGGGCCGAACGGCAGCCAGCCCCACTTGAAGCTGCTCGCCACATCGGCAATCGATGTGAAGGTGCTCTCTACGATGGTGCCGCTCTCGTCGCTGACGTGCGCGGCCAAGTCGATTCCGATGGCGCCGCCGAGCGAGTGGCCGAAGATGTAGCGACGTTGCTGCGGGTGCGCTGCGGCCAGCCATTCCCAGGCCGCGCGGGCGTCCTCGCGCGCCGTTGCTTCAGATGGCAGGCCGGCTGAACTCTTGCCGAAGCCGCGATAGTCGATGGCGAGTACCGAAAAACCCAGTTCGTGCATGCGGCGAATGCGGGGCGCAGAGCCGGCGACGTTGTAACGGGCGCCGTGCAAAAAAAGCAAAACGGGGGTGTCGACCGATTCGGGCGCGCCGCCGAGCCAAAGACCATGCAGGCGGGCGGGCTCTGACGTGATATTCGATTTGAAGTCGATCCAGACGTCGGTCATGCCTTCTGTCATGGCGGCGCTGTTGCCCCAACTCAAGTCGCTAGGCTGAAAAATCCATTCGCGCTGACGCTCGTCGAGCGTCGCGCACCCGCCGGCCAACAGGGCGAACAGGGTGATGACGGCAGCAAAAAGAGACCAACGCTTCATGGGGTCGTTAGCAGACTGGCCTCGGGGGCCAAAAGTTCAACGAAAGGTTGCACGGGGGAAGCCATGCAACGCCCGTGCCCGACTTTCGGATGACGCTGGAAAACCCTGAGAAACCAGCAGGAACTTGTCGGAAAGGGTCAGCGACCGCGCAGAAACAGCCCGTCGAGCTCGCGCACCGAGAGCTGCCGCCAGGTCGGGCGGCCGTGGTTGCACTGATCGGAACGCTCGGTCGCTTCCATTTGACGTAACAAGGCGTTCATTTCATCGATCGTCAGCTTGCGGTTGGCGCGCACCGCGCCGTGGCACGCCATGGTCGACAAAAGCTCGTTTTGGGCGCGTTGCACCACCGTGCTGGCGTCGTGCTGCGCCAGTTCGGCCAGCACGCTGCGCGCCAGTTCGACCGGATCGCCATCGGCCAAGGTGCCCGGCACGGCGCGAACCGCCAGCGTGCGCGGCGAAAACGGCGTGATTTCAAGCCCCAGCGTCGGCAATATCGCGGCACAGGCCTCGGCCGTCGCGACTTCTTGCGGCGTGGCGGCAAAAGTCGCCGGAATCAGCAGCGGCTGGCTGGTGATCGCTGCGCCGTCGAGCTGCGTCTTGAGCCGCTCGTAGACGATGCGCTCGTGCGCCGCATGCATGTCCACGATGACCAAGCCTTGCCGGTTCTCGGCCAGGATGTAGATGCCCTGAAGTTGGGCGAGGGCGCGGCCGAGCGGCCAGGCCTCGTCGGTGGAGGCGGCGCCGATCATCGGGACGGCGCTCGCAGAAGTGCTCGCCGAAGCATCTGCGGTGCGATCCGGCGATGACGATTGCAGCCAGGGCGCAATTGCAGAATAAGAGTCTTCGGCCGGCGCTGGCTGGGCTGCGCTTTTCGGCCACATCGCGAAGGCGTCGCCGGCGCCCCTTTCCGCGGCGAAGTGCATGCCCGATTGCGCCCATTGCGCCGGGGCGGCCGGTGCAACCTGCCGGAAAAACGGGGCATTCACCGTCGTTGCCGCCTCACCCGCACGCGGTGCGGCCAGCGCATTCTCGATGGCGTGGCGCACCGCCTGGTGTACTTCCCGCCCATCCCTGAAGCGCACTTCGATCTTCGTCGGATGCACATTGACGTCGACCCGCGACGGATCGATCTGCAGGTACAGCGCATACACCGGCTGGCGCTGGCCGTGAAGCACGTCTTCGTAGGCACTGCGCACGGCGTGTGCGAGCACCTTGTCTCGTACGAAGCGGCCGTTGACGTAGAAGAATTGCTGGTCGCCACGGGACCGCGCCGCATCGGGAATGCCCGCACGGCCCGCCACGTGCACAACGCCGCCCGTGTGATCGACCGCCACGCTGCGGGCCACGAAGTCATCGCTCAGCGCATCGCCCAGTCGCTGCTCCCGGCTGGTGGCGGCGCGCCACTGTTCGACCAGCCTGCCGTCGTGCCAGACCGCGAAGCCGACATCGGGCCGCGCAAGGGCATGGCGCCGCACGGCCTCGACGCAGTGTGCGAGTTCGGTGGCGTCGGTCTTTAAAAACTTGCGGCGCGCCGGCGTGGCGAAGAACAGCTCGCGCACCTCCAGCGTGGTGCCGATTGCGCGCGCCACCGGTCGCAGTTCGCCGGTGCGGCCGTCGAGTGCCCAGGCGCTGGCGCCATCGGCATCGCGCGACTGGATCGTCATGTCGGCGATCGCGTTGATGGCCGCCAGCGCCTCGCCGCGAAAGCCCATCGTGCCGACGGTTTCGAGATCGCCCAGGCTCGCAATCTTGCTGGTGGCGTGGCGTCGCAGAGCCACCGTCAGTTCATCGCGCGGAATGCCCTGGCCATCATCTTCGACGGCGATCAAACGCACGCCGCCGGCCGACAGGCGCACGGTGATTTGCGTCGCGCCGGCGTCCAGCGCGTTGTCCAGCAACTCGCGCACCACCGAGGCGGGCCGCTCCACCACTTCACCTGCGGCGATCTGGCTGATCAGCTCGTCGGGGAGTTCGCGGATGGGACGGCGGGGGGGCGGAGTGATGGGAAGGGCGCTCACGCAGTCATTCTAGGAGCGCCCTTCGTCGGTGTTCCGCTAGGCGACGTCTTTCCAGCCAGGCATCAACGCGTTCGATGGCAGCGTTTCGTCGAGCAGCTTGCGCGCCGTCTCAACCCCGGCCACCGGCAGCAGTTTGGGGTCGAGCAAACCGACCTGCACCAGCACGCTGGCCTGGTCCCAGTAAATGTGCTCGTGATAGAGCTTGTTGCCGCGGAACTTGATGACCGCGAGCAGCGGCACTTCGACCCGCTTGCCCGTCGGTGCGATGCCGGGGAGCATCCACGGGATCTCCGTGGTGTGGGTGAAGGTGAACAGCATTTCGTCCACCACCTGCGTGGCGCCGACGGTGCGGGAGATCGGTGTCAGCGCCGTGTCGGGTGGGTTGCTGTTGACGAAGTGGTCGCTGTAAAAATGATGCAGCTGCTTGTAGCCCACGCCGCCCGTCATGGTCGGGATGTGGTTCACGTAAGGCTCGGCAACCATCGTACTCATCGTGTCGTCGACGTTGCGGGTGCCGAACTCGTATTCGCAATGCTTGTCCCACAGCGCCGACAAATCGTAGTGCGGGCCCATCGCGGCCTTGAGCGCGCCGATGGTGCGTTCGTGGGCCATCAGCGCCGAAGCCTTGTCGTAGTGCTCGCCGCCAAGCCGCGCGAACGCGTGGTCCATGCCGGGATAGACATGCAGCGCGATGTTGGGGCGTCCCTTGAGCGTCTGCACGATCTTGTCGCGCGCTTCAGGCGGGCAAAACTTGTCGAGCTCGGCGATGTGCAGCACCAGCGGCGATTTGATGCTGTCAGCCTCGCCGAGCGCGGCGTCGATGCCCACGCCGTAGTAGCCCACGGCCACGTCGGCATCGGTGCGGCAGGCTGCCAGATAGGCCAGCTTGCCGCCGAGGCAGAACCCCAGCACGCCGACCTTGCCGGTCACCTCGGCGCGGGCGCGCAGGGTGGTGATGGCGGTCTGGATGTCTTGCATGCCCTTGGCTTCGTCGAATCCCTGAAAGTAGCCGAAGGCGCGCTGCCAGTCGGCTTCGGTGTAGCCCAACTCGACGTTGGGTTCCTGGCGCCAGAAGATGTCGGGCACCAGCACCACGTAGCCTTCTTCTGCGTAGTAGTCGGCAACGTCTCGCATGGTGCTGTTGATGCCGAAGATCTCTTGAGCGAGCACCAGGCCGGGGCCACTGCCACCGGCGGGCAACGCCAGATAGCCACGAAAACTGCCACTGCCGTCGCCGGCTTTCATGTCGATGTATTGACCTGCCATTTGATTCTCCGTAGGGGTGTGAACGAGCTCTGGTTTGAAGCTTTACGCACAGATAGTTTAGGCGTAAAGTAGTTTGGTGGCGCGAAAGCTGCTTGTAGATTGTCCATCGATCAACACGATTTCAAAAGAATATGAAACGAGGCATTCCGAGCTTGCGCGGGCAGGACCATACGGGCATCACCGTACCCGACCTGCAGGCCGCTATCGACTTTTTCGTCGACGTCATCGGCTGCGAACTGGCCACCACTTTCGGCCCGTTTCGGGACGACACCGGCAGCTTCATGGCCGACACGCTCAACGTGCACCCGCGCGCCGTGGTCGAGCAAATCGCTTTGCTGCGTTGCGGCATGGGCTCGAACATCGAGCTGTTCCAGTACAGCGCCCCCGACCAGCGGCAAGACCTGCCGAAGAACAGCGACATCGGCGGCCACCACATCGCCTTCTATGTCGACGACATCGACGCTGCTGTCGCCTACCTGAAGGAGCGCGGCGTGCGCGTGCTGGCCGGGCCACTCGCGGTGACCGAAGGACCGGCTGCCGGCCAGACCATCAACTATTTCCTGGCGCCGTGGGGCTTGCAGCTCGAGCTGATCAGCTACCCCAAAGGCATGGCCTACGAAGCCACTTCGCCGACCGTGCTGTGGTCGCCGAAATCACCTGCCCAATAGTTTCGTTTCAGTTTTAGCCTCTCGCCTTTCGCTTCTCGTCTCACCTCTCGTCTCACTTCTACTACCGGGGAATCTCATGTCCGAATTCGATCGCCGCCGTTTTCTGCAGGCTGGAGGCAGTGCCGCGCTTGCAGCGGGCTCATTGAGCGGGCTGTTGCTGACATCCGCCGAAGCCCAGCAAGCGGACACGCTCACCATCGCCTACAACGTGGGCTTGCCGAGTTGGGATCCGACCACCGGTCCGTCGGCCGTCAACCCGTCGATTCAGGGCATCTGGAAGTCGGTGTTCGACCAGTACATCGACCAGGCTGCAGACCTGTCTTTCAAGCCCGGCCTCATCAGCAAGTGGGGCTGGAACGCCGACAAGACCAAGATCGAAATCGAACTGCGCCAGGGCGCGCTGTGGCACGACGGCACCCCCGTCACTGCCGCCGACGTGGTCTGGAACCTGAAGCGCGCAGGCGACCCCAAGTCGGGCAATCCGGTTGCCGGGATCATCTGGTCGAGCGTGGACAACTTCCAGATCACCGGCAACAAGATCACCGCCGACGTCAAGCAATACGTCGCCGACTATTTCAAGTGGATGGCCTTCTTGACGGGCTTCATGATCCCGCAGGCTTACTACGAGAAGGCCGGCGCCGCCGGCTTCGAAAAGAAGCCCATCGGCTCGGGCCCGTACATGATCGAGGAGTTCGTGCAGGGCTCGTTCGTCAAGCTCAAGGCTTTCGACAAGTACTGGGGCGCCAAGCCCGCGTTCAAGAACGTGACGATCAAGTTCGTGACCGACCCGAGCGCGCGCGTGGCCGAAATCGAAACCGGAAAATCAGACATCACGCTCGGCGTGCCTTTCGAAGAGTTCGACCGCCTGAAGGCGCTGCCGCACCTCACTGGCGTGAGCTCGCCCATCACCGACATCGCCATGCTCTTCATCACCGACGTCGAGCCGATGCTCGACGAGAACGTGCGCAAGGCGGCGGTGTTCGCGGTCGACAAGCAGGCCATCGTGAAGCGACTGCTGCGCGGATACGGCGTGGTCATCGATACCTTGCAGGCGCCGCAGTACGCCGCCTTCGATGCGACCACCAAGGTCAAGTACGACCCCGAACTGGCCAAGAGCCTGCTGGCCAAATCGGGCTACAGCGTGGCCAAGCCGGTCAAGTTCAAGATCCAGACGACGCGCGGCTATCTGCCGAAGGACTACGAGACGGTGCAGGCCATCGTCGGCATGTGGCGCAAGGTCGGCATCGAGGCCGAGATCGAGGTTTACGAAATCGCCAAGCATTTCGAGCTGCGCCTGAGCCACAAGCTGGCGCCGATGGCCTTCTACAACTGGGGAGACGCCATCGGCGACCCCAATGATTCGACCGGCTTCGCCATGTTCGGCCCGAGCCCGCACTCCGGCTGGAAGTCCAAGGAAGTCGACGCCATGATCGGCCCGCTGTGGGGCGAGAAAGATGAAGCCAAGCGCATCGCCGGCTGGAAGAAGGTCGACAAGTACATCGCCGATAACGCGCTCGTGTTGCCGCTCTATCAGCAGGTGCAGACCATTCTCTTCAAGAAGACGCTGGCAGTGAAGCCGCATATGGCGGGTTACCTGCTCGCGCAGTCGGTCGGCAAGGCAGCCAAGGCTTGACGGCATGCCGCTGAAGCGCCTGTTGTGGGCGCTGCCCACGCTTTTGGGCGTGCTGGTGGTGGTGTTCGTGTTGCTTCGGGTGGCGCCGGGCGACCCGATCGCGATGATGATCGGTCCGGGTGCGACGCCCGACGACATCCTCGCCCTGCGTGCGCTGTACGGCTTCGACAAGAGCCTGTCGGCGCAGTTCTTCATCTACCTCGGCCAGGCGGCCCTCGGCCACTTCGGCCAGTCGATCACGCTCAAGCAGGACGTGCTCGATCTGGTGATGGTGCACCTGCCGCTGACGCTCGAGTTGTCGGCGCTCGCGCTCGGCATCGCCGTGTTGCTCGGCGGTGCGGCGGCATTGGCGGCGGTGTCGTTTCGCGGTAGCTTGCTGGAGCGCGGCATCGACGTCGCGACGGGGTTCATCACCGCCATCCCTGACTTTTTATGGGGCCTGGCCGGCATTCTTTTTCTGGGCGTGCTGCTGCCGGTGCTACCCGTCTTCGGCTTGCTCGATTCAAGCCTGCGCTTCGATTCGGTGACCGGCTTCGTATTGCTCGAGAGTCTGGTGCGCGGACGCTTCGATGTATTGGGCTCTGCCCTGTATCACATGCTGTGGCCGGCGCTGTCGTTGGCCTTGCCGCTGGCCGCGATGATCGCGCGCGTGCTGAAAGCGTCGCTGCTCGAAGTGCTGGCGCAAGACTACATCCTGGTCGCGCAGGTCAAGGGCTTCAGCCCGTGGCAAGTGCTGTGGCGCGAGGCGCTGCGCAATGCGCTGGGCCCGGCGCTGACGCTCACAGGCGTGCAGTTCACCTTTCTCATCGGCGGTACGGTGCTCATCGAGCGGCTCTTTGGCTTGCCCGGCCTCGGCAACATGGCGATCGATGCCGTCATCAACCGCGATTTGCCCTTGATCCAGGGCATCGTGCTCACCTTCGCGGTGCTGTTCATCGCCGTCAATCTGGCGGTCGACGTACTCAACACCCGCATCAACCCCAAGCTGCGCACATGAGCTTGCACGTAGCGATGCCTCATTTTCAAAAGCGCGTGTGGGTCGGCGCGAGTCTGCTCCTGCTGATGCTGGTGTGCGCCGTGTTCGCCCACTGGATCGCACCGCACGATCCCTTGGAGCAAGACCTGATGGCGTCGAGCCTGCCGCCCGCGTGGAGCGCCGACGGTGATGCGGCGCACTGGTTCGGAACTGACAGTCTCGGGCGCGATATCTTGTCGCGGCTCATCTACGGCGCGCGGCCGGCCATGACGGTGGCGCTGGCCGGCGCCACGCTGGCGGCGCTCATCGGCACGGTGCTCGGGCTTTGGGCGGGCTTCTACGGCGGCGTGATCGACACGGTGGTGTCACGGCTGGTCGATGTCTGGATGTCGTTCCCGGCGGTGCTGCTGTCGATCGTGCTGGTGGCCGTCATCGGTACCGGGCTGACCTCCGTGGTGCTGGCGATCGCCATCATCGACTGGACGCGTTTTTGCCGCGTCGTGCGGGCCGAGGCGCAAGTGCAGGCCAGCCTCGACTACGTGACCTCGGCGCGCACCATCGGCCAGTCGCGCGCGTCTGCGTTGTGGCGCGAAGTGCTGCCTAACGTGGTGCCCTTGCTGCTCACGCTGTTCACGCTGGAGATGGGCATCGCGGTGGTCATCGAGGCCATCCTGTCGTTCGTCGGGCTCTCGGTGTCGAGCGATATGCCGACCTGGGGCGGACTGGTGCAGGAAGGTCGCCTGTACGTCAACCAGACGCCATGGCTGCTCGGCCTGCCGATCGGCGCCATCGCGGTGACGGTGCTGGCGTGCAATGCGCTGGGCGATGGATTGCGCGAATCGCTCGATCCCCTGCTGTCTAAATAAGAACGACAAGCGACATGGCCGCCTGCCTCGAAATCGACAGTCTTCATCTGACATTGCGCGCAGGCCGCAAGCGCGCGGCGCGCCTGATCCTGCGGGGCATCGACCTGCACATCGCGGCGGGTGAGGTGCATGCGCTGGTCGGCGAATCGGGCGCTGGCAAGAGCATGGTCGGGCGCACCGTGCTCGGCATCACGCCACCGGGTATCGAGGTGGTGGCCGGCAGCGTGCGCTTCCAGGGGCTCGACTGGCTGGGGCTGACGGCAGCGCAACGCCGCGTCCATCTGGGCCGCGACATCGCGTTGATTCCGCAAGACCCGCTGACCGCGTTGAATCCTGGTCACACCATCGGTACGCAGATCAACGACGTGCTGCGACTGCACCTCGGTCTCGATGACAAGCAGGCGACGGCGCGCGCCATCGAACTGCTCGACTCCGTGCAGGTGCGCTCGCCGGCCACGGTCGTGCGGCAGTACCCGCACGAGTTGTCCGGTGGCATGCGGCAACGCGTGCTGATCGCTATCGCGTTCTCGTGCAAGCCGAAGCTCATCATTGCCGACGAGCCGACCACCGCCCTCGACGTCACGGTGCAGCGCGAGGTGTTGCGTCTGCTGCGCGACCTGCAGCGCGACGAAGGCGCTGCCGTTCTTTTCATCACGCACAACCTCGGGCTGGTTGCCAAGCTGTGCGACTCGGTCAGCGTGATCCATTCGGGTCGCATCGTCGAATGCGGCGATGTACGCAGCATCATCGAGACCCCGCGCACGCCCTACACGCGCTCGCTGTTCGCGGCGACGCCGCGCTACGACCGGCCGGCAGACACGTTGAAGCCGATCGCCGAAGAGGTGACGGATACGCTCTGGGCCTCGGCGCACAGCTATGACCAGAGCTGGTTCGCGGCGCGCGACACAGCGAATCCGGCAGCCCGTCGCGCGGAGACGCCACATGTCTGAGCCACTGCTCGATGTTCGCGGGCTGAGCTTGTCGTTACCCGACCGGTCGAGCCGTCGCGCGTTCGGCAAGCCGCCGCTTCGGCAGATTCTTCACGACATCGACTTGCAGGTGGCGCCCGGCGAATGCGTAGCGCTGGTCGGCGAGTCCGGTTCGGGCAAGACGACGCTGGCACGCACGGTGCTGCGACTCTATGAACCTCAGCAAGGTGACATCGTTTTTGCAGGCCGAGAGACAACGCACATGAGCGAGCTCGAGTTGCGACCGCTGCGCGCGCGCATGCAGATGATCTTTCAGGACCCACTCTCGGCGCTGAATCCGCGACGGCGCGTCGGCGAGATCGTAGTGCAGCCTTTGTTGAGTTATGGCCGCCTCGGCGCAGCGCCGACGGCGGCGGCACTGAAAGAAAAGGCGCGCGCATTGCTGCAACAGGTGAGCTTGCCGCCGGAGTTCGCGACGCGCTTTCCGCATGAGTTGTCGGGCGGGCAGCGTCAGCGGGTCGGCATTGCACGCGCCATTGCGCTGGAGCCCGATCTGATCGTCGCCGACGAGATCGTTTCGGGCCTCGACGTGTCGACGCAAGCCCGCATCCTGTTGCTGCTGCGTGAGTTGCGCACGCGACTCGGCATGGGCATGATCTTCGTCACCCATGATCTCTCCGTGGTGCGGGTGCTGTGCGATCGCGTGGTCGTGATGTGCGAAGGCCGTATCGTCGAAGAAGGACCAACGGCCGACGTTTTTGCGAACCCGCAGCATCCGTACACGCAAGCACTGCTCGAAGCGATTCCGCTGCCGGAAATCGATGCGAGCTGGCTGGCTCGCACCGAATTTGTCGTCAATTAACCAAAGGAACCGTCCATGGATCTGCATCAAGCAACCGCCCTCGTCACAGGCGCCAACCGGGGCCTCGGCCGCGAACTCGTTCAAAAGCTGCTGGCGGCCGGTGCACCCAAGGTCTATGCCGCGGCGCGCGACACGGGCGCGCTCGCCGACCTCGTGGCGGCGCATCCCGGCAAGCTGGAAGTGATAACCCTCGACATCACCAATGCCGAGCAAGTCGAGGCGGTGCGGGCGCACTGCGGCGACGTGAACTTGCTCATCAACAACGCAGGGGTCAACCGCGGGCAGGGGTTGATCGCGGCCCAATCGCTCGACCATGCGCAGGCCGAGATGGCGACCAACTACTTCGGCACGCTCGCGATGTGCCGCGCCTTCGCGCCGCAGCTGGCGAAGGGCGGCGCCATCGTCAACGTGCTGTCGATCCTGGCGAAGGTGACTCTGCCGGCGATGGGTTCGTTGTGCGCCTCCAAGGCCGCGGGGCTGCGCATGACCGAAGGCGTCCGCGCGGAACTCGCGGCGCAAGGCACGCATGTGATGGCGGTGATGACCGGCCCAGTCGATACCGACATGAGCCGCGATTTTCAGGGGCCAAAATCGTCTACGGCCGAGGTTGCGAACGAGGTGATCGAAGGCCTTCGTCGTGGTGACGAGGAGGTCCATCACGGCGACATGGCCGCTTGGATCAACGGCGTCATCGGAGCCGACCCAAAAAGCATCGAGCGCGAACTCGCCAAGTACCTCCCGGCCTGAATTTGCTGCCCGTTAGGCGGGCGCCGCGGCGCGCAACGGATAATCGGCCGCCATGGAATTCATCAGCTACCTCGTCGACTTCGTTCTGCATGTCGACAAGCACCTCGAGACCTTCGTCGTCGCCTACGGGCCGTGGGTGTACGCATTGCTCTTCGTCATCGTGTTCGTGGAGACGGGCGCGGTAGTCATGCCGTTTTTGCCAGGCGATTCATTGCTGTTCATCGTCGGCGCGTTGTGTGGCATCGGCTTGATGAGCTATCCCCTGGCGTGCGGGGTGCTGGTCGCTGCGGCCATCCTTGGCGACCAGTGCAATTTCAGCATCGGGCGCTACATCGGTCCCAAGGTTTTTCAGTGGGAGAGTTCACGCTTCTTCAACCGCAAAGCCTTCGACCAGGCGCACGGTTTTTATGAGCGGTACGGTGGCATCACGATCATCCTTGCGCGCTTCATGCCGTTCATTCGCACTTTTGCGCCCTTCGTTGCAGGCGTGGCTGAAATGAAGCGTGGAAGTTTCACCATGTTCAACGTCGTCGGCGCGCTGATCTGGGTGCTCAGCATCACCACGGCGGGTTACTTTTTTGGCAACTTGCCGTGGGTGCGTGAACATCTCGACAAGATCATCTGGGCCTTGATCTTCGTGCCGGGACTGCTGGCGATCTTCGGCGCGTGGCGCGCCGGCCGTGCAGAGAAGGCGCGGGCCGCTGGTGCTCAGGCCGAGGCCTGAGCGGGCCGTGCAGCCGGTAGTGCCTCAGTAGCGGGGGCCGTTGTTCGGGTAGTACCCGCGATTGGCGTTATTGCGTTGGTCCGAGTTCTTGCCCACCTCATTGCCGATCAGGCCGCCGATGGCTGCACCACCGACCGTGCTGGCGGCGTTGCCACCGAGAACGTTGCCTAGCAATGCGCCACCCACCGCGCCGCCTGCAACGCCCAACTGCTGATTGGGGCCTGTGCCAGCACAGCCAGACAAAGCCATCACCGACGTTGCGACGGCCGCCGCGATCCAGATACGTGTTTGCATGATGTCCACCTTAGAGTAGTAGTGCACTCAACTTAGGCAGCCGCGTGCATGCGGGCTGTAGGTGACCGCCCCGCAAGGTTGCGCGCAACAGCGACCGATCGATGCGCGATAACGACCCGCTGCACCTAGCGCTGACTGTGCGAAAAATTACAGCTGCCGGCTGCGTGCCAACGGCGGGTTTTGCGCGAAGTAGCGCTGAATGCCGCGCATCAGGGCCTCCGCCAAGCTGTCCTGGTATGCAACGCTGCGGAGGTTCGCTTCTTCTTCAGGGTTGCTGATGAAGGCGGTTTCGACCAGCACGCTCGGGATATCCGGCGCCTTCAGCACCGCGAAGCCTGCCTGTTCGACTTCGCCCTTATGCAGCCGCGCACCGACGTTCTTGATCTCGCCCAGCATCGCGCTGCCGAGCTTCAGGCTGTCGTTGATCTGCGCCGTCGTACTCATGTCGAGCAAGGCGCGTTGAACCTGGATTTCATGGTCGCCCACGTTGATGCCGCCGACCTTGTCGGATTCGTTTTCCTTGTTGGCCATGTAGCGCGCCGCGCTGCTGGATGCGCCATGCTGGCTCAGTGCAAACACACTGGCTCCGCGGGCTGCCGGCGTCGTGAACGCGTCGGCATGGATGCTCACGAACAGGTCGGCCTGAACACGACGCGCCTTTTGAACGCGCGTGCCGAGGGGCACGAAGAAGTCGGCATCGCGCGTCAAAAACGCGCGCATCGGATTGCCGTTGACGCTGCTGGCGTTGATGCGGTCGCGCAGCTTGAAAGCGACCTGCAACACGATGTCTTTTTCGCGCGTGCCGGCCGGTCCGGTGGCGCCCGGATCTTCGCCGCCGTGCCCCGGATCGAGGGCGACGATGATGAGGCGGT
This sequence comes from Variovorax sp. LG9.2, assembly GCF_035018885.1. Classification (NCBI taxonomy): domain Bacteria; kingdom Pseudomonadati; phylum Pseudomonadota; class Betaproteobacteria; order Burkholderiales; family Comamonadaceae; genus Variovorax; species Variovorax sp. LG9.2. The sequence goes on along the minus strand of NZ_JASJXB010000006.1, from coordinate 116,835 downwards.
CGGTGCGGTTGGCAGTGGCTGTGCCGCTGCGCGCGACCACCGATGGCGGCGCTGCAGGCACTGGTTTGAGCGGGATCGAGCCGACCAAGGGCGGTAGCGTGGGCGGCAGGGGCGATGGCGCGCCCGGAGAGCGACCGGGCGCGGCCGGCGGCGCAGAGACGGCAGGCCCGGGTCGCCCGGCTTGCTGAGCCATGAGTTCGCCGAGCGGATCGACCGCGGCCGTGCCGGGCCTTACAGGCGCCGATGGCACCGGCGCGCCGGGTGCAGTCGGCAAATGCGGCGGAAAACGCGATGGCTCATGCGGCGAGAAACCGGCCACGTTGGTATCGGCATCGCCCTTGGCAGTGGAAGAAGGCGCGTCGCGCAGGCGCTCGGCAATCAGCGCTTCCATCGGGTCGAGCGGCTCCTGGGGATGCAGGTCGAGCACCAGCCGGTCGCGATAGGCCGCCACCGGCGCCAGCGAAAACACCTGGGGGATCACCGCCTGCTTCAGGTCGAACACGATGCGCACGACGTTGGGAGCGAACTGCCCGACGCGCAAACCGTTGATGTACGGATCACCCGGCTTGATCTTGCCGACCAGCTCGCGCAGTTGCGGATTGAGCTCGATGCCGGTGATGTCGACCGCCAGCCGCGGCGGGCTGCCCACGGTGAGCTGCTGCGTTTGCAGGCGCGCATTGGATTCGATCGTGACGCGGGTGTAGTCGGCGGCGGGCCAGACGCGCACCGCCACGATGGTCGCCCCACGTGCGATTTGCTGCACGCCGAGCAGCAGGGCCAGGGTGCCCCCTTGAAGAAGATCGCGGCGCTTCATGCGGCGATGGGTCCTGAGTTTGGCCTGGCGCTGTCGAGATGCGCCAACAAGGCGAAACCGCGGGCCGTGCCCGCGAGCAGTGTCACGGTACGTGAGTCGTCTGTCATTGCTTCCATTTTAAGAGCGAGGTCTGCAACCGGAATGCGGCCTGCAGCGTTGTCGGGCCATTCGGCGAGCTTCAGTCCGGGGCCCGCGAAGATGTCTCTGAATCCGGCATCGTCCCATTCGCGAGGGTCGTTGAAACGGTAGAAGTCGAAGTGATAGATCGACAGCCCATCGGGTGCTTCGTGCGGCTCGACGACGGCGTAGGTCGGGCTCTTGATGCGGCCTTCGATGCCGAGCGCACGCAGCAGGTGCCGGACGAAGGTCGTCTTGCCCGCGCCGAGCTCGCCATGCAGCGCGATGAAGGCATCCCGCAACATTGGTGCCGTGGCCATGCAGCGCGCAAAGGCGTCGGTATCGGCCTCGGTGTGCCATTGCAGCACCGCTGGCAGTTCCGTTGCCAGCGATGGCAACGGTGCCGCCTGCAAGGGCGTTTCTACAATCGGCGTGTGGTCGGTACTCAACTCGTGGCTCGTGATTTGGTGACGCTGGATGTCGTGGCGCGCATACAAGAGTGGGCGCGTGAGTTGGGATTCTCCCAAATCGGTATTGCGGGCATCGACCTCGCCGATGCCGAGGCCGGACTCGGGCACTGGCTTCACAACGGCTTTCACGGCGAAATGGCCTACATGGCCGCGCACGGATTGCGTCGGGCGCGGCCTGCGGAGTTGGTGCCCGGCACGGTGAGCGTGATCACCGCGCGCATGGACTACCTGCCCCGGGCGACGCCGGAAGGCTGGCAGGGCATTGAATTCGAACGGCTCGAACGGACCGGCGAAGGCATTGTTTCGGTCTACGCAAGGGGCAGGGACTATCACAAAGTGCTTCGCTCACGCCTGCAGAAACTGGCCGACCGCATCGCCGAAACGCTGGGACCTTTCGGGCACCGCGTCTTCACCGATTCAGCGCCGGTACTCGAGGCCGAGCTGGCTTCACGCAGCGGCCAGGGCTGGCGCGGCAAGCACACGCTGGTGCTCGACCGCGATGCGGGCTCGATGTTTTTTCTCGGCGAGATCTACGTCGACATCGCGCTGCCGCCGAGCGAACCCGTTACCGCGCATTGCGGCAGTTGCAGCGCCTGCATCGACATCTGCCCGACGCAGGCGATCATCGCGCCGCATCGGCTCGACGCGCGGCGCTGCATCTCATATCTGACGATCGAGCATGCGGGCCCGATTCCGGTCGAACTGCGCGCGGCCATCGGCAACCGCATCTACGGCTGCGACGATTGCCAGCTGATCTGCCCCTGGAACAAGTTCGCGAAGAAGAGTGCGCTGCCCGACTTCGATGAACGCGACGGCTTGAGCGGACAGCATCTCGCCGAACTCTTCGCGTGGACGGAAGAAGCGTTTCTCCGCTTTACCGAAGGCAGCCCTATTCGCCGTATCGGCCATGAGCGCTGGCTGCGCAACGTGGCTGTCGGTTTGGGCAACGCGCTGCGTGCGGGCGATACGCGGGCCGCGGCCGCGCTCGCAACGCGTGCATTGCACCCGAGTGCGCTGGTGCGCGAGCACGTCGAGTGGGCGTTGGCGCAAAGCGCACCTTTCGTGTGAATCCCGTGTTTGCGGGGTATTCCACAGCACTGTGGGCGCCGGCATGCCGGTAGCATTTCGGCTTCCCGTTTCGTTCGATCGTTTTGTTGATGACTACCAGGAGTTCGCTGATGCCACGCCGCCCATTGAGCACTTTTGTCCGTCTCGCTGAAGTCACCGGGCTTGCCGTGCTCGCCGCCTTGCTCGCTTCGCCCGCCTCAGCGCAGGGCTACCCGACCAAGCCGATCGAGTTGAGCGTGCCGTTCGCACCCGGTGGCACGACCGACATCGTGGCGCGCGTGATCTCCGAGCCGCTGGGCAAGGCATTGGGTCAGCCGGTCATCGTCATCAACCGCGCGGGCGGCGGCGGCATCGTGGGTGCAGCCGAAACCGCACGCGCAGCGCCCGACGGCTACAAACTGGGCGTCGCCACCGTGTCGAGCACGGCAGCCAACCCGGCGATCAACCCCAAGACGCCGTACGACCCGATCAACGACTTCACGCCGATCACCAACATCGCCGCGACGCCCAACATCATCGCGGTCAACCCGAAGTTCCCGGCAAAGAACTACGCCGAATTCGTGGCCGAGCTCAAGAAGAATCCAGGCAAATATTCGTATGCATCGTCGGGCACCGGCGGCATCGGGCATCTGCTGATGGAGCTGTACAAGAGCTTGACGAATACCTTCGTCACGCACATCCCTTACCGCGGCGCCGGCCCGGCGCTGAACGACGTGGTGGCGGGCCAGGTGGCAATCATGTTCGACAACATTCCTTCGGCATTGCCCTTCATCAAGAGCGGCCAGCTGGTACCGATCGTGGTGTCGGCGCCGCAGCGGTTGAAGGACTTGCCGAACGTTCCGACCTTCAAGGAGGTCGGGCTGGAGCCGGTCAACCGCATGGCGTACTACGGCATCCTCGGCCCGAAGAACCTGCCGAAAGAAGTGGTCGACAAGGTGGCGGCTGCGGTGAAAAAGTCGGTCGAGGATCCGGTGGTGCGAAAGCGCATCGAAGACACCGGCTCGCTCATCGTCGCCAACACGCCCGAGCAGTTCGCCGCGCAGATCAAGGCCGAGTTCGAGGTCTACAAGCAGGTCGTGATCAAGCAGAAGCTCACGCTCGATTGATCGAACGCGGCGCGCGGTTTGTTATCTTGCAGGCCATGACCGCGCTGCAAGAAGAAACCCCTGACTTCGATACGCCCGAGATCGACGAGTTCATCGACGCGCTCTGGCTGGAGCACGGGCTCGCCAAGAACACGCTCGCGGCTTACCGGCAGGACCTCGAGTTGTTCGCGCGCTGGCTCGCCACGCGCAGCAACGCACTCGACACCGTGCAGGAGCACGATCTGCAGGCCTACATGGGAGCCAAGCTGGCCGACAAAGGCAAGGCGACGTCCGCCAATCGTCGCCTGACGGTCTTCAAGCGCTACTACCGCTGGGCCTTGCGCGAACGTCGCATCGCCGCCGACCCGACGCTGCGACTGGTGCCGGCGCGGCAGGCCATGCGCGTGCCCAAGACGCTTTCCGAAAAGCAGGTCGACGACCTGCTCGGTGCGCCCGATGTCGACACGCCGCTCGGCCTGCGCGATCGCGCCATGCTCGAATTGATGTACGCCAGCGGCCTGCGGGTGAGCGAGTTGGTGACGCTGAAGGCGATCGACATGAGCCTGAACGACGGCGTGCTGCGGGTGCTCGGCAAGGGCAACAAGGAGCGGCTCGTGCCGTTCGGCGGAGAAGCGCGCCGCTGGATCGAGCGGTATCTGAAAGAGTCGCGGCCTGCGATCCTCGACGGGCAACAGACGCCGGACCTGTTCGTGACGGCGCGCGGTGCCGGGATGACGCGCGTGATGTTCTGGATCATCGTCAAGAAGCAGGCGACCGCCGCCGGCATACATGTGCCGCTGTCGCCGCACACGTTACGTCATGCATTTGCCACCCACCTGCTCAACCACGGCGCGGACCTGAGGGCGGTGCAACTGCTGCTCGGTCATGCGGACATCTCGACCACCACGATCTACACGCACGTGGCTCGCGAGCGCCTGAAGCAATTGCACGGGCAGCACCATCCACGCGGCTGATTGACACCACCTCCGAACGACGTGCGCGCCATGCTCTTCGCTGGGCGGCGGCGATCAAGGCGGACTGACGCGCCGCTCGCCCGGGGCGCTGCAGCGCATCAGCTTCGTGCCAGCGCATCGGGCTCATCGAGCGCCTTCAGCTCTTCGTCTGTGAAGCCGGCGAGCGCTCGCGCTTCGAGGTTGAACGGCGCTCGAAGCCGCGGTGCCTCGTGCTTGCGATAAAGCACGCGGTAATGCGCGATCGGGTCGAGGCCGTCACGCTCGCACAGCCACCGGTACCAGTGGTTGCCGATGGCGACATGGCCGACTTCGTCGCGCAGGATGATGTCGAGGATGGCGATCGCGCCGAGCGCATCGGGCGTATTCACTCTGCGCAACTTGGCCTGGATCAGCGGGGTCGCGTCGAGCCCGCGTGCCTCGAGCGTTCGCGGTACCAGCGCCATGCGCCCGACAACGTCGTCCTTCGTTTTCTCGCACATCGCCCAGAGGCCGTCGTGGCCGGTGAAGTCGCCATAGCGCCAGCCCATCGTCTGCAAATGCGCATGCAGCAGCGTGAAGTGCTGCGCCTCTTCATCGGCCACGCGCAGCCAGTCGCGGTAGTAGGCCTCGGGCATGCCGTCGAAGCGCCACACGGCGTCGAGCGCGAGGTTGATCGCGTTGAACTCGATATGGCATATCGAATGGATGAGCGCAGCGCGTCCTTCGGTGGTGAAGGGCGAGCGTCTTCCGACATCCATCGCGGAAACGCGAAGCGGGCGGTCGGGCCGGCCCGGAACGCCGGTTTTCGCATTCGTCATGCTGCGATCGAAATCGAGTGAAAGCGATTCCGGGTTGCCCGCGATAAGCGCTGCCAGCGCGCGCGTCGCCGCCACCTTTTGCTCAGGGTCGGCAAGGCGCAGCGCGGCCAGCGCGGTCGATCGGATGTGCATCCCTACAATTCTAGTTTTTGACCCCTGGAGACCCGCGATGGCCCTCTATGAACTCGACGGCGAAGCGCCGAAACTGGCACCTGGTGCCTGGGTGGCCGACAGTGCCGAGGTGATCGGCAAGGTGGTGCTGGGTGAAGATGCCAGCATCTGGTTCGGCGCGGTGCTGCGGGGCGACAACGAGACGCTGACCATCGGGCGCAACAGCAACGTGCAGGATCTGTCGGTGGTGCACAGCGACCATGGTTCGCCCACGACGATCGGCGACAACGTGACGATCGGTCATCAGGTCATGCTGCATGGCTGCACCATCGGAGACAACTCGCTGATCGGCATCCAGGCGGTGATCTTGAATAACGCGAAGATCGGCCGCAACTCGATCGTTGGTGCCGGCAGCGTGGTGACCGAGGGCAAGGAATTTCCGGACAACTCGCTCATCATCGGTTCGCCGGCCAAGGTGGTTCGCACGCTCGACGATGCGGCTGCCGCCAAGCTCCGCCAAAGCGCCGAGCACTATGTAGACAACGCCCGTCGCTATGCGAAGGGCCTCAAGAAGATCGCCTGAGGGCGTCGGAAAGAAGAGCGTTTTGAGCGAGTTGCACAAGTTCCTGTTCGACGGCATGCCGGTGCGCTGCATGATCGTCCGCCTGACCGATTCGTGGCAGGAAATCCTGGCGCGACGCGCCGGCAACAGCGCGACCGGCGCCTATCCGCCACCCGTGGCGGAGTTGCTCGGTGAAATGACTGCGGCGGCGACCTTGATGCAGTCGAACATCAAGTTCAACGGCGCGTTGATCCTGCAAATCTTCGGTGACGGGCCGGTCAAGATCGCGGTGGCCGAGGTCATGCCCGACCTGAGCCTGCGCGCCACCGCCAAGGTGGTGGGCGAGCTGGCCGCCGACGCGCGCTTGCCCGACATGGTCAACGTCACCAACAAAGGCCGCTGCGCCATCACGCTCGACCCCAAGAGCCGCGTACCGGGACAGCAGCCGTATCAGGGCGTGGTGCCGCTCTTCGGAGATCAGTACGAAAAGCTCGACAAGCTGAGCGACGTGTTGCAGCACTACATGCTGCAGAGCGAACAGCTCGACACCACGCTGGTGCTGGCGGCCGACGACAAGGTGGCGGCAGGCCTGTTGATCCAGCGCTTGCCGGTGAAGGGGGAGGGCAATCTGGAGGGAACGTCGCAGCGTGACCAAGACCAGAGCAATGAAGACCAGATCGGTTTGAACGAAGACTACAACCGCATCTCGATTCTCGCGTCGAGTCTGACGCGCGATGAGTTGCTGACGCTCGATATCGACACCATCCTGCGCCGCCTGTTCTGGGAAGAGAAGCTGTTGCGCTTCGAGCCGCAGGCCGGCTTGCTCGGCCCGCACTTCGCGTGCACCTGCGGGCGCGAGCGGGTCGCCAACATGATCCGCAGCCTCGGCGTCGAAGAGGCCGACAGCATCCTGGCCGAGCGCGGCGACATCGAGGTGGGATGCGACTTTTGCGGCAAGCAATATCGCTTCGATGCGGTCGATGCAGCGCAGATTTTTCGGGAGCCGGGGGATCAGTTGCCGGCCAGCCCGGTGGTGCAGTAGGTCGCTCGCGCGGCGTGCTGCAAAGGGCGCTTCAGTTTCTGAAGTTGCTGAAGCGCAGGTCAGGTGCGCTGCTGTTGTGGCGCGACGGCACGCTTCGGCCGAAGCGCACTTGCCTGGCCTGAAGCGCGGTTACGTTCGGCAGTGCTTCGGTACGCGGCGATGTGTCCCCCGGTGCCCTCCATGTCACTTCGCTCACGTCGGCGTTGTCGGGCGCGACATACATCGAGCGCAGCATGGCGAACGGCCGACGGTCGCGCCTCGATGAAGTGAGCGATGTGAGGGGCGACAGTCTCACGTCGAGCGCGGTGCGGAGCGTGCTGACCTCGCCGAGGGTGACCGTTGCGGAGCCGCCCGCCTTGAACTTCAGATGCAACGACAGAGGCAATGTGGTGACGACGATCGACGAGATATCGACCACCGGCCGCTGATGAGTCTCGATCGGCCCGATGAGCATCGACGAACCGTAAGCGCCGTCGCCGAGGCGCGCCTCCGGCAACGGCTTGATCCGCCAATTGCCATCGGATGGATACATCACAGCCACTTCGCGCGGCTTGCCGTCGACCTTCTTGAACACCTGCAGCAGGTGGATACCGCGAAAGGTGCGCGACCCGAGTGTCACCGGCACGCTCTGAGACCGCCAGAAGCTCGACTGCGTGATGCCGACGATGCGCCACTGCGCGCCATCGAACAGCACGCGGGTCGCGGCTTTGAATGCATGGCGCGGATCGGTCGGGTGCACGCCGCCGTTGAAACTGCATCCTGAAAAGTCGGATGCAGAACGATCGGCTTGCAGCGATGCGAGATACGGTGGCGGCAGCGCTTCGACGGCAAAGCGCGCAACGTCGGTGCCGCTCAGCTTCAGGGAGACGTTGTCTTCCTCTGCGCAGGTGGTCGGCGTCAGGTTGTTCTCGACGTCGATTGCGATCAGGTTGCCGGCAGCGAATGCTGGCCGTGCCATGCCGGCGAGCAAACACGTCAGCGTCATCACGGCGGCCGCAGCGCATGCGCCGATCAAACGGTGGCGACCGGCGCGTGTCATCGAGCCTTCGGAATAGAAGTCGAGACTGGCGTCGGCAAAGGCGCCGCCCGCTCCGCCAGCAGATCCGTGAACAACCGATGCTCGCAAGCTGGATCGGAGCATTTTTCGCACGGCCACGTCCAGGTCGATGTCGTGGGGCGGCCGCCAGCTTCGCTGCTGCCGCCGCGTACGTTGCGACCATCTCTGCCTTCGTCGCCTGCACGCTCCGCGATCGAATTGATCGCGTTCCAGGCATTCGCGATCCGTACGGCGCCGCGACCATGCACGACGGTGTACGGCAGATTTGCACCGGCCAGCGCCGCACGCACGCGTGAATCCACCGGCTCGCGAACATGGGGGCCGTCGCGTTGCAGGCCATCGGCCACCCATGGCAGATCGAGTGCGGTGAGCAAGGTGATGGCGCAGCGGCGTTGTGCCGCCAATGCCGATGCAAAGAGCGAGGCGTCGTCGAACAGCATGTCGCTGTACACCGCGGTCATCACGGCGGTGGTATCGGTCACGACAACGCCGCGTGAGGCAGCGTCGTCGATGCGGCGCGTCTGCTCGTCGCCGATTGCGGCCTGCTCGTCGGGCCGTGGCGTGCGACCTTCGCAGTCGCACCACTCGCGCAGGTATTCGTCGACCAGCGTGGTCGCGATGCCGCGATCATTGAGGCGTTGGGCCAGGGCGCGCGCCAACTCGGTCTTGCCGGTGCTCTCGGCGCCGAGCACGGCGATCACGCAGCCGATGGGCAACGAAGGAGTCATGCGTGTTCCAGCGCCGATGCCGCGGCTGCGGTTGGGCGCAATCGATGGCGCCATGCGAAGTAGCCGGCGATGCTGAGCACCGCGAAGACCGCGTAGAGGCCGACCGTGAGCCACAGGCCCTTGTGGATGAACAGGCCGATGCTGACCGCGTTGACGGCCAGCCACACGATCCAGTTTTCGATGAACTTGCGGCCGAGCAGGAACTGCCCGACCAGGCTGAGTCCAGTCGCGAATCCGTCGAACCAGGGCACGTCGGTGTCGGTGAATCGAATCAGAAAAAGTGCGACGAGCGGCCACGCGACTGCGCAGGCGACCAGCGACCACAACGCGCCGCGCATCGTGAGGCGGCTTACGTGCAGCTCGCTGCCGTCGGCCCGGTGCCCACGCAGCCATTGAAACCAGCCCCAGAGCGCGACGATGGCGAAAAAGATCTGCAGCGTAGCGTCGCCGTAGATGCGTGCTTCGGCAAAGACGAAGACGTAGAGCAACGAGCTCACGATGGCGAGCGGCCAGCCCCAGTGGATCTCGCGCATGTTGCAGCCGACCATGACCAGCGCTATGGCCGCGGCGACCACTTCGAGCCAACTGGTCGGTGCGCCCCACAACACGAAGGCGGGGGCCGAGAAGAACTCCGGCATCGGTGGTTTGGTGGTTCCGCGGGCAGGGCGGAGTGTCAGTGCGTCATCTGCACGAACACCTCGTTCGGCTTCACCATGCCGAGCTCGGCGCGGGCACGCTCTTCGACCATTTCGAGGCCTTCCTTCAGGTCGTTGACCTCGGAAGACAGCCTCTCGTTGGCCAATGACGCACGCGCGTTGGCCTCTTGCTGCGTCATGAGCTTGTCGCGCAGCTGCGCCACGTCGCGCACGCTCCCGCGACCGGTCCACAGCTGCCACTGAAGAACGGCGAGCAGCAAAACCAGCACGATGGGAACAATGCGTGAGCGCATGCCTTCGGGCACCCGGTTCCTGGCCGTTTACTTCAGGTTGTAGAACGCGGCGCGGCCGGGGTAGCTGGCAACGTCGCCCAGGTCTTCTTCGATGCGCAGCAGCTGGTTGTACTTGGCGGTGCGGTCGGAGCGCGACAGCGAACCCGTCTTGATCTGGCCGGCGTTGGTGCCGACCGCGATATCGGCGATGGTCGAGTCTTCGGTCTCGCCCGAACGGTGCGAAATGACGGCGGTGTAGCCAGCGCGTTTTGCCATTTCGATGGCGGCGAAGGTCTCGGTCAGCGTGCCGATCTGATTGATCTTGATCAGAATCGAATTGGCGATGCCCTTGTCGATGCCTTCTTGAAGGATCTTGGTGTTGGTGACGAACAAATCGTCGCCCACCAGTTGCACGCGTTTGCCGAGACGTTCGGTCAGGTGCTTCCAGCCATCCCAGTCGCCTTCGTGCATGCCGTCTTCGATGCTGATGATCGGGTATTTGTCGACCCAGGTCGCAAGCATGTCGGTCCAGTTTTCGGGCGACAGCGTGAGGTTCTCTGCGCCGAGGACGTACTTGCCATCTTTGTAGAACTCGCTGGCAGCGCAGTCCAGGCCGAGCGCGATTTGTTCGCCGGCCACATAGCCCGCCTTGTCGATCGCTTCGAGGATGAGCAGGATGGCTTCTTCGTGACTCGCGACGCTCGGTGCGAAGCCGCCTTCGTCGCCGACAGCCGTGCTGATGCCGCGGTCGCTCAGGATTTTTTTCAGCGCGTGAAAGGTTTCGGCACCATAGCGGACCGCTTCGCGGAAGCTCTTGGCGCCGACCGGAATGATCATGAACTCCTGGATGTCCAGGCTGTTGTTGGCGTGCGCCCCACCGTTGATGACGTTCATCATCGGCACGGGCAATTGCATGCCGCCCATGCCGCCGAAGTAGCGGTACAGCGGCAAGCCCGATTCTTCGGCAGCAGCGCGGGCCACGGCCATCGACACCGCCAACGTGGCGTTGGCGCCCAGGCGTGCCTTGTTGTCGGTGCCGTCCAGGTCGTTCAGCGTGCGGTCGAGAAAGGCCTGCTCGGTGGCGTCGAGGCCGAGCACGGCTTCGGAGATTTCGGTGTTGATGTTTTCTACCGCTTTCAACACGCCCTTGCCACCGTAACGAGCCTTGTCGTTGTCGCGAAGTTCGATCGCTTCGCGCGAGCCGGTCGACGCACCCGACGGCACGGCCGCCCGACCCATGGTGCCGCTTTCCAGCAGCACGTCGCATTCGACTGTGGGATTGCCGCGGCTGTCGAGAATTTCGCGGCCGACGATGTCAACGATTGCACTCATGATTTTTATTGAAGGATGAAGTTGAAAATTTTTGACGGGAGGCTACAGGCCTTCGACCGCGATCATGCGCATCACCGCGGCACCGGCGCGGGCTTCACGGGCCTTCAGGTATTCGGGCGTGTCGTAGAAAGCTTTGGCTTGCTCGAAAGTCGGAAACTTCAGCAGCACCACGCGGGTCGGTGCCCAGTCGCCTTCGAGTACCGTGATCTGACCACCGCGAATGCACACCTCGGCACCGCTCGCCTGCATGGCGGCGCTCGACCACTTTTTATACTCTTCGTATTGCGTCGGGTTCGTGACTTCGACGTGTGCAATGACGTAACCACTCATGCTTGAAACCTGTCTTCCAGATAGCCGTTTTTCTTGGTGACCGCATCGAGCGCCAGCAGCGTCTCGAGCAGCGCTTTCATGTGCTTCAAAGGCACCGCATTGGGACCATCGCTCAGCGCCTTGGCCGGGTCGGGGTGCGTTTCCATGAACACGCCGGCAACGCCGACCGCAATGGCCGCGCGCGCCAGCACCGGGACCATCTCGCGCTGGCCGCCCGAGCTCGTGCCCTGGCCACCCGGCAACTGTACCGAGTGCGTGGCGTCGAACACCACAGGCGCCAGGGTCTCGCGCATGATCGCCAGCGATCGCATGTCCGACACCAGATTGTTGTAGCCGAAACTGGCGCCGCGTTCGCAAGCCATGAAGCTGTCTTCGTCGAGACCGATTTCTTTGGCCGCGGCGCGCGCCTTGTCGATGACGTTCTTCATGTCGTGCGGCGCGAGGAACTGACCCTTCTTGATGTTCACCGGCTTGCCCGACTGGGCGACTGCACGGATGAAGTCGGTCTGGCGGCACAGGAAGGCGGGCGTCTGCAACACGTCGACCACCTTGGCCGCTTCTACGATGTCTTCGTTGGTGTGCACGTCGGTCAGCACCGGCACGCCGAGGTCGCGCCTGACCTTGGCCAGAATTTCCAGCCCCTTGTCACGACCCGGGCCGCGAAAGGTGGTGCCCGACGAACGGTTGGCCTTGTCGAAGCTGCTCTTGAAAATGAACGGAATACCGAGCGCCTGCGTGATTTCCTTCAGCGTGCCGGCGGTGTCCATCTGCAGCTGTTCCGACTCGATCACGCACGGACCCGCGATGAGAAAGAACGGCTTGTCGAGTCCGATGTCGAATCCGCAAAGCTTCATGACTGCACTTTCATGCGACGACCTTCATCAGCGGCTTGGTTCCCTGGCCCGCTGCCTGATGTTCCAGCGCTGCTTTGATGAACGCGTTGAACAGCGGATGGCCGCCCCACGGCGTCGATTTGAACTCGGGATGAAACTGCACGCCGATGAACCAGGGATGCACGTCTTGCGGCAACTCCACAATTTCGGTCAGGTGTTCGCGTTGCGTCAACGCAGAAATCACCAGCCCGGCGCGGCGCAGGTCGTCCAGGAAGTTGACGTTGGCTTCGTAGCGGTGCCGGTGGCGCTCGGTGACGACGTCGCCGTAGATGCTGTGGGCCAGTGTGTTCGGTGCGACGTCGGAGCTTTGCGCGCCCAGCCGCATCGTGCCGCCGAGATCGGATTTTTCATCGCGCGTCTTGACGGTACCGTCGGTGTCTTTCCACTCGGTGATGAGCGCGATGACGGGGCAGGGCGTACCGGGATCGAACTCGGTGCTATTGGCGTTTTTGAGGCCGGCGACGTTGCGTGCGTATTCGATGGTCGCAACCTGCATGCCGAGGCAGATACCGAGGTACGGCACCTTGGTTTCGCGGGCGAAGCGGGCGGCTGAAATCTTGCCCTCGACGCCGCGTTGACCGAAACCGCCCGGCACCAGGATGGCATCGTATTTGGCGAGGCGGGCGACGTCTTGCGGCGTGATGGTTTCGGAATCGATGTAGTCGATCTTCACGCGCGCATGGTTCTTCATTCCGGCATGCCGCAGCGCTTCGTTGAGCGATTTATAGCTGTCGGACAGTTCGACGTACTTGCCCACCATGGCAATGGTCACTTCGTGCTGCGGATGCTCGACTTCGTAGACCAGATCGTCCCAACGTTTGAGCTTGGCAGGCGGCGTATTCAGGCGCAGCTTGTCGCAGATCAGGCCGTCCAGCCCTTGTTCGTGCAGCATGCGCGGCACTTTGTAGATGGTGTCGACGTCCCACATCGAAATAACACCCCACTCGGCGACGTTGGAGAACAGCGAGATCTTGGCGCGCTCGTCGTTGGGAATGGGCCGGTCGGCGCGACAAATGAGCGCGTCGGCCTGGATGCCGATGGCGCGCAGTTCCTTGGCAGTGTGCTGAGTCGGCTTGGTCTTGAGTTCGCCGGCTGCGGCGATCCACGGCACGTACGACAGATGAACGAAGGCTGTGTTGTTCGGACCCATGCGCAGACTCATCTGGCGCACCGCTTCGAGAAACGGCAGCGATTCGATGTCTCCCACGGTGCCACCGATTTCGACGATGGCCACGTCGACTTCATGGGCGGTGCCGATGCCGGCGCCGCGTTTCACATATTCCTGGATTTCGTTGGTGATGTGCGGGATCACCTGCACCGTTTTGCCGAGATAGTCGCCGCGGCGTTCTTTTTCGAGCACGCTCTTGTAGATCTGGCCCGTGGTGAAGTTGTTGGCCTTGCGCATGCGCGTGTTGATGAAGCGCTCGTAGTGGCCGAGGTCGAGGTCGGTTTCGGCCCCGTCGTCGGTAACGAACACTTCGCCATGCTGAAAAGGCGACATCGTGCCGGGGTCGACATTGATGTACGGATCGAGCTTGATGAGGGTGACTTTAAGACCCCGCGATTCGAGAATCGCGGCGAGCGAGGCGGAGGCGATTCCCTTGCCGAGGGAAGACACCACACCACCAGTGACGAAGACAAATTTGGTCATGCCATTACCGGGCTTTGCGCCCGGACAGTGGGAAATCGGAATTATAGGTGCGACCACTTGAGCAGCCACTTAAACTTCCCCGATGCACCCTATGCAGCACGTTACGCAAGATCTCTCCGGCAAGCACATCCTCCTCGGGCTTACGGGGGGTATCGCCTGCTATAAGTCGGCCGAACTCTGTCGTCTTTTCATCAAGGCCGGCGCCACGGTGCAGGTCGTCATGACCGAGGCCGCGGAGCAGTTCATTACGCCGGTCACGATGCAGGCGCTGTCGGGGCGCCCGGTTTACGGCTCGCAGTGGGACGCTCGCGAGCCCAACGCCATGCCGCACATCAACCTGAGCCGCGAGGCCGACGCCATCGTGCTGGCGCCGGCCAGCGCCGATTTCATCGCGCGGCTGGTGCAAGGTCGTTCGGACGAACTGCTGAGCTTGCTGTGCCTCGCGCGCCCGGCCGATCGCGTTCCCTTGCTGCTGGCGCCCGCCATGAATCGGGAGATGTGGTCGCATCCGGCCACGCAGCGCAACCTGATGCAGGTGGCAGCCGACGGCGCGCATGTGCTCGGCGTGGGCAGCGGCTGGCAGGCATGCGGCGAAACCGGTGATGGCCGCATGCTGGAGCCGGCGCAATTGCTCGACGACGTCACCGCATTCTTCCAGCCGAAGTTGCTTGCGGGTCAGCATGTACTGGTGACGGCCGGGCCGACTTTCGAAGCGCTCGACCCCATCCGCGGCATCACCAACCATTCGTCCGGGAAGATGGGTTTCTCCATTGCCCGTGCGGCACGCGACGCCGGGGCGGAGGTCACGCTTGTGGCGGGCCCGGTCCACTTGCCGACGCCGCGTGGCGTCGCCCGCATCGACGTCACTTCGGCTGCTGAAATGCTGGATGCAACCTTGATGGCGGCACCGCGTGCCACGGTATTCATCGCGACCGCCGCAGTGGCCGATTGGCGTCCTGCAGCCCACAGCGCGCACAAGATCAAGAAGGACGGCTCCGGCCAGCCGCCGGTGCTGCATTTCGTCGAGAACACCGACATCCTGCTGACCGTTGCACAGAGCGCAAGAGCGCAAAGCGGCAAGTTGTTTTGCGTCGGCTTTGCGGCCGAAAGCGAGAACCTGGTGGAACATGCCAAGGCCAAGCGGGAGCGCAAGGGCATTCCACTGCTGGTCGGCAACATCGGACCGTTGACTTTTGGGCAAGACGACAACGCCTTGCTGCTGGTCGACGCCAATGGCCTGCGCGAACTGCCGCGCGCACCCAAGCTCGCGTTGGCGCGTGAGCTCGTGACTGAAATAGCCGCGCGCCTGCCGGGCTGGAGTGCACGATGAATCCTGAATGGAACACGCCGCCGAATGGCGACTTCGCGAGCTATGTGGAGCGGCTCACGGCCCAATCCGCCCTGCCCAAGCGGCAACACCAGGAGGGCGAGCACGGGCTCGATGTCGGCATGACGCCGCACTCGGAGCCGCATGGCGCCGGGGCGGCGGGAAGCGCCGCAGCGACGGCCGCCGCGGCAGCGCAGCGGCGCATGTCATCGAACGCCGATGTGCCGGCTGGCGTCGGCACATCGCCAACCGGCGCGATGGTGGCCAAGATCGCGAGCGCTGTCGGCTTCTTCGCGTTGTTTCTGATGTGGCAGGCAGGCGTGCCGATCCCGTCGCTGTTGGCGCTGCTTGCAGGCGCCCTCTGGATCGCCTTCAAGCTGCGTGGTCTCAAGCTGCCGCAGAACGCGGCGCAGTGGCAAAAGATGCTGCAGGACGCGGCGCTCAAGCAGCAGCAGGCGGGCAAGCAAAGCCAGCAACAGGGGCGCAGCAAGTGAAGGTCGATGTTCGCATTCTCGATTCGCGCATGGCCGATGCGCTGCCCACTTACGCCACGCCCGGCAGTGCGGGACTCGACCTTCGGGCCTGCCTCGATGAGCCCATCACGCTGGAACCCAACGCCTGGCAACTTGTCGGGACGGGCATTGCTATCCACTTGGCCGACGCGGGTTACGCGGCGCTGATTCTTCCGCGCTCCGGGCTCGGTCACAAACATGGCATCGTGCTCGGCAACCTTGTCGGCTTGATCGACAGCGACTACCAGGGTGAGCTGAAAATCAGCGCCTGGAACCGAAGCGAAACACCGTTCGTATTGCAGCCGATGGAGCGCCTGGCGCAGCTGGTGATCGTGCCGGTGATACAGGCGCAATTCAACGTCGTCGCCGACTTCACTGCAACGCAGCGAGGTGTCGGTGGTTACGGCTCGACGGGCAAGCACTGACCGCCAGCTGACGTTAAGTGGGTTGCGGCGCGGGTGTAGGCGCGGTCCTTCGAGACCGCGCTTCGCGCGCTCACACGTAAAGACTGGAACCGCGGTCGCGTTGTGCGCTCTGAAGTTTCAAGATGTACTCGGACGTCAGCGCGGTACGTCGCTGACGCGTTGAATACCTGTCAAGTTGTCGCGCCGTTGCGCGTTTTTGAGGAGTCAGACCATGAAGACCAATTTACGTTTCCTGTCGGTGAGTGCCTCGGTGCTTGCATTGGCCACGCTCACTGCATGCGTAGCACCTGCGCCGGTCTATCAGACCAGTCGCTATCCGTACCAGGCGCCACCGCAGCCCTATGCGGCAGTGCCAGCCCCTTACGTCGAGTACGGCCGTGTTGCCAACATCGAAGTGCTCCGCAGCCAGACCAGTGGCACCGGGACCAGTGGCGGCGGTGCAGTAGCCGGTGGTGTCGTAGGTGGTGTCCTCGGCAACCAGATCGGGCGCGGTAACGGGCGCACTGCGGCAACGGTCCTGGGCGTCGTTGGCGGCGCCCTGCTGGGCAACGGCATCGAGGCCAATAACAATGGCCCGCGTGCTTACGAAAGCTACCGCGTGTCGGTCCAGACCGAAAATGGCGGCTACCGTGCTTTCGATGTGAGCAGTCCGGGCGACCTGCGTATCGGCGACCGCGTGCGCATCGACAACGGGCAAATATCGCGCTACTGATCCAGAGGCCTTTCGCCACTGGCGAATTGAAAGAGCCGGGCATGCCCGGCTTTTTTGCGGATGAGGATTTGTCAGTGCAGCAAGTCGCTGCCTGGCGCCGTGGGCGACAGCTTGAAAAAGCTTGTGCCGGCCGTCCCTCGACCGACCTCGTCCTCCGTCGCCTCGCGCACCGATCGCACGGAGATGTCGAGCCTGAGCGCAATGCCGGCAAGGGGGTGGTTGCCGTCTAGCACCACATGATCCGGATACACCTCGGTGACGACGTAGATCGCAGCCTTCGGAATCCCATCGCTCACGCCCGCCGGCAGGGCGGCGCCGTCGAAGGTCATGCCTTCTTCGATTTCCTTGGGGAACAGCGCACGCGGCTCCAGAAAAAGAAGCTGGTCGTTGAAGTCGCCGAAAGCCTGTTCAGGCTCCAGCTGAAGTTGCACCTTGGCGCCGGGCTCATGGCCCTGCAGCGCTTGCTCGATGGCGTCGAACAGATCGTCGCCACCCACCAAAAACTCCACCGGATCGTCGAGCACGTCGAGCACTTCACCCAGCGTGTCTTTCATGGTCCAGGTAAGCCCGACCACACATTGTTCAGAGATTTCCATTGCAGAATTCTCCCATGGAGACAACACAACCCTTGCCGCTGCTCGGCGGACTCACCGCGCAGCAATTCATGCGACGCCACTGGCAGAAGAAGCCGCTGCTCGTGCGCCAGGCCATTCCCGGCTTTCAACCCCCGGTCGATCGCGATGCGCTCTTTGCGCTGGCGAGCCAGGACGACGTCGAATCGCGCCTGATTCGGCATGCGGCCGGTGGTTGGAAACTGCGCCACGGTCCCTTCGGCAAACGCAGTCTGCCTCCGCGCGCGCAGCCGGGCTGGACGCTCCTGGTGCAAGGCGTCGATCTGCACCGCGACGCTGCTCATGAGTTGATGCAGTCGTTCCGTTTCCTGCCCGATGCGAGGCTCGACGACTTGATGATCAGCTATGCCAGCGACACCGGTGGCGTCGGCGCGCATTTCGACAGTTACGACGTGTTTTTGCTGCAGGCGAGCGGCCAACGGCGCTGGTCGATAGGACGCCAACGCGATCTCTCGCTGCAAGAAAACGTGCCGCTCAAGATCCTGCAGACCTTCGAGCCCGAGACAACGTTCGTGCTGGACGCCGGCGACATGCTGTATCTGCCGCCGCGCTATGCGCACGATGGCGTGGCGGTTGGCGGCGATTGCATGACCTATTCGATCGGCCTCAGGGCGCCTGCTGCGGCTGGCCTCGGTGCCGACCTGCTGGCGCGCATCGCCGAGGCTAGCGCCGACGAACTGGAAGACGCGCCGGCCCACTCGCAAATCCACTATCGCGATCCGTCGCAGTCTGCAGTCGATACGCCTGCTGCCGTGCCTGCCGCGCTTCAGGCTTTTGCGCGCGCGGCAGTGCAACGCGCACTTCTCGATGTCGACGCCATCGACCGCGCGCTCGGCGAATCGATGACCGAGCCGAAGGCCAACGTGTGGTTCGACGCGGGTGCGGTGCCGAGCGATATGCAATCGGTGGCGCTCGACCGTCGCACGCGCATGCTTTACGACGCGCGGCATCTCTACATCAACGGCGAGAGCTTCCGCGCAGGTGGCCGCGACGCGACCTTGATGCGTCGGCTGGCCGATCGACGCACGCTCGAAACCAGAGACCTGGCGCGTGCCAGTGACGATGCCTTGGCGCTCCTCGGCGACTGGTGCGAAGCGGGGTGGTTGCATGCCAGCTGATCTGGCTGATTCGCCTAAGTTGCCTCCGTTGCCTGAGGGCGCCTTCGACGGCCGCGAAGCCTTCGAGTCCAGCCTGCGTCTTGCGCTCGACGCCGCGGCCGCGCAGGGCTGGCGTGAGATCGTGTTGAGCGATCCCGATTTCAGCGATTGGCCACTGGGCGATCGATCGACCGTCGCGGCGCTGCAGGCGTGGTCGGCTACCGGCCGAAGCTGCGTGGTACTTGCCAAAAACTTCGACGTGTTCGCGCGCCATCACGCGCGTTTTGTGCAATGGCGCCAGACCTGGAGCCACATCATCGAATGCCGTATTTGCAATGTGGCGGGCGCGCCGGCGGTACCCAGTGCCATCTGGACGCCGACGTGGTTTCTGCAACGTATCGACATCGACAAGGGGCGGGGAGTGTGCGGTCGGGATCGCGAGCGACGCGGCGGCTTAAGAGAACTTTTGGACGAATGTTTACGTCAGGGCAGGCCCGGCTTTCCGGCATCGACGCTGGGCCTGTAAGGCAATGGCCTGAATTGGTGCATCGACATCTTTTCGAAAGGTTGCGGCACTAGAATTTTGTCTTAGACAATTGCTTTCATCGTCGCTTTAAAAAAAGGAATCTCATGAATAAGTCAGTTCTGATCGCCGCCTTGATGGCCGCCGCCGCTCTCACCGCCTGCAGTAAAAAAGAAGATGCTGCTCCCGTAGTCGTGATCCCCGCACCGGTCGTGGTGACCCCACCTGCGGCACCTGCGGCGACGCCGGCACCCGACGCGACCGCGACACCTGCACCGGCTGCTTCGGCACCTGCGGACACGTCCACGATGACGCCCGCCGATCCAACCAAGCCGACTGATCCTGCCGCACCTAAGTGATGCATTCATGTGGTACCACGTTGCCGCGTGAATAAAAAAGCCGCCTTCGAAGGCGGCTTTTTTTATAGCTGAAGGTGCGTAGCGCTCCGTCAGACGTCGAGCCAGCCACTGCCCTCAACCGCAGTCGCCGTGAGCATCTCGTGCTCTTGGGCGCCGAGCGCTTCGGCCAGCACACGTCGCACGATGTCGGGCCGGTTGTTCTGCTCGCTCAGATGCGCCGCCAAGACATGACGCAAGCCATCGTGATGAACAGCGCGTGCGATGGCGGCCGCTGCGGCGTTCGAGAGGTGGCCGTAGTTGCCGCCCACGCGATGCTTCAGAAACGGCGGATAGGCCGAGCCCGCCAGCAAGTCGCTGTCGTGATTGAACTCGAGCAGCATTGCATGCAGACCGATGAGCCGCTGCATCACATGCGGCGTTGCATGGCCCAGATCAGTCAGCACGCCAAGGTGCCGGGCGCCATCGCTGCAGCGCAATTGGAGCGGTTCCTTGGCATCGTGCGGCACGGTGAACGGCTGCACATGGATCTCGCCGATCGCGATGTCGTTGCCATCCAGCGCGAAGTGCAGGCGACCTTCGAAATCGCGCGCGCCGGTGGCGAGCCATGTGCCTTCGCTCATCCAGACGGGGATGCGGTTGCGCCGCGACAATGCATGAGCGCAACCGATATGGTCGCCATGCTCGTGGGTCACGAACACGCCGTCGATGTCGGCAGCAGCGAGACCGGCGCGGGCCAGCCGTGCGTCGAGGTGCCTCAGCGCAAAGCCGCAGTCGACGAGCAGACGAGAGGTCCGCCCCGCACTGGTCGCCTCGACCAGCGTGGCGTTGCCGGTGCTCCCGCTGCCGAGACTGCGGAAACGCAGCATCGCCTCGCGCCTTACTTCAAATCGTCGGCAATAACCTGAACGATGCGTTGCGCATTCGCCGAGGTTTCAGGCGCACCGGCGTCGTTCATGACCGACACCGTGCTGGCTTCGCCCTGGCCCTTGACCAGAATGCGGAACTTGAGCGGTGCGTCGGCCTTGCCTGCCTGGCCGAAAGTAATGATCTTTGCGAAGAAGCCGGGTTCTTTGTTGGCGTTCGGTGGCACGTAGCGCACGAAGTAGATACCGGCGCTGCGATCCCGGTCTTCCACGGTGAAGCCGGTGCGATCGAGCGCCAGGCCGACACGACGCCATGCGCGCTCGAAGCCTTCGTTGATCTGGACCGTCGGTTGACCCGCGACCGACACGATGCGTGCGGTTTGTGCCGGCGCAGCCGTCGCGGCGAGCAGCTTCGATTGCTCTTGTGTCACACCGAGCTTCACCATCAGGCGTCGCAGGAATTCGGTTTCGAGTTCAGGATCGACCGGGCGTGTCTGCCACACAGTCTGGTCCTGGCGCTGGTTGTTATAGACCTCGACCATGCCGCGGTGCGAGACAAAGATTTCGGTGCCGGTGGGGGTGCGCTCCAGGCGCGTGCGGAAGCGATCGAGTTCGCCGGTCGAGTAGACCGAATCGACCAGCTTGCCGAGGGCGCCACGGATGATGTCCTGCGGCAGCTTGGCGCGGTTTTCTGCCCAGTCGGTTTCCATGATGCCGACGTTGCGCTGCTCAGTGGTCAGCAAAAATCCGCTCTCCTGCCAGAAGTCCTTGACCGGGTCCCAAAGCTGTTCAGGCGTGCGGTTGACTACGATCCAGCGCTGCGTGCCCGAGCGCTCCATGCGCACGTCGCCGATGGCGTTGACCGAAGTCGGCAGGCCCGGTGCGTTGGCCATGCCGGTCTGATACGAGTTGGCAGAAACCGCGCCGCCTGGAACCGCGTACCGGTTTTCGCGCGAGAGCTGTGACAGGTCGGGCGGCACCGAGAGGCTGGGCGCCTTGCCGGCGCTCTTGTAGTCGATCTTGTCGCTTTCGAGCACGGAGCAGGCCGCGAGACTGGCCACCAGGGCCAGCAGTGCAAAGCGCGTAAAAAAGTTCTTCAACGTGGTCTTCCTTGTTGGAATGTTTCGATCAAATCGATGGGTCGCAGCGACCACAGCTTCAGAGCAGGTTCCGGCCAAAAGGTTGCCGGCGACTTCGATCTGCGGGAGTAAAGATGAATTCAGTCCTTGAGCAGGCCGGTCGCGCGCAATGCGCTTTCGACTGCCGGGCGACTGGCCTCGTCGAGCTCGGTCAGCGGCAGACGCAGCGCGCCACCACACAAACCGAGTCGCGCCATCGCCCACTTCACAGGAATCGGGTTGGGCTCGACGAACAGGTTGCGATGCAGCGGCATGAGCTCGAATTGCAGCTGCATCGCACGCTTGACGTCGCCGGCGATCGCCGCCACGCAAAGCTCGTGCATCTTGCGCGGTGCCAGGTTGGCAGTGACGCTGATGTTGCCTTGACCGCCGCACAGCATGAGTGCCACTGCGGTCGGGTCGTCGCCGGAATACACGGCAAAGCTTTTTGGCAGATCGCGAATCAGCCACTGGGCGCGCTCGATGTTGCCGGTGGCTTCCTTGATGCCGATGATGCCCGGCACCTGAGCGAGCCGAAGCACGGTGTCGTGCGCCATATCGGCGACGGAGCGGCCAGGTACGTTGTAGAGCACAACGGGCAAATCGCCGACGGCTTCGGCGATGGCCCTGAAATGCCGGTACTGGCCTTCTTGTGTCGGCTTGTTGTAGTAAGGAACGACCTGCAGTTGCGAATCGGCGCCAACGCCTCGGGCGAACTTGGCGAGCTCGATGGCTTCTTTGGTCGAATTGGCGCCGCAGCCAGCCATGACAGGCACGCGGCCTTTGGCTTGCTCGACCGATACACGAATGATTTCGCAGTGCTCTTCGACGTCGACCGTCGGCGATTCGCCGGTGGTGCCGACCACGCCGAGGCAATCCGTGCCTTCGTCGATGTGCCAGTCGATGATGCGACGCAGTGCGGGGTAATCGACACTGCCGTCGTCGTGCATCGGCGTAACGAGCGCGACGATGCTGCCTGTCAGTTGCTCCAAGGGGGTCTCTTTGTCGGTTGGACGAAAACTGGCATTCTACTTAAGGGCTAGGCGGTGCCCCGAGCAGTTGGCGTAGTGGGATTCCCGACCCGTCCAGCCGCACGGCCGCGATGCGTTGAACGAATCGTGGCGGCGTCGCCTCGTAGCCATGTTCGTAGGCCACGACGCGCAGTCCGGCGCAGGCCGCGATCAGTTCACCCGGCTGCAGCAAAAAGTCGGGCCGCGACGGCTTGCCGATCGTTTCGTTGCCGGCCGCGAAGGTCTCGTACAGAAGCACGCCGCCGGGAGCGACAGCCGCAACGATGTCGGGCAGCCGGGGTCGCCAGAGGTAGTTGGTGACGACGACCACGTCGAAGTTTTCTCCGGCGAAGGGCCACGGTCCGGCTTCGATGTCTGCCTGCAGGGCGCGGCCCCAGCGTGCTGCCGATGCGACGGCGTCGGGTGCGCGGTCCACGCCTGTCACTGCATGGCCGCGATCCGCAAACCACCGCAGATGCCGGCCCGCGCCGCATGCCACGTCCAACACGCGGCCGCCTGCAGGGACAAGGCGCGACCAACGCACGATCCACGCGGACGGCTGTGACATCGCGCTATCGATGGCGTTCGGCGCCGTGCTCAAAAGCATGCCCAAAGCTGATCGATCAACGTCACCATGAACGCTGGCCGCGCATAGAGCATGAACACGGCGCCCAGCGCGACCAGTGCGATCGCCCAGGCCAGAGCGGTAATGAGACGAGGATGCTGCAAGCGTTTCATGCAGTTCAGGCGAGCTGCGGCATCGGCCGCGCGATGGCGTTTTCCTTGACCGGCAAATTGATCAGCGCAGCGAACACCCCCAGTGCGATCGCGATGTACCAGACGACGTCGTAGCTGCCGGTGCGGTCGTACAGAAAACCACCCAGCCAGACGCCGAGGAACGAGCCGACCTGATGGCCCAGAAACACGAAGCCGCTCAGCATCGACAAGTGCGTCACGCCAAAGATTTGCGCCACCAGCGCATTGGTCACCGGCACCGTCGACAGCCACAAGAAGCCGATGACGGCAGCGAAGACGTAGACAGACAGTGGTGACACCGGCACGAGCAAGAACAGCGTTATCGCGATGGCCCTGCCGAAGTAGATGGCCGCCAGGATCTTCCGCTTGGCCAGCTTCTGGCCGAGCGAACCGGCGACGTATGTGCCAAACACATTGAAGAGCCCGATGAGAGCGAGCGAATAACTTGCTACCTCGGGCGACAGACCTTTGTCGCGCAGATAGCTCGGCATGTGCACGCCGATGAACACCACCTGGAAGCCGCACACGAAGTACCCCGCCATCAGCAGGCCGAAGCTCGGATAACGAAAAGCTTCCATCACCGCCTGCGCGATGGTTTGCTCCCGGTGTCCGGCGACAACCATGCGTGCCGGTTCGCGCAAGCCGAAGGCCAGCGGCACGACCAGCAGCACCAGCGCGGCCAGCACCAGCAGCGCCGTATGCCAGCCGAGTTGCGCGATGAGTTGCCCTTCGATCGGCACCATCAAAAACTGTCCGAACGAACCGGCCGCTGCGGCTACGCCCATCGCCCAGGAGCGGCGCTCGGCCGGAATCTGCCGCCCGATGACGCCGTAGATCACCGCGTAGGTGGTGCCGGCCTGCGCTGCGCCGATCAGCACCCCGGCGGTCATCGCGAACAGCAGCGGCGTGGGCGAGAGCGCCATACCGGCCAGCCCGACCGCGTAGAGGACCGCGCCGATCAGCAGCACCCTGAAGGCGCCCAGCTTGTCGGCCAGCATGCCGGCGAAAACACCGATCACGCCCCACGAGAGGTTCTGGATCGCGATGGCGAGCGAGAAGGTCTGGCGCGTCCATCCCTGTTCCTGAGTGATCGGCTGCAACCAAAGGCCAAAGCCGTGGCGAATGCCCATGGAGAGAGTGACGATCATGGCGCCACACAGCAGGACCTGGAACATCGAGAGGGGGCGGGCGGTGGCATTCATCCGGAAAATGTAGCCGCAAGCGCAAGGTCGACATCTGTATGTCCATCCAGCTTTACGTGAGTGGACGCATACAATCCGCGGCCATGGCTACCCCAGTTTCATCCGCTTCCTCCAGCAAGTCCACGCCGCCCGCCTACTCAGAAGGCTCCATCCGCGTCCTGAAAGGCCTCGAGCCCGTCAAGCAGCGGCCGGGCATGTACACCCGCACCGACAACCCGCTGCACATCATTCAGGAAGTGCTCGACAACGCGGCCGACGAGGCACTCGCCGGCCATGGCAAGAAGATCAAGGTCACGATGCACGCCGATGGCTCGGTCGGCATCGAAGACGATGGCCGCGGCATTCCGTTCGGCATGCACCCGGAAGAAAAAGCGCCGGTGGTCGAGCTGGTGTTCACGCGGCTGCATGCCGGCGGCAAGTTCGACAAGGGATCGGGCGGCGCTTACAGCTTTTCCGGTGGCCTGCACGGCGTGGGCGTGTCGGTGACCAATGCCCTGTCGACGCGGCTCGAAGTGAGCTCGCACCGCGAAGGCTCGTCGGCGCGCTTGACCTTCAGCGCTGGCGACGTGATCGAGCCGTTGGTCATCCGTCCGCTCGAGGCCGGCGAGCGCCGCCAGGGCACCAGCGTGCGCGCCTGGCCCGACGCCAAGTATTTCGAGACAGCTGTGTTGCCGATGGCCGAGCTGACGCACCTGTTGCGCAGCAAGGCGGTGCTGATGCCGGGCGTCACCGTGACGCTGGTCATCGAAAAGACCAAGGAGACCCAGCAGTGGCTCTACAAGGGAGGCCTGCGCGACTACCTGATGCAGAGCCTGCACGGAGACCCGGTCATTCCCTTGTTCGAAGGCGCCGGTCATGCCGACAAAAACGCCGATAACTTCGCCGAAGGCGAGGGGGCCGAATGGTGCGTGGCCTTCACCGAAGACGGCGCTCCGGTGCGCGAGAGCTACGTCAACCTGATTCCTACCAGCGCCGGAGGCACGCATGAAAGCGGACTGCGCGACGGGCTGTTCACCGCGGTGAAGGGATTCATCGAGCTGCATTCGCTGCTGCCCAAGGGCGTCAAGCTGCTGCCCGAAGACGTGTTCGCGCGTGCCTCCTATGTGCTGAGCGCCAAGGTGCTCGATCCGCAATTCCAGGGCCAGATCAAGGAACGGCTCAACTCGCGTGACGCGGTGCGGCTGGTGTCGAGCTTCGTGCGGCCCGCGCTGGAACTGTGGCTCAACCAGCATGTCGACTATGGAAAAAGACTGGCCGAACTGGCGATCAAGGCCGCGCAGTCGCGCCAGAAGGCGGGCCAGAAAGTCGAGAAGCGCAAGGGCTCCGGCGTCGCGGTTCTGCCCGGCAAACTGACCGATTGCGAGAGCAAGGACATCAGCCACAACGAAGTTTTTCTGGTCGAGGGCGACTCGGCCGGTGGCAGCGCCAAGATGGGCCGCGACAAGGAATCGCAAGCCATCCTGCCGTTGCGCGGCAAGGTGTTGAACACCTGGGAAGTGGAGCGCGACCGGCTCTTCGCCAACAACGAAATTCACGATATCTCGGTCGCCATCGGCGTCGATCCGCACGGACCCGACGACACGCCGGACATGAGCGGCCTGCGCTACGGCAAGGTCTGCATCCTGAGCGATGCCGACGTCGATGGTTCGCACATCCAGGTGCTGCTGCTGACGCTTTTC
The DNA here is from genome assembly GCF_035018885.1 of Variovorax sp. LG9.2. NCBI lineage: Bacteria > Pseudomonadati > Pseudomonadota > Betaproteobacteria > Burkholderiales > Comamonadaceae > Variovorax > Variovorax sp. LG9.2. Next base: position 90,661 of record NZ_JASJXB010000006.1, on the reverse strand, counting down.
TTTCGTCACTTTCCCAAGCTCATCGACGCCGGTCACGTGTACGTCGCCAAGCCGCCGCTGTTTCGCGTCGACGCGCCGGCGCGTGCCAAGAAGCCGGCTTCGAAGGTCTATGCGCTGGACGAAGGCGAGTTGGTTGCCATCCTCGACAAGCTGCGCAAGGACGGCGTGCGCGAAGGCGCCTGGAGCATCAGCCGCTTCAAGGGGCTGGGTGAAATGAACGCCGAACAGCTGTGGGAAACCACGCTCAACCCGGACACGAGGCGCCTGATGCAGGTGCGGCTGGGGCGGCTCAGCTTCGCCGACACACAGGGCGAGATCACCAAGCTGATGGGCAAGGGCGAGGCCGCCGCCAGACGCGAGCTGATGGAGTTGCGGGCCGATGACGTCGAGATCGACGTTTAGCTTTCGGACCGCGGCAGTCGCTCTGCTGTTGGCGCTGGGCCAGCACGCCGCGATGGCGGCCGACATCTTCGGCTACATCGACGAAAAGGGCGTGGCGCATTTCGCGGCCGAGAAGCTCGACTCGCGCTACCAGATCTTCTTCAAGGGCGGCCAGAGTTTCGACACGGCCAATGGCCTGGGCCGGCGCGGGAGGCCGGATGCGTCGAGCGGCATGGTGCCGCCCGCTTCGCAAACGTTGATCGCGCTGTTCGAGGCATCGCCGACTTACAAGACCGCGAAGACCGCCTTGCGCGACGCGTCGCAGCGCCACGCAATCGACTACGAGCTGCTGCAGGCGTTGATCGCGGCCGAGTCGGGTTTCGATGCGCAAGCGGTCTCGCCGAAGGGCGCCATCGGCCTCATGCAATTGATGCCCGCGACCGCGCAGCGGTACGGTGTGCAATCCGACAAGAAGAGCAGCGTCGAGACCAAGCTGTTCGATCCGCGGGTGAACATCGCGGCCGGCTCGCGTTATCTGCGCGATTTGATCTCGATGTTCCCGGGCGAGCTCGACCTGGCCATTGCGGCCTACAACGCGGGCGAGGGCGCGGTGCAGCGTGCCGGCAACAAGATTCCCAATTACAAGGAGACGCAGAATTACGTGAAGACGGTGCTGCAGCTCTATGCTTATCTGAAGCCGGATGCCGGCGCCACGTACGGCGCTCGTGGCGGCAAAGTGCCCGGTCGGGTGCGCATGGAAATCGGCGGGGCGCTGGGACGCGGCAACATGCCGCCGGCGCAACGCGCGCAGATGCCGACCATGCCCTACGCGCCGCAAACGTCGGCCGAGCCTTCGACGTCTTTGGCTTTGCCTTCGTCTGTCCCTGCGCCTTCTCTGCCCCGTGCGGCCTTGCCCATGACACCGCCGCCGACCTCGCCCTACATGCCCGAGGTGCCCGTGACGGCACCGCCGGCCACCCAGTAACCTTTTTTTCTTCGAACCGACTGTGACGATGGACTCCCAACCTCCGCTCGACCTCACGAGCCCGCCTGACAGCGATGGCGACGGCACCACGCTGACCCTGGCCGACTACGCCCAGACCGCCTACCTCGAATACGCGCTCAGCGTGGTCAAGGGCCGCGCGCTGCCCGATGTGTCCGATGGCCAGAAGCCGGTGCAGCGGCGCATCCTCTATTCGATGTCCCGCATGGGGCTCGGTTTCGGCGGCACGAATGGGGCAGTGGGCGCAAAACCGGTCAAGTGCGCGCGTGTGGTGGGCGACGTGCTCGGCCGCTTTCATCCGCACAGCGACCAGGCCGCCTACGACGCGCTGGTGCGCATGGCGCAAAACTTCTCGCAGCGCTATCCGCTGGTCGACGGCCAGGGCAACTTCGGCAGCCGCGACGGCGACGGCGCCGCGGCCATGCGCTACACCGAGGCACGGTTGGCGCGCATCACCAGCCTGTTGCTCGACGAGATCGACGAAGGCACGGTCGACTTCATCCCCAACTACGACGGCAGCACGGAAGAGCCGCGCCTGCTGCCCGCACGCCTGCCGTTCACGCTGCTCAACGGAGCGAGCGGCATCGCGGTCGGCCTGGCCACCGAGATCCCGAGCCACAACCTGCGCGAGATCGCCGACGCCTGCGTGGCGCTCATCAAGACGAACGGCAAGCTGAGCGAAGAAGAGTTGCTGGCGATCGTGCCTGGCCCCGACTACCCAGGTGGCGCGCAGATCATCAGCCCCGCCAGCGACATCGCCGAGGCGTACCGCACCGGCCGCGGCTCGCTCAAGGTCCGCGCGCGCTGGAAGATCGAAGAGCTGGCGCGCGGCCAGTGGCAGCTGGTCGTCAACGAGCTGCCGCCCGGCGTCAGTACGCAGAAGGTGCTCGAGGAAATCGAGGAGCTCACCAATCCGAAGATCAAGGCCGGCAAGAAAGCGCTGAGCGCCGACCAGACGCAGCTCAAGGCCGCGTTGCTGTCGGTGCTGGACGTGGTGCGCGACGAGTCGAACAAGGACGCGGCGGTGCGACTGGTGTTCGAGCCCAAGACGTCACGCATCAGCCAGGAAGATTTCGTGACCACGCTGCTGGCGCAGACGTCGCTGGAAACCTCGTCGTCGATCAACATGACGATGGTCGGCATCGATGGCAAGCCGACTCAGAAGTCGCTCAGGCAGATGCTCAACGAGTGGATCGCCTTCCGCGAGATCACCGTCGAGAAGCGCTCGCGCCATCGCCTGAGCAAGGTACTGGACCGCATCCACATTCTCGAAGGCCGGCAGCTGGTGCTGCTGAACATCGACGAAGTGATCGCGATCATTCGCGCAGCCGACGACCCGAAAGCGGCGTTGATCGCGCGCTTCGCCCTGAGCGAGCGTCAGGCCGAGGACATCCTCGAAATCCGCTTGCGTCAGCTGGCGCGGCTCGAAGCGATAAAGATCGAGCAGGAGCTCAAGGGCCTGAAGGAAGAGCAGAAAAAGCTCGACGACATTCTTGGCAGCCCGACTGCATTGCGTCGCTTGCTGGTGAAAGAAATCGAAGCCGACGCCAAGCTATTCGAAGACCCGCGCCGCACTTTGATCCAGGCCGAAAAACGTGCCATTGCCGAGGTGAAGGTGATCGATGAGCCGGTTACCGTGATCGTGTCGCAGAAGGGCTGGGTCCGCGCGCAGAAGGGCTGGGCCAGCGAGAAGGTGGTCGCGGGCACGACGCCTGCGGAGTACGCATTCAAGTCCGGTGATGCGCTCTACGCCGTCTTCGAATGCCGAACGGTCGACACGCTGCTCGTGTTCGGCACGGCCAAGGAGAAAGGCGTCCGCGTCTACACCGTGGCGGTGGCATCGCTGCCCGGCGGCCGCGGCGACGGACAACCCGTGACGACGCTGATCGAGCTCGACAGCGGCACCCAGGTCGCGCACTATTTCGCGGGCCCGGCCAGCGCCAGCCTGTTGCTCTCCAACACCGGCGGCTATGGCTTCATCGCGACGGTGGACAACATGATGTCGCGGCAGCGCGGCGGCAAGGCCTTCTTCGACGTCGGCGAGGGTGAGCAGCTCTGCCGTCCTTCGCTGGTGCACATCGGCGAAAAAAGCGCTCTTGGGGGCGAAGCGATACCCGCCGCCACGCACGTGGCCTGCGCATCGACCGGCGGACGCATCCTGACCTTCGAGATCGCCGAGATGAAGAACCTGCCGAAGGGCGGCCGCGGACTGACCCTGATCGACCTCGAAGCCAAAGACACGCTGGCCGGTGCGGCCGCCTACACGCGCAGCGTAAAAATCGAAGGCATCGGCCGCGGCGGCAAGGAACGCGACGAGACCCTGGAGATTCGTACCCTCAACAATGCGCGCAGCAGCCGTGGCCGCAAGGGCAAGGCGGCGGACCTCGGCTTCAAGCCGACCAGCGTCGTCCGCGTCTTATAAGCACGGCAAGAAAGAAACGGCCATGGAATTCGGCGTCGTCGGCATCTCGTTTTTTCTGGTGGCGTGCATCGGCAGCTTCGCGCTGTCGCGTTGGCTCAGCAAGCGCCGTCGTGCAGACCGGCGCAACCGCGAGCGCCTCGCCAGCGAGGCGGTGCAGAGTCGCCAGGTTCGTCGCGCGCGGCAACGGCGCGGCGGCTAGAAACCGCGCGGTTGGCTGGCAAAGTCGCAGTCGGCAGAGCCGCCGACATGTCAGGCGTCCGAGGCGTCTCAGGCGGACATCAGCGGTCCGTTGCCGCCGGTCATAGGTGCGTCTACCGCCGACATGCCAGCCGCGATCACAGCCAGCAATGTGTCGCCGAAGCCGCCGCGCGCGCGGGCATTCCGACGCGCACTGGTGCTCACGCGCGGGGCCGCGCTCCACGCGATGCGGGCACCCGCCGCCTGAAGCGCTTCGACCAGCGCCACGTCTTCGCTGCACGCCAGCGGCCTGAAGCCACCCACGCGGCGGTACGCTTCGGCCGACACGCCCAGGTTGGCCCCGTGAATATGACGGTGCCCGTCGGCGTCCGTGTAGGTGCGGGCGAAATGGTCGCGAATGAACTCACTGTGAGCGCCGTGTGCGCTCCAGTCGTCGATGCCGATCGAGCCGCACACTGCGTCCGCCTCCTGCGCCAGTTGCTTCACCAGCCAGTCGGGCGAAACGATGGTGTCTGCATCGGTAAAAGCGAGCCATCGCGCGCCGTCTTCCATCATCCGGGTGGCACCGGCCGCGCGTGCCATGCCGACGTTGCGGACAGACAGCGGCAAGGTCGTGACATCGTGCGCTGCGCCGTAGGTTTCGACGATGGCGCCGGTGGCGTCGTCGCAGCTGTCGAGCACCACCATCACGCGCACCGGCTCGCAGTTCAGTGCCGGATGAGTGGCCGCCTGCGTCACGGCAGCCAGCGTGGCGCCGATGTGATCGGCCTCGTTGTGTGCGGGGATGACGATACCAATCATCGAATGCCTTCCAGTTGTGCCACCGAACGGCTGTCGCGGGACCACACCCGCAACAGGAAATCGTCTTCGTCGTGGCGCACGCATTGCGGGAGGCCGATGTCGGCCAGCGCGGCGTGCACCGCTTCCGTGGAAAGAGCGCGCTCCGAAAAGTCGGGCCGCCAATCGCAAGCGACAAGCACCCCTTCTGCAGAGAGCGATGCGGCGCAGCAACGCGCCACACGGTGCATGGCCGCGGCGTCGAGAAAGTAGCCGACTTCGCTCAACACGATGAGGTCGAAGGGCGCGTCGGCAGCAGGCCAGTCGCGCGGCAGCACGTGTTTGTCGACGCGCACGTTGTCGAGCGCTTCGGTGCGCTCGCGTGCGGCTGTCACGGCGTTGTCGGAGAAGTCGCTTGCCAGCACATGGTCGCAGCGCGAGGCGAGTTCGACCGTCAGCTCGGCCGCCCCGCAGCCAGGCTCGTAGGCGAGGCCGTAGCGTGGGTGCGGCAACGCGGCCATCAGCACGGCCCGCTTGCGCTGCTCGTACCAGCGCGTGCGCAACGCGTACGGGTCGGCGCTGTGGCCGTACATCGCGTCGAAGTACGCGGTCTTGTCGGTCTTGTCGGTCATGGGGGCAGGCGCGGTCATTCGAAGACCACCTCGAACGGGCGAGCCGCGCGTGCGACCGTCGTGCTGCGAAGGATCGGTCCGGCTCCGGTCGACGCGTCGGGCAAGAGCTGGCTCCTGAAGGCCTGCACGGCATGGCGTTTGCGCTCGGCAGCATCGGCATCGAGCACGATGCGGCGCGCCCGACTCCAGGGGAGACGCGTGTCGGCGGGCTTGGCCCAATGCCACGCCCACACCGGCACCTCGATCAGGCGTGCACCGCTGTGCAGCGATGCCACGGAACAGGCATCGCCGGTGGCTTCATGGTCCGGATGGCCGTCGCGGCGCCAGGTGGTGAAGAGCACGTCGTCGGCCGTGAGCAGCGGCGCAAGCCGTTCAGCGAGCAAATCGCGATAGCCCTCGATCTGGCCATCGGGCAGGCCGAGTCGCACGGGCTCGGTAGCGATGCCGAGCCGATTCAATGCGATCCGGCTTTCATGCGGCCGCTCGCGCACCAGCCGTTCTACCGGCCATTCGGTAGAGCCGACATGGCTCGCAGTGCCGTCGGTGACGGCGACGATCAACACGGGTGTGCCGAGCCGGGCGAGCTGCGCGAGCAGCCCGCCAACCGCCAGGATTTCGTCGTCCGGATGCGGCGCCACCACCACTGCACGTGCGCCGTGCGGCACCATCTCGCTGGCCGTCAGGGCGGGCAGTTGCGTCAGGCGCGGCCAGCCCAGCCATTCGGCTTCAGTGGTGCCGACGCCTTCGATGGCGCGGTCGTTTGGCACGGAGATCACAGCATCCATGACGCGGCTTTCGATTCCAGCGCCAGCGCGCCGAGCGAGGCCAGATCGCGCTCAGCGTGGCTTTGTCGCAGGAACACCGGCAAGTCGGCCATGGCGCGGGCGAAGCGAGCGTCGCGGCACAGCGGCCCGGCGCCGAGTGCGCGGCCCGCGTGGTGGATCACTTCTTCGGCGGCATGCTCGACCACCAGCCGCGCACGCATGGCGACGGCCTGTGCATCGGCATCGCGATGCGTGTCGATCCACTCCGCCGATTCCCGCAGTACCGCCGCGGCACCTGCCAGCGCCACATCGATGGCGCCGAGGTGCGCCAGCTGGTGCGGTGCCTTGCTGCCACCTGAACGCTCGTGCACGGTTCGGGCAATGCCCCAGGCGCCGCCGTACCAGCACGCAGCGATGCCGGCGCCGCCATGCCAAAAGCCGGTACGTCGCGTGTAGTCACCGGGCTGGCCGAGTTGCGTGGCATGCGCGCCATCGAAGCGGACATCGACGCTCGCGCTGCCCGCCATGCCGACGGCGTGCCAGCCTTGTTCTGTCACCGTGACGCCCGGTTGCTGCAGGGACACCGCAGCGACGCAGGGCTCGCCGGCAGCGTTCCATCCGCTGACGACGGCGTGCGTGACGCTTGCCGCACCGGAGCACCACGCCTTGGTTCCGTGAAGGCGCAGAGTCGGAGAAGCGGCATCTGTCGGGGACAGCGACGAAGCCGAAGTCGCGGGGGATCGTGAAGAGCTACCGTGCGCTTCGAAAGCGACGCGAGCGTCCGGTGGCTCGGCACACCAGGTCGCCCACAGTGAGCCGTCCGGCGCGTCGCCTCCGAGTTCCGCCAGGATGGCGAGCGCATCGGTGTGACCTTCGAACAGCTTGACCAGAGAGAGATCGTGCGCCGCGACCGCCGCGAGTGCTCGCCACCGCTTCAACGTTTCGCCCGCGCCCGGCAGGGGCAGCCGATCTGCGCCAGCTTCGACCAGCGCTGCCAGCGTCAGATCGTGGCCATATTGCTTTTGCAGGCGCTCGAATCGGTCGTCGGTCACGGGAGCAAGCATGGGGTGGTCCCTCGGTCTCTTTGTTGTCTGGTTGTCGTGTTGCGCAGCGGCGTGAGCTTTGAGTTGCCCGCGAAGTGGAAAGACCGTACGTGTGCGTTCGAACGCGTCCCGTCGGCGCAGCGCGCCGCCGTTTGTAGGGCGGCGCATCGGCCATGTCGTAGGTCCTTAGCCCATGCGATGCGCCTGGCGCCGACGGCTGTAGATACGTTGCCGAATCTCCCACATTGGTCATAGGCCGTCCGACGCATTGCCGCTTGGAGCGGCCCATGAAAACATCCCGCGCTGGACAACGAGGACCCGGATGGACGACACCATCAAGCAGCTGGTCGCGGAGCGCCGCGTCGCACTCGAAGGCACCGACGACGGGCGCCGGCCGTGGGGTCTTGCCTTGTCGGGCGGCGGCATCCGGAGCGCTACCTTCTGCCTGGGCATGCTGAAGGCGCTTGCGCAGCGAAGACAACTCCTCAGATTCGATTTGCTTTCGACGGTTTCTGGCGGCGGCTACATCGGCTCGACCTTCGGCCGCCTGTGCACGCGCGCCACCACGCCGGACGAAGTGCGCGCGGTAGAAGGCGCCTTTGCCGAAGTCGACAACGTGCGCTTCGGCTGGTGGCTGCGCAGCAATGGGCGCTACCTGATCCCGGGCGGCATGCGCGACACGCTCTTCGCTGTCGCGTTGTACCTGCGCAATCTGCTCGGCACGCACATCGAGATCGCGATTGCGGCGTGCCTCATCGGCCTGGGGCTCGCCTGTGTCGACCTGGGCCTGTGGGAAGCGATGGCACGCACCGTCGATCTCGACAACGCCGAGACGGTCATCGCGCCGGTGCGCTGGGCCACGCAACTGCCCACGCTTTGGCTGATGATGCTGGTGCCCTGGGCGCTGTCGATCGTGCTGGCCGATGCGTACTGGTCGGTGCGCGACCGGCCGTCTGTTTGGGCCATCGTCGGCATGATGGCGCTGTGGTGCGCGCTCTTTGGCGCCGCGTTCTATGTCGGCCCGACGCTGGAGCTGCAATACAGCGCGCCGGTGTGGCTGGTGCCGGCTTTCGGCGGCTTCGCGGCAACCTGGGTGATCGCGCTCGGATGGGTGCTCTATCGCACCCTGCGCGGATGCGTGGCGGCCGCGATGCGCAATGAACTCACCGACACGCTGGCCTCGATGCTGTACCTGATGCTGGTGCTCGGATTGCTCGGCGCACTCGATCGCAGTGCCTGGTGGCTGGCCGCGGAAACGCGCGAAACGCGGGCCTCTTATGGCGGCGTGCTGCTGATCGGCGCGGCCGCGCTGCGCGGTGTGTTGCCCATGCTCTACAGCGGCAAGAGCGAGTTGCCCGGCGTTGGCCGTCAGCTGCTGATGACGCTCGGAAGCTTGTTCGGATTGATCGTCGCTTTCTGCCTCGCCGCATGGTGGATCGCGGTGCTCTACGCGGGCGTGCTGCTCTCCGTGTTCACTGAAGATGGGCTGGAGTTTTCGCGGGGCTGGGTCTGGCTTGCGACGATATTCGTCGTCGTCTTCGGCTATGCGTGGATGACGGGGCGCAACTTCGCGTTTCTCAATTTGTCGTCGCTGCACATGTTCTACAAGGCGCGCATCGTGCGCGGCTATCTGGGTGCGGCCAACAAGCATCGGCTGGGCGCCAATCCGCTCGACGGGCTGTCGGCGTTGTCGCCGCCGGAGGTGCCGGTCGGCTCGGTCGACGACGACGACGATCTGGCGCAACTCAAGTACGCGCCGCACCGCTTCGGCGGACCTGTGCACTTCATCAACGTGTGCATCAACCAGACGCACGACCCCAAGCAGAAGCTCTTCAACCGCGATCGCAAGAGCCTGCCGTTGACCATCGGCCCGCTGGGCTGGATGCAGGCGGTCGGCGCGCCCTGGGCCAAGGCGCGGGGCGAGGCCGCGCTCACGGTAGGCGCCTGGACTGCCATCTCCGGCGCGGCGTTTGCACCCGGACTGGGTCGCATGACGAAGCGCGGCATCGCGGCACTGTCGGTGTTCGCGGGACTGCGGCTGGGCTATTGGTGGAACAGCGCGAAGGCCGGCATTCTGCAGGTTGGTGCGGCGCGGCATGCGACGACCTTCCTGATGAAGACGCGCTTCATGCTGTTCGAATGCTTCGGTGCTTTTCCGGGCAGCGGATCGGCCAACTGGTATCTGAGCGACGGCGGTCATTTCGAAAATACCGGCGTGTATGCGCTGCTGCGGCAGGAGGCCGAACTCATCGTCGTGGCCGACTGCGGCGCCGACCCCAACTACCGCTTCAACGATCTTGAAAATCTCATCCGCCGCGCCCGCATCGACCTCAGCGCCGACATCGTTCTGTTGAAGCCGTGCGTCGATGCCGACTGGCCCTACGTCGGCGTGTTCGGCTCGCTCAATGACCTGGCATCTACCAACAGCCAAGCGTGCCTCGCCCTGGCGCGCATCGACTATGAGAGCGGCCTGCGCGGCCACATGGTCCTGGTCAAGCCCAACATGTCGGCCGAGCTGCCGGTCGACCTCGTCAACTTCAAGGCGGCGAATCCGCTCTTTCCGCAACAGCCCACAACCGATCAGTTCTTCGACGAAGCGCAGTGGGAAAGCTACTTCAGGCTCGGTGCTGAAATCGGCAACAGGCTCGATGGCGAGATGCTGTCGCGCATCGCTCACGGCACGCACGACCTGTTCAAGATCGACGACGGGCAGATCGGGCCGGCGCTGGCACATGCGAACGCCGTCAGCGCGGTGAACGCGGCCAATGCGGCCGCAGCGACCGGCGCCGGTGGCGCGAATGGCGCCGTCGCCACCGTCAGCCGGCTGCAGGCGCGCGTGCTCAAAGCAGGTGCGGTGACGGCATCGATCGGTATCGGCACTGCCGCCACCTTCGGCGTCGCGGCATGGCAGGGCATCGACAGCTGGCGCACGCAGGCCGCGCAAAAGCAAAGCGCAGAGGCAGCCGCGTTCAAGGACCTGACCGACCGCTGGGCCAAGCTTCGAATCAACGCACCGCCGGGCGAAGCGCCTTCGTCGTTGGCCGGCGAACTGCTGCGCACGGGCGACCTGTTGTGCCGATCGGGCAGCGACAACTTTCTGGCGAACTTCAGGTTGTCGGTGCACATCGTCGACGATGCAAAGAAGGCCTGCGCACAAGAACTGGAGAACGCGGGCGTCGGCATCGGTACACCGGTCGATCCAGACAAAGTGAGCGTCAGCCCGGCGTGCGCGCGATTGCTCAGCCCCGACAACGACATCGGTTGCCTGCAACCCGCGCCGTCGACGGCCTGCGCACCGCGCTACTGGGCGCGCGACTACACCGGCGTGACGCCGGCGCAGTCGAACTGCAGCGGCCTGGGCGCAGGCGCGGGTTCTTTTGCCGAGGCGTTATGGACCCGGCTTCGGGCGCCGTTCGATGCGCGGCGCGTGGCGTTTCGGGGGGCGGGTGCGGCGCCTGAGCCGCTACCTTTGCCTTCGCGGATACCGACCCCGTCGGCGACTGGGCCTGAGCCGGTCGGCTCGGCGACGCCACCCATCACCGCTGCCGTACGAGAGACGCAACGCCCACCGCCGTCATCGACCGCGTGCAGCGGCGCGCTGGTCTACATCCAGATCTTCGGTCCTGAATCGCGCGATGCTGCCCGTGCTTTCCGACCTGCGTGGCGCGCGTTGGGTGCTTCGGTGCCGCCGATCGAAGACGTGCTCGCCAGCGCACGCACCGCTGGCCGCTCGCCCCCCGAAGGCCATCCTGTCCCGACCATCCTGTATCACGACGCCAGTCTGCGCGCGTGTGCAGATGCGTTGGCGCAAACCGCCAAGCCGCCGTCGGGCAAGTGGCGCGTGGCGGCGTTGCCGAGTCGACTGAATGGCGCACCGGGGACGATCGAGGTCTGGTTGCCACGGCCGGCGTTGTATTCGCAGACGGGTGGGAGCGGGGCAGGGCGTTGACGCTTCTTCGAGGCGTCTGCCATCGCCGCTTGCGCAAGGTGTGTTCCTCGCCGTCATCAAGGGCCGGGATCGCTCCACGGTGGCATATGGTGTTTAGCTGAGCAAGCAACAGCGACGGAAGAGCCGCTGGACAGAGGCATCAGATCGATCGCTGGTTGACCCGCTTGGAAAGTTGCTCGGCGCTCTCCCTTCGTTCGCTGTAGCGGTCCACCAGATAGGCAGCCGAGTCGCGCGTGAGCAGGGTGAACTTCACCAATTCTTCCATTACGTCGACGACTCGCTCGTAGTACGAAGAGGGCTTCATGCGGCCCGCATCGTCAAACTCCATGAACGCCTTCGCGACTGACGACTGGTTCGGGATGGTGATCATGCGCATCCAGCGCCCCAGCACCCGCAGCTGGTTGACGGCATTGAAGGACTGTGATCCGCCCGATACCTCCACCACCGCGAGCGTCTTGCCTTGCGTGGGCCGGACCGCGCCGATGGCCAGAGGAATCCAGTCGATCTGTGCTTTCATGATGCCGGTCATGGCACCGTGTCGCTCGGGCGAGGTCCAAACCATGCCTTCGGACCATTGCGCCAGGTCGCGCAGCTCCTGCACCTTCGGATGGTCTTCTGGCGCGTCGTCCGGCATTGGCAAGCCCCGCGGGTCGAAGATGCGTGCTTCCGCGCCGAGGGCCTGCAGCAAACGTGCAGCTTCCTCGGTCAGCAGCCGGCTGTAGGAGCGCTCGCGCAGCGATCCGTAGAGCAGAAGGATGCGCGGTGCGTGCATGGAGCGCTCGGTTGGATGCAGCTGCTGCAGATCTGCTCTGTGGAACAGCTCTGCATCGATGTTCGGGAGGTCAGGCCTTGTCGACACGCTGCCCCTTCGCGTCGATCACCGCGGCGCCGTCTTCCTTGGCAAACGCTGCCTGCTGCGGCTGCGGCAGGATGTCGAGCACCGCTTCCGAAGGACGGCACAGCCGGGTGCCGAGTGGCGTGACCACGATGGGACGGTTGATAAGGATCGGGTGCTGCAGCATGAAGCCGACGAGCTGCGCATCAGTCCACTTCGAATCACCCAGGCCGAGGTCGTCGTAGGGCGTGCCCTTCTGTCGCAGCACGTCGCGCACTGGCATGTCCATCGCCGCCAACAATTGATCAAGCGTCGCTCGATCGGGTGGATTCGTGAGGTACTCGATCACCTCTGGCTCCTCGCCGGAGTTGCGGATGAGCGCGAGCACGTTGCGGGAAGTACCGCAATCGGGGTTGTGATAGATCGTGATGTGAGTCATTGGGTCGGGAGCAAAAGATGGGCGCATTGCTCAGCTCAGGCGCAGAGCGAGTGCGGCCAAAGTCACAAAGAGCACCGGCACGGTCAGCACGAGGCCGACCTTGAAGTAGTAGCCCCAGGAGATGGTCGTACCTTTCTTGGCCAGCACATGCAACCAGAGCAGCGTCGCCAGGCTGCCGATGGGCGTGATCTTCGGGCCAAGGTCGCAGCCGATGACGTTGGCATAGATCATGGCTTCTTTCACCACCCCGGTAGCGGTGGAGGCCTCGATCGACAGGGCACCAATCAGCACGGTTGGCATGTTGTTCATCACCGAGGACAGCAGCGCCGTGAGGAAGCCGGTGCCGATTGCCGCGCCCCAGATGCCGCCTTGCCCAAAGATGTTCAGCAGGCCGGCGATGCGGTCGGTCAGGCCCGCGTTGCGCAGGCCGTAGACCACCAGGTACATGCCCAGCGAGAAGATCACGATCTGCCACGGCGCGTTGCGCAGGACTTTGCGCGTGCTGATCACGTGACCGCGCGCAGCCACGGCAAGCAGCAGCGCAGCAGCGACGGAGGCGACTGCGCTCACCGGCACACCCAGCGGCTCCAGGGCAAAAAACCCGACCAGCAGGAGGACGAGCACGACCCAGCCAGCGCCGAAAGTTGCCCGGTCCTTGATCGCGGCGGAGGGCGTCTTGAGCTGCACCACGTCGTAGGTCGCGGGGATGTCACCGCGGAAGTACAGCAGCAGCACGACCAGGCTTGCCAGCACCGAGGCCACGTTGACCGGGACCATCACCGCAGCGTATTCGTCAAAGCCGATCTTGAAGAAATCGGCCGAGACGATGTTCACCAAGTTCGAGACGATCAGCGGCAGGCTGGCGGTGTCGGCGATGAAGCCTGCGGCCATCACGAAGGCAAGCGTCGCGGCCGGCGTGAAGCTCAGGGCGATGAGCATGGCCATGACGATCGGCGTCAGGATCAGCGCGGCGCCGTCGTTGGCGAACAGTGCCGACACCGCCGCGCCGAGCAAGACGATCAAGGCGAAGAGAAGGCGCCCTCGGCCGCCTCCCCAGCGCGCGACGTGCAACGCCGCCCATTCGAAGAAGCCGGCTTCGTCGAGTAGCAGGCTGATGATGATCACAGCCACGAAGGTGGCGGTGGCGTTCCAGACGATGCTCCATACGACGGCGATGTCGCTGAGGTGAACAACACCCAGAACCAGGGCGATCACAGCCCCGAGCGAAGCGCTCCAACCAATGCCCAAGCCCCTCGGTTGCCAGATGACCAGGGTGAGAGTGCAAACGAACAGAAGAACCGCTGTCAGCATGCGCAGACAGCCGTGCTCGATGGAAGGCAGGGTTCGCCTTCACAGCAGTTATCGGTCAGGTAGTCGAGCAGTGCGCTCATCTGATCGAAGGCCGCGCGGTAGATCAGGTTGCGGCCCTGACGTTCTTGGGAAACGAGTCCGGCATGCGTCAGCTCCTTGAGGTGAAACGACAGGCCGGTTGCCGGAACTCCGATGGCCTCTACAAGCGCCCCCGGTGTCAATCCTCCGGGACCAGCGACGACCAGGCAACGGAAAACTTGCAACCGCACGGGTTGGGCCAAGGCGGCAAGAGAGCGAACAACGGCTTCAGAATTCATTATTCAATGATAGTTGAACCATTGAATCGTTTTATGAAGGTTATGCGACGCGGCGCGAGCCCGCTCAAATTCAACGGACTTCGCAATCGACACTGCTGCTTCTTACAGCGGCGGGGGTCGAGGGCCCCGTAGAACTATTGAACGCCGGTGGCGGCGTGAACTGCATGCCGGGATTGCGGGGGAGAACGACTGGTGGTTGCTGGAAGCTCGATGTGTAGCCGAACTGCCCTGCGGAAAATGACTGCGAACCGGCAGGGTTCGTCACATGGATGAGTCCGTCCAACACTTGGAGATAAAGACCGGGCGTAAGAATGGCAGCGCCCGTCGCTGCTGGTGACGGAGCCGTAGTTCTGCCTGTGGCCGTGGGTGGCGCGTACTGGCCTACGAACGTAGTGGCCATGGCCGGCGCGGCGGCACCCAAGGTCGACAGCAGTGCCATCAGGATGAGAGATTTTTTCATGGCTGCAGGATCAGGTTGAGGGTTCCGGCGCCTTGCAGGTCGCCCTTGGAAGTTTTGATCACCGTCGAGCCGGGGCTGCGTTTGCCCAGTGCCCCTGGCGTGCTGATAAAGCCGCCCTGCACCAGTTCGACGATCGAGCGGTCCAGCTGCGGCTGCGCCGGGTCGTAGGCGAAGCGGTTGAGCGAGATCACGGTGTCCGGCTTCATCAGGATCTCGGCGCCGTCGGTGAACTTCACCAGCGCGTACCCCTTCGATTCCGTCGTGAGGGTGTCGCCCTCGCGCACCGTCGAGCCGACGGCCAGCATCTTGGTCGAGCCCTGGGTGCCGCGCGCGACCACCAGACCGGACAGCGTGGTGATGCTGGCGACGATCGGCGCGCTGTCGGCGGTTTGAACGGACTGGGCTTGGGACGGTTGGGCCATGCTCGCTTGCGAGCAGACCGCGGCCAGGATAGACATGGCTGTTAAGCGCGCAGCGAAAAATTTGGCGGTGTTTTTCATAGGGCTTCAGTTGCAGTACATCTTTTTGACGGGCTCGTTTTTCGTGCCGGTTTTGTCGTTTGCGGCTGCAACTTCCTGGGCGACGCTTGTGGAAATGCCCTGGGCGGTTTGTGGCTCGAGGTTGGCGTAAGCGTTCGGTGCGACGGTCTTGATCACCTCGTTCATGACCTGCAGGACCGGCACGACCGGCTTTGACGGCGACGGCGGCGACAGCACGATGCAGAGCGCCGAATCAGGCGCGATCGAACAGATGCTGACCGGCTGTTCAACAACTGGCGTCACAGGTGTCGTGACCACCGGCGTCGTGACCACCGGCGTTGTCGGTGCTGTCGTCGCCTTCACCTGCGCCACCGTACTTCCGGATGCGGGGTAGATCACCGACAGCGTGCCGGTCGTCTCCGGGGTGACTACCGGTGTCGTGTTGACTTGCGAAAACGTGCCGGTGCGGCCTGAGCTGGCGACCAGGAAGTCGGCCACAGCGCCGTTGGTCGGCATGCCGCCACGCAGGGTCGAGACATTCACCGCGCCCGCCAGTTGCACAGCACCGTTCACATTGAATTGATCGGACGTGGCGTCGGCCAGGCGGATGTTCAACGCACCCATCGGGCCCTGCGTGTATTGGCCGTTGAGGGTCAGCGTGCCGATCTGGTCGGAACCGCCAGGCGCAACGACGCCGTTGTTGACCAGCTTGCCGCCTTCGCCGTTGATGTTGATCGTGCCGGTGCCGCGGATCGTTCCTGCGTTGTAGAGGTCCACGCCGTTGTTGCTGAGCAGCGTCGCGCTCGATGCGATCTCGATGGTGCCGGCGTTGGCGTTGGCTTGAGTGAACGCGACGCCGAAAGAGCCGCCTTCGATCTTCAGCACGCCACCGGCGAGGTTCGTGAGCGGTGCCGGCGTCGTGCCGCTGCCGGTCTTGACGAGCGTGCCCGCGTTGAGCAACTGGCCTTGGTTTCCACCGCTGAACGCACCGGTGCCGGTAGAGTCGACCTTCAGCAACGCGCCGGCTTCGTTGTTGATCACCGTCGTGGTTGCGAGCTCGAGGCGCGAGCCGTCCCGCACGTCCACGACGCCGCCCGACTTGTTGTTGAAGACCGCGCTCAGGTTGAAGGCCAGCACGCTTGGCGAAGCCGGGCCGACGGTGACCGTGCCAAAGTTTTCCCAGGTCGCGCCACTGTCCAGCACCAGGTTCTTGACGACGTTCACCAGGCCGTATGTCGTGAGCTTGTAGCCCGAGCCCCGGATGAACGTGAAAAAGCGACCGGGGTCGTCGCTCAACGTCGGCGCGGTCGCGCCCAGCGTCACGTCGCCCAGCAGGGTCACGTTGCCCGACCACACCATGGCGCCCGCGCCAATGATGTCGACACCGCCGGCCACATTCGAGTCGCTCAGCACCAGCGTGGAGGACGGCGCCACGGTGGCGTGGCCACCCAGGGTGCTTTGGTCAAGAGTGAGCTTGCCGGCGTCGACGATGAGGCGGCCTGTCGGGCCGTTGGTCAACCCCGTGATCTGCTGGGCGCCGGTCGACGTTTTGACGATGTCGCCGTTGTTGATCAGGCTCCCCCCATCGGTGGCGCCGGTCAATGCGAAACCGTTGCTGCCCGACAGGGTGATGCGGCCGGTGTTCGTGAGGCTCGTGGCCGGCTCCATCGGATTGACCAGGTTGATTGAGCCGTTGTTCACGATGTCAATCTGACCGGCATTGTTCCAGGCGCCCTTGAGGGTCTGCTCGGAATCGATCGACACGCGGCCACCCGTTTGCACATTCACCGACGCGGCGTTGATGGACGAACCCGCGCCCAGCGTCGTGGTGCCGCCGGTGATGTTCAGCGTGCCGTTGCCCAGGGCCTCGCCTTGCGAGACGTCGAGGCGACCACCATTCAGATTCACATTGGCGTTGACTGTGGCCACGTGGCCGCCCTCGCTGGTGCCGCCGAAAAAATTGTTCTTCAGGTCGAGGTCGAGCGCGCCCGAAGTGCTGGTGATGGGCGCGTTGACGGTGACGTCGTTGTGCGCCCTCAGCGTCAACCGGGCGTAGTCGCCCGCGGTCTTGGCGATAGCGGCGTTGACCACGATGTTGCCCACGCCCGCGCCACCGGCACCGGTTACCAGCGACACGCTCGTGCCCTGGTTCAGTTGCGCCGTGATCACGTCGGCCCCGACCGTCGTCCCCGTCTCGGTCGACGTGACGACACCACCGTTGTTCAGGTCCGCCCCACCGCCGCCCGCCACGACCACCAGGTTGCTAGGGTCGATCAGCCATTCGCCGCCCTTGCCCACGATCGGCGCGTGCTTGACGTTCAGGCTGAGGTGCCCAGACGTGTCCAAAAATCCACCGGGACCGTTGCTGCCCGTGGCCGAGATGCGCCCGTCGATGTTGGTGTTGTCCGCGGACAGGACCACGTTGCCCCCGGAGGTTCCGTTGGCGCTGATGTCCGACGTCGAGGTTGTCTTCAGGTCGGTGGCGCGCAGGAACACGCGGCCGCCCACGCTTTCGGCGCTGCTCGCGCTGACCGTGCCTGCGTTGGTCACCAGTCCCGCGGCCAGGCCGATGCGGCCGGCGTCGGCGACGATGCGTCCGAGGTTATTCACGTCGCCCTTGGTGCCGGTGAGTTCCACGGTGACACCGGGATGGCCGGTGTCGATCAGCTGCACGTTCTGCGCGGCCGCGAGGATCACTTCCCCCTTGGGCGCGTTCAGCATGCCGCTGTTCTCTACCTTTGGCGCGACCAGGTAGATACTGCCGCCGCTGGCGGCGTTGATGGTGCCGGCGTTGCGCACTGCGCCGGCACCGCCACCATTTGCTGGCGACGTGAAGTTGAGGCGTCCGGCCAGGAAATCCGTGTCGCTCACGCCCAGCGTGCTGGCAATGAAGCTGCCTACGTCGATGCGCGCGCCTTGCCCCACCAGGATGCCCGACGGGTTGATCAGCCAGAGCGCGCCATTCGCCCGGATCTGCCCGTAGATCTGCGACGGGTCACCGCCGGTCACTCGCGCCAGCAGCGCTGCTGCGGCGCCCGGCTGGCGAATGTCGACCAGCGCGCCCGAGCCGACGTTGAAGGTCGAGAAATTGACCAGCGCCTGGTTGGTCGTCTGGTTGATGTTGAGCGTCGTGCCGTTCTGCACGATGGAGGCTTGGCCGCCAACGACGGTGCCGCCCGTGGGCAGTGCGCCCGCTGCGATCTGGGCCAGCGCGCCGCCGGCCCCGCCGGCACAGATGGCCGCGACCACCAGCGGCAGGAAGCGGAGCTTGAAGGATTCGGTATTCATTGGCTGTCTTCCTTTTCAGAACGCGAACATCGCACTCAGATGGGTGCGCCAGTCGCCGCGCTTCTCGATGAAAGAACTGCCCGACTCAAGCACGCGGGCCACGTCCAGCCGGACGCTGAAGTCGCGACTCAGGCTGTAGCGCGTGCCTACGCCGGCGCTGGCGACGTTCGTGCTGCTCGGCAAATAGGTGCCCGCGGCCTTGTGGTTGGCGCCGTACCCGGCATCCACGAACGCCAGGCCGCGGAGGTTGCCTGGCAGGCCAAGTCGAGGGCTCAGTTCGGGTGTGTAGAGCTCGGCGCTGAGCACCAGGCCACTGTCGGCAACCACCGCGCGCTCGTCGAAGCCTCGCACCGCGTTCGCGCCGGTGAGGCCGAATTGTTCGCTGGCCACCAGCGGCGTGTCGGTCAGCTGGGCGTTGCCGGCCAGACGCACTTGCCACCCGCCCGGCAAGGCCTGCAGGAAGTTGACGGCGCCGTGCGCGACCACGAAGCCGTCGCGCGTGTCGCGGTTGCCCGGCGTCAGGTACGAGTAGCGGTCGGTGCGGCCGTCCAGGTTGGTGAAGCGCTGGCCGCTGGCCATGTTGCGCGACAGGCCGATGTTGTAGTTGATCGACTGGTCCACGCCCTCGCGCTGAGAGATGTACGTGACGCTGAGCGGTGTCGTCGTGTACGGCACGCACGAGGCCACCGGCGGCGTCGGACCGGCGATGCTGATGGGCTGGCCGTTGACGTCGCAGCGCGAGTCGATGCTCCTGCGGTCGAAGCCGAAGACGATCTTGGCGGTGCTTTCTCCGGTGCGCCCGAGAAAATGGTTGTAGCGGATGCCGACGGTCTCGCCCTTTCCGGTGAGGCCCAGCACGCCGCCGAGCGTGGGCGAGCTCGATGGCGAATTGACGCTCGACCGGCCGTAAACCAGGTCCAGGCTGTCGCCCAGGTTGTACAGCGGGATCCGGTAGCCCACCGAATACACGCCCAGTTTCTGGCCGGACGGGCTGTCGGGCGAAGTCGTGTAGGCCAGCGTGCCCACATGGTCGAGGCCAAACAGGTTGGCATGCTGGATCGCGACGCCGGTGCGCCACTGGCCGCTGCTGGCCGTGCCCGTGTTGTCCACCGTGGCGATGATGCGCAGCGGGTTGTAGTCGACCACGGACACCTTCGCGTCGATCGTGCCGGGCAACGCGCCTTCCGCCATCGACACCGAGATCTGCTTGGCCGGGTTGTCGTTGGCCAACTGGATCGATTCCGAGAGCTCGCCCAGGCGCGGCGGCGCGCCGGTCTTCAGCTTCATGCTCGCGCGGATGTTTTCGGTCGTGAAGTGCTCGTTGCCGACGACGGTGACCGAGGTCACCACGGCCTCGACGACGCTGATCCTGATGGTTCCGCCGACGAGTTCCTGCTCGGGGACAGTCACCTTCACGGCGGTGTAGCCGGCCTGGATGTACACGCCCTCGATGGCGTCCACGGCACGCTGCACGTCGCTGAATTCACGTTGCGCGCCGGTCAGGGGCGCCAGCGCGAGAGCGATTGACTCGCTGGAGACCAGCGTGTTGCCCTCGACCAGATAGCGCGAGATCTCGAATCTTGGTACCGCAGCGGAAGGAGCCGGTTCGGCCGCTTGGACCGCAGAACAGGCAAGCGCGCAAAGGGCCAGCGTCGTCAGTCGCGACGCCAACGGGAAACTGCATGAATTCATCGCATCTTTTACGGATGGCGGCGTGAACGACGGCCGCCGTGATTGTTGAAGTCGCACAAGAGCCAACGCTGGAGCAACCATGAGCCGCGACCCTTGCCTCCCGCCTTCTGACACGTTCAAAGAACCGGCCCCAATCCGTCGGCGTCTTTCCTTGCTCGATAGGAGAACGTGCGAAACCCGTTTTCAGCGCGAACCAGCGCACCTGACAAAAGTTACCAACGGTAACATGCGGGCGCTTCGTTCTGGGCGGTGAAAGTTGTGCAGTGGCTCATGCAGGCGACTTTTCTCACTCGTGTCCGAAACTCGCCCGGTATTTGATGGGGCTGAGAGAGCCTGGGGAGATCGTGATCCGCTTCTCGTCGTGCCCTGCGAGGGCAGATAAAACGTCTGTTTCTGGCCGATGGCCGCCTTGTTATCCAACCAAAGGTTTGCGCAAGACCATGTTGCGCCGGGTCACGCGAAAGCCACAGCTTTCATAGAGTCGTGCGGCGTCGTGTGCGTTGTCGGCGTCTACGCCCAACACGGACTCGCTCATGCCAGCATCGCGTTGTGCATGGAGTGCCTTGGCGATAAGGGCGCGCGCCAAGCCACGCCGACGCCATGGTGCGCCGACACTGATAAATTCAGTTTCACCGCGCCGACGGTTCTGTGTCAGGTTCTGCTCTTCATTGATAAAGGGCTTGACCTGTCCGGCCACCCGCCCGCTCTCAACGTGCCATGCCACTTGCCACAGGTGCGGCTGGAAAGTCGGCAGCGTGGTCCAGCGCTCAAAGTCGCCTAGCTTTGGCGGTGCGACGCCCCAGTGTCCTTGCAAAGCTTCCATGTGGGCATCGAAGATCGCGCGCAAATGATCCGGATGCACCGGACGCACCTCGAAGCCCTCGGGCAGTGCTACATCAGGTATGTCAGCGAGCGTTTCTCGCTCCATGAGCAGAAAGTGGCGCACGGATACGTAGCCAGCCCTACGCAGCATTGCTACGCGGCTTATTTCGCCTTCGGTCACGAAAACGTGATGTACGAATACAGCTTCGTGATGGCGCGCAACCTTACGTTGTCGCTCCTCGACCCAGCGCAACAACTCCGTGCCGAAGCCGCGACGTCTGAAGGCCGGATGTACGAAACCAACCTGCCCTTGAGCTAGCAAGCCGTTTTCGTCGATCCAGTGCGAGGTGCGCACGTAGCCCATCAACTTGCCGTCTACCTCGGCCATGATGATGTCGCGAACGGGGTCGAAGTCAGTGAACCGGGCGTAGTCTTGACGTATGTGTTCAGGCGTTCGGACCCATCCCATGTTGTCGGTTGCAAACACTGCGTTGGCCACATCGGCCATCGCTGGAAAATCCTCGTCGCCGGCAAATGGCCGCAAGCAAAGGCCAGGTTGAAGGTTTTCCATTGGTTGTCCGGTTATGGCCTGATAGGCGCCATGAGGTCTCATTCAAGGTTTGGCCCAGTACGCAACCAGGGGTGGAGCACAACGGTCTAGTGACCTTGCCCCTGGAATCCGTACCCCATAGCCGAGTTCATGAGTTGGCTTGCTGTGGCTAATTGGCAAGCCAGTCCTGCTCGAACTGCATCGGGCTGACGTATGCCAGCGTCGAGTGCAGCCGGTCGCGGTTGTACCAGAGCAGCCAATCGATGGTTTCGTCCTTCGCCTCACGCCGGGTCTTGAACCGTTTGCCGTGCAGCCGCTCCACCTTCAACGACCCGAAGAACGTCTCACTGCAAGCGTTGTCCCAGCAGTTGCCCTTTCGGCTCATCGAGCTGGTGATGCCGTACTCGGCCAGCATCGCCCTGAAGTCGTGGCTGGCGTTGGGTGCCCCTGTCGCTGTGGAAGATCAGCCCGGTCTCCTTACCCGGATGACGCTTGAACCACGCCATGCGCAATGAATCGATCACGATGTCTCGCGTCATGTCGCTTCGCAGCGACCAACCGATCACCTGGCCACCGCCAGGAACAACCAGCCTTCGTCGGTGGCGATGTAGGTGATGCCGCCTGCCCAGACCCGGTCGGGCTCGTGCACGGTGAACTCGCGGTTCAGCAGGTTGGGCGAGATCGGCAGATCCTGCCTGCTGTCGGTTGTGACCTTGAAGCGGCGCTTGCCTCGGGCCCGGATGCCATGACGTTGCATGAGCTTTTGCACCAATATCCCGCCAAGCCAATCCGCAGCACCCGGCATTGCACCGAGATCGGCCACACGCGTCGGTGGCGTGGGTGTTGGCGTTAAATGAAGGCGTACTTCACCGCTGCGCTTTCGCGAAGTACGGCGTCGCTTTTTCCAGGATGTCGCGCTCCATCTTCACGCGCGCCAGCTCGGCTCGCAGCCAGCTGATCTCCATCTGCTCGGCGCTCATGGCCTTGCTGTCAGCCCCGCTGAGCTTGCCTTCGCGCTTGGCCTTGACCCAATTGAACAGGGTTTACTCGACCAGCCCCAAAGTGCGTGCCGCTACCGCGATGCTCTGACCACCCTCGGCCAGCCGCACCGCCTCCTGCTTGAATTCGAACGTGTAGCGCGCTCTTGCCGTCTTCGTCATCTGCGTTCTCCTTGCTTGAATTGAAACACTCAGCAAGGGGTACGTTTTTCGGGGGCAAAGTCACACATAAACACCTCCTAGAACGCTGCGGGTCGCCATTTGAGCAGGCGTTTCTCAAGTGAGGTCAGCAGAAAGTCCGCCAGCAGTGCGACCACTGCGAGCACGATCATGGCTGCGAACACGCCGCTGGCGTTGAACGCACCTTGCGCCGTCGAGATCAGGAGACCGATGCCTTCTTTGGCGCCGAGAAATTCACCGACGACTGCGCCGACCAGTGCGAAACCGAAGCTCACGTGCAGGCTCGCGAGGATCCACGACATGGCCGAGGGAATAACGACCGACATCGTCACCTGGCGGGGCGAGGCACCCAGGATCTGGGCATTCGCGATCATGTATTTGTCCGCTTCGCGCACACCCTGGAACGCGTTGCCGAACACCACGAAAAAGACCATCACGACCGCCAGCGCCACCTTGGAGGCCATGCCCAGACCAAGCGCGATCACGAAGATCGAGCCCAGCACCACACGCGGGATCGAGTTGGCGATCTGGATGTAGAGGCTGAACACATCCGACAGCAGCTTGTTGCGGCCCAGCAGGATGCCGCAGATGACCCCGGCAATGGACCCGATCAGGAATCCGATCACCGTTTCCTCCAGCGTGACCGCGACCTGTCGCCATAGCGAGCCTTGCGACGTACCGTCGCGCGCCCACTCGACGATCTGGTCCCAGATCATGGAGGGCATCGAGTAGAAAAACGGATCGATCCATTTGTTGCGAGCGGCCAGTTCCCAGCCGCCGAGCACGATCACCAGCACCAGCACGCGCAGGCCGATGATCATGCTGCGGCGTTGGCGGATACGGCGCTGGGCCGCCTCCGATTCGCGGGCGAGCGCCTCGTCGCTCAGCATGGCTGGCAGCGCGGCGGGAAGAACAAGTTCAGTCATCGAATGGGCTCCGCAAGACGTGTGGAAACAAGGGTATTGGCTGTCATGTCAGCACCACTTCCTGGCGTAAGTCATCCCAGATGTGCTTGGAGAGCTCGATGAATTGCGGGTCGTAGCGCACCTCGGAGGTCACCCGCGGTCGCGGCAGGTCGATCTCGTACACGCGCTTGAGCGTGCCGGGTCGCGCTGACAGAACGAACACGCGGTCGGCCAGCGCGATGGCTTCCTCGAGGTCGTGCGTGACGAACACGACCGAGCCGCCGGTACCCGACCAGAGCTTGAGCAGCTCGTCCTGCATCAAAGTGCGTGTCTGCATGTCGAGCGCAGAAAAAGGCTCGTCCATCAACAGAATTTCAGGGTTGTTGATGAAGGTCTGCGCCAGCGCCACGCGCTTGCGCATGCCACCGGACAGTTGATGCGGATAGTGGCCACCGAACTTGCCGAGGCCCACGCGATGCAGCCACTCCGTGGCGAGTTCCATCGCCTCTTTCTTGGCCATGCCGCGGAACATCGGGCCGGCGGCGATGTTGTTGATCACGCTGCGCCATGGAAACACGGCGTCGGCCTGAAAGACGAAACCGATGCGCGGATCGATTCCCTGGACCGGTTGCCCCATCACCTTGACTTCGCCCACGGTGGGACGAAGCAAGCCAGTGATCATGTTCAGCGTGGTCGATTTGCCGCAACCGGTCGGCCCCACGATGGCAACGAACTCACCGCGCGCCACGGACATGTTGAAGTTGCGCAGTGCCACCGTCGCGTTGCCGTCATTGGAGATGAACCGCAGCGAGACGTCCTTGAAGACGATGGCGGGAGAATTGTCTGCCATGCTCACTTGGCCGCAGCTGCCAAGTAGGCGTTGGTGTAGGTCTTGGACAGATCGATGTTCTTGCTTTTGACCAGTGGCTTGTAGGTGGCGAGCACCTTGAGAACCGTCTCTGGGCCGCCGGCGGGCATCTTCCCGTCGGTCGTGAACATGGACAGCGATGAAGCCAGCGCCTGGACGTAGAGGGCCTTGTCGCTGCCGTAGTAGTCGCGCGGCACCTTCTCCGCGATTTCTTCCGCGCTGTGGGTGTGCAGGTACTCCATGGTGCGCGCAAAAGCGTGGGCCAGCTTGGTCGCCTGGTCCTTGTGTGCCTCGGCCCATGTGTTCTGCACGTAGAAGCTGGCTGCCGGATACAGCCCGCCCAATGCCGCGGCGGTGTCTTTCTCGGTGCGCAGGTCGACCAGCACCTTGGCCTCGCCGCTCTTCAGCATCTCGGAGATGGTGGGTTCGGTGGTCATGCCCGCCTGGATGCGGTCCTGCTTCATGGCTGCAACGAAAGTGTTGCCGGCACCCACGGGCAGCAACGAATAGTCTTTTTGCGCGATGCCCTGGCGGTCGGCAAGGTACCTGGTCAGGAAGTCGGTCGAGGATCCGAGCCCGGTCACACCCAGCGTCATTCCCTTGGCGTTGGCCATGCTCTTGAAGCCGGCCGCGGCCGCCTTGGTCGAGACCAGTTCCACTTCGCCGGGCACCTTGCAGAACACCGCAATCGCCTGGATCTCCTTGCCCTTGCTCTGCAGGTCGATCGTGTGGTCATAGAAGCCGACCACACCTTGTACGGCACCGGCGATCAGCTGGTTTTCTGCATCGACGCCGGTAGGTTGCGACTGGAGTTCGACATTCAGGCCCTCGTCCTTGAAGTAACCGAGCGCCTCGGTCAGCTTGGCCGGCAGATAGATGATCTTGTTGATGCCGCCCACCATGATCGTGATGGGCGCGTCGGCCGCCTGGGCCAGTGGCGCCATGAGCACCAAGGCGCCTGAAGTGGCCGCCAACAGCGCGCGGTGAAGTACTGAGCGTGAACGAAGCATGGAGCGTCTCCTGTGAATGTGCCCCAGTCTAGGAAGCGCGATCTTTCAGCGAGCTTTCGCTTGCTGGTCTGTTTTGTCATGGTTATCCCTAGCGCGAGTGGCTTCTCCCTAAAATCGAAGGCCCGTTCGCCCCATGAAACTGCTCCTGCTCGAAGACAACGCCCAGCTTGCCCTTTGGCTCGTCAGCCTGCTGCGGGAGCAAGACTTTCTGGTCGATCACGTGGACGACGGCGACGCTGCCGACCGGCTTCTGCAGCAGACCCGCTACGACGTCGTGCTGCTCGACTTGAACGTGCCACGCCTGTCGGGCAAAGGCGTGTTGCGTCGGCTGCGCGAACGCATGGATCCGGTGCCGGTCATTGTGCTGACCGCGACGGCATCGCTCGACCAGAAGGTGCTGTGTCTGGAGATCGGTGCCGACGACTACCTGGTGAAGCCTTTCGAGATCCGCGAACTCGTCGCGCGCATCAAGGTGCTGGTGCGGCGTCAGATGTCCGGCAAAGCCAATGATGTGGCTTGCGGCGACCTGAAATACGATTTGCGCACGCGCCTTTTTTTGCTTTTGGACCAGGAGCTCACGCTGCCGCCACGCGAGCGTGCGCTGCTCGAGACGCTCATCCTCAAGGTGGGGAGCACGGTATCGAAGCAGTCGTTGATGGACGGCATCTTCAGCCTTGACGAAGAGGCCAGTGCCGACGCAGTCGACATCTACATCCACCGCCTTCGGAAGAAGCTCGAAGGAAGCCGGGCCACCATCATCACACTGCGCGGCATCGGCTATCTGCTGCGTGAACGCGAAGAGGGCTGAAGCGTGTTCGCCAGCCTGCGACTCCGGCTGGCCGTCTGGTTGCTGCTGCCACTGTCCGTGTTCGTCGCGGTGTGCGGCCTGCTCAGCTGGCAGAACGCCGCGCAGGTGGCGGACTACGTGCAGGACCACGATCTTCTCGCGTCCGCGAAGGTGCTGTCCGACCGATTGATCTGGGAAGGCGATGCCGTGCAGGCCAGCGTTCCGCCGTCGGCGTTGAGCCTGTTCGTATCGCCCGATCGCGACCGCGTGGTCCTGAGCGTTTCGGGCGCAGACGGCGAACTGCTCGCGGGCTCGCCTGCCTTTCCGCTGCCGTCGGTACGAAAGCCCGAAGGCGTGGACCAGGCACAGTGGTACGACACCCATTTCGAGGGACTGGCATTGCGCGCCGTCGTGACCACGCGGTCGATGTACGACGTTGCCGGAGCGCAAGGCATCACCGTCGCCGTCGGAAAGACCACGCGCAGCAGGGATCACATGATCCGCACGCTCTGGTGGCCGACGATGGGGTATCTGCTGGTGGCATTGCTCCTCGCCGTCTTGTTGAGTGCGGCGGCATTGACGCTCGAGTTGCGGCCGATCGTCGGTCTCAGCAAGCAGCTGGCTGCGAGCGATCCGCTGCACTTCGATCTGGTGGTAGACCCCGGAAAGTTGCACAGCGAGCTTCGCCCGGTCGCCGAGACGATCAATCGGTTCGTGGCCCAGCTGAGACGGCATGCGCAGGCACAGCGCCGTTTCATCGCCGATGCGGCGCACCAGTTGCGCACCCCCCTGATGATGCAGGCCACTCAGATCGAATATGCCCGCTTCACACGGCGCCACCGAACCGACTGGAGCACGCGTCGCGAAGACATGGACGCTCTGTGGCTGGCCATGCAGACGAGCAACCGCCGACTCGTGGATGTGACCAACAAACTGCTGTTGCTGGCACAAGCCGAACATGGCGATGCGCATACGCAGCTGGAGACGGTGGACCTGATCGCGACTGTGGTGCGGGCTATCGAGCATCTGGCGGCTTTGGCAGACCGCCGCCGGATCGATCTCGGCATGGAGGCTTCGGAGCCGGCCGACGGCGTGCACGTGATGGCCCAGCCCGCGCTCCTGGATGCGCTGGTGTCCAACCTCCTCGACAACGCGCTGCGCTATACGCAGGAAGGCGGCAGGGTCACGGTCGGCGTACGGCAGTCGGCGGACGGCATCGAGCTGTCGGTGGAAGACAACGGACCTGGAATTCCGGCCGAGGCGATAGGGCGCGTGTTCGAGCGCTTTTATCGAGCGTCCGACAGCCCCGATGGAACAGGGCTGGGACTTGCCATCGTCCAGGAGATCGCCCGCGCGTTTCACGCCACGGTCCAGTTGCGTCCGCATCCTGTTGAAAAGCAGGGTCTGTTGGTGACGGTGCAGTTCAGGCGAGCAACGGTCTGAGTTTTACCGGCGCTGTCTTCTGGTGGATCACCGTCACGGCAAGAGCGCGCTCGGACAACCCCGATGAAGCGCTGCCGCCGGCGTCACTGACCAAGATGATGACCAGCTTCCTGGTCGAGCAGGCGCTTCGATCGGGCAAGCTCAAGAAGGAAGACCTTGTTTCGGTCAGTGAGTACGCCTGGTGCCGCGGATCGAGCACCGAGTCGTGCATGTACCTGCCGCTCAACAGCCAGGCGACGGTGATCGACATCCTGCGCTGCTCTACACCGATCCCACGGTCGACGGACTGAAGACCGGCCACACCGAGGAAGCGGGCTACTGTCTTGTCACGTCGTCCAAGCGCAACGGGATGCGTCTGATCACGGTGATCCTCAACACCAGCAGCGCAAAGGCACGTGCAGACGAGACGCGCTCGCTGCTCGGATGGGGCTTCGCCAACTTCGAGCAGGCCACGCCCATCCAGCCCAACACGGCGGTGACAGCTGCCAAGGTCAACTTCGGCAAGGCCGACACGGTTCCCGCGGTTCTGGGGTCACCATGGACAGTGACCGTGCCGCGCGGTCAAAAGGTGCAGACCGCAGTGCAGATCAAACCTGGGCTGGAGGCGCCAGTGACCAAGGGCGCGGTGATCGGCAAGGTGGTTGCGAGCTCGAATGGCAAACAGGTCGGAGAAACCCCGCTGGTCGCGCAGGCCGATGTGGAACGCGCGGGCCTGATGCTGCGCTCATGGCAGCGCGTGACCAAGTTGTTCGAAAAATGAGCCTGCGCGCGGTCCCCTCTGGTCTGATGTCGTAGGGCGTTCCTCTCAGGGGAAGCCGGACAACAGACGGGAGTGTCCGGGTTTGGCCCGCAAGCCGTCCGATCACCGCAGCTTGTCGTTCTTCCAAATCGCAGTACCCAGCTTGTCGGTGACATCCGCCGCTGCACGCTTTGCAGACAGACCGAAGTTGCCCTTGAATTCGCTGAACTCGGCAATGCCATTTCCTGTTGCCTTTACGCGCGTCACTTCGACACCGGCGGCATCGGTGACCTGGCACGAGATTTCGGTCGAGAAGACAGTGGGTGGCCATGTGAAAGGTGACGGCGAACTGGAGGTGGTCTTGATTTCAGGCGTGAACACCAGGACGGCACCTGAGTCTGCAATCGCCTTGGCATCGGTCGCGGTCTTGACTACGACGACGTCTTGGTAGACGGAACGCAGTGCATCGCGGATCGACTTTTCAAGATCACGATAGGGGTAGTAGCTCACACGATCGCCTCCGCCACCCGGCGTGATGACCTGCTTGGCTCGGTCCGCGTCGTTCATGGCGTAGGCCACCTTCTTCTGAAGCAGCTTTGACTCGATCCGCTCAGGAGCACCGTCGGTGTTCATGACGATAGGGTGCGCGCAGCCGGCCAGAACTGCGACGAATGCGAGTGCGGCGACGATGCGACCAATTCGAATGATGGACATGATGTTGTTTCTTGCTATGCGTTATTACTTGCCAACAGCGGCGATGAAGAGCGGGTCCGAATAGATCGCGCGCAACATGGTTCTAACGAGATCAGGGTAGGCCGCTTGACCTGCAGGAATCGCGACGATGCCCGCGAAGCTGGAGTCGAAGGTGGTGTTGACCTGGTAGATCTTGTGCAGCCGTTGCTGTGCGTTGCGCGTCACGGTCAACTCGACCTCCATGACGCCGGTGCCGGTCACAAAGCCGCCAACGCTGATTTCATTTTTCAGGATGCGCGAGTCCAGGCGTGTAGCAGCGCTTGAGTCGAAGGACGAAACCTCCTTGAGGTCGCGTATGAGCGCATCTTCGAAATACTTGGCGAAGCTGCCACTCGGTGACAGCAGCGCAGCGCCGCGCAGTGACAGCTTGTTGACGGCCTGGGTGGGGTCTGTCGGCTGCGTCGTCGCTACCGCAACAGTGCCGGGCTTGCTGGCATGAAGGCGGTCAAGCGCTTCGTAGTCAGCTGCGTACGGTGGTGCTTTCAGTTGCGCACACCCCGTCGCGAAAATCGCAAGAGCGCAGATCGCCCCGCAATGTAAACGCAGTGTCTTCATTGTTTCCTCCCCGGAAATCGTTATGCCGCGGAGTGTAGTGCGCTGGATGCAATAGCGGTAGTGACTGCGCCCAACTGCCTTGCGTTCAGGAACGCCCGACCCGACGCACCGCATCTTCACCGCGCAGCGCCTTGCCCGCATGCGCCACCACCAGGCACTCCGCGAACAGCTGCGTCGCCCGGGACGGTGTCGGCGACCGGCGCAACAGACTGACGAAACGGCACGCGTAGTGAAAGCGCTTCGGCGCCACTGCCTGCATCTGCCCGCGTTGCACGAATGCCTCCGCGTAGTGGTCCGGTAAAAAACCGAGGTACTGCCCTGACAGGATGAGCGTCGCGATCGCTTCCTGGTCGAAGCCGGTGGCCTTGCGCGGCAGCCGCGCACGGTGGCTCAGTTCCATGTTGGGCGAGTGATAGCCCAGGCCGGCGAAAGCGTGGGCGCGCAGCTTTTCCCATGTCAGCCCGACGTGTGACGCGCCGAATAACGGATGGCCAACACCGCAATAGAGCAGCATCGTTTCGCCGAAGAGGTCCGCATACGCTAGGCTGCCCGAGCTACGGTGCGACGGAATGACGCCGATGTGAAAGCGCCCGTCGATGATGCCGCGCTCGATGGTGTTGATGTTCGCGACGTGCATGTTCAAACCCACGTCCGGTGCCTTGGCGGAGAAGAGCGCGATGGCCGCACCGATGTGCGCTTGCGGGTTGCTCGCAGTCTTGTCGAAGATCGCCACTTCGAGCTGGCCGCCCATGCGGTGGTGGATGTCGTCGATGCTGTCGCGGAAGGCGTCGACCGATGCCAGCAGCCGCAGCGTTTCGTCGTAGACGCGCTGGCCGTCGGGCGTGAGCGCGAAGCCGGCCCGGCCACGCCGGCACAGGACCATTGCCAGCCGGGTTTCAAGATCCTTGACGTGGCGGCTCACCGTCGAGGTGCCGATGTTGAGCTCCAGCTCCGCCGCCGCCATGCCGCCGCACTCGACCACGCTCTTGAACACCTTGAGCAGCCGCAGGTCGATGTCGCTCAGCTGGCCGAGCACCGCGCGGAATTTGCCGGAAGTGCCGGTTGGTTGCTTTACTTTCATGAATTGCCAAGTGAACAGTGATATCGGGCCATTTGCAAGACTAACGGCTGGCCGAACAATGCGCCATCTCCATCCACCGAGGCCGCGCCGTGCGCGGAGTTGCCAATGCCCGCATCCACCGCCGTCCCCGTGATTTCACATGTTCCGACTGCGGCTGTCGCAGCGGTCGAGAGCAGGACGCATTCCGACTCGACCTCGCTCGACGCCTGGTGGATGCCTTACACCGGCAACCGCAACTTCAAGGCCGATCCGCGCATGATCGTGGAGGCCAAGGGCTGCTACTTCACCGATGGCGACGGGCGCAAGGTGTTCGACGGGTTGTCCGGCCTTTGGTGCACCGGGCTGGGCCACGGCCGTCCGGAAATCACCGAAGCGGTGAGCCGCCAGATCGCCAAGCTCGATTACGCGCCGCCGTTCCAGTTCGGGCATCCGCTGGCCTTCGAGCTGGCGAACAAGATCAAGGGCCTGATGCCCGCTGGCCTGGATCGCGTGTTCTTCACCAACTCGGGATCGGACGCGGCCGACACCTCGCTCAAGATGGCGCGCGCCTACTGGCGCACCAAGGGCAAGGCCAGCAAGACACGCCTGATCGGCCGCGAGAAGGGCTATCACGGCGTCAACTACGGTGGTATTTCGGTCGGCGGCATCGGCGCCAATCGCAAGCTGTTCGGACAGGGCATAGAGGCCGACCACCTGCCGCACACGCAACTGGCTTCCAATGCCTTCAGCCGCGGCATGCCGACGCAAGGCGCCGAGCTGGCCGACCGCCTGCTCGACCTCATCACGCTGCACGACGCGTCGAACATTGCCGCCGTGATCGTCGAGCCGATGTCGGGCTCTGCCGGCGTTGTGGTGCCGCCGCAGGGCTACCTGCAACGCTTGCGCGACATCTGCACGGCGCACGACATCCTGCTGATATTCGACGAGGTCATCACCGGCTTCGGCCGCTGCGGTGCGATGACCGGTGCCGAGGCTTTCGGCGTCGTGCCGGACATCATGAACATCGCCAAGCAGGTCACCAACGGCGCGCAACCGATGGGCGCCGTCATCGCCAAGACCGAGATATACGACACCTTCATGGACGCCGGTGGGCTCGAGTACATGATCGAGTTCCCGCACGGCTACACCTACTCGGCGCATCCCGTGGCGTGCGCTGCCGGCATCGCCGCGCTGGACGTTTTGGTGTCCGAAGACATGGTCGGGCGCGTGCAGGCACTCGCGCCGTACTTCGAGAACGCGGTGCACAGCCTGAAGGGCAGCAAGCATGTGGTGGACATCCGCAACTACGGCTTGGCGGCCGGCTTCACGCTGGCGGCATTGCCCGGCGAGCCGGCGCGGCGGCCGTATGAAGTGGCCATGGCGTGCTGGAAAAAGGGCTTCTACGTGCGCTACGGCGGCGACACGATTCAATTGGCGCCGGCGTTTGTTGCCGAGCCGGCGGAGATCGACCGCATGGTCAACGCGCTGGGTGATGCCCTGGCCGAGACGGCTTGACCGGCTCTGGAAATTTGCTGCCGATGCGCCGCCACATTCAGGCCGGCTTCGACTGTTTTTTTTCGGCGCCGTCAGCCAGGACCGCTTCAACCAGTCCATCGACAAAAGCTTTGTTCAATGCCCTGAGGCCAAACTGGAAGCGGTACCAGATCGTGCCGTAGATCTGGTCGTATAACGCCTCGGCCGGGCGCGGAGACAAGATGCTGCCATCGGCTTGGCCGCGCCGGATCACGCTGACACCCAGCTTGCGCCGGATGCTCAGATACCGTTCGACGAACACGGCAGAGTTCCCATTTTCCGCCATGCATTCGGCCAGCACCGCCATTTGCACGCGGCCCAAATCGCCCTGCAAGGCGGTGACATAACTCTGCGCATGCGCCCTGATGGCCTTGGCCGGGGGCTCTGTTTCCGACAGGGGAAGTAGCAGCGTTGCCTGGCGCATGTAGGCATCGATGAGCAGTTGCAGCCGGCCGTCCCACCACTTGTAAATGGTCATCTTCGAGACGCCGGATTCAGCGCAGATCGCCTGGATGGTCGCGCCGCGCAGGCCGCCCGATGCACACAGCCGGTACGCAGCTTCGAGCACCGCCGTGGCGGCGAGTTCAGAACGGGGTCTACCGCGAGGCTTGGCAAGGGGATGGGGCATGCGGGCGTCCTGAAGCGTCGGTGGATGCAGCGCCGGTCATGCAGCGCTTGGAATAGCGTCCCGATGTTATCGGCTGCGTCGTTGCCGATGTCGGCGGGGAATGCACCAAAGCCGCTCACGACGGCTTTCAAAGTCCGCCTAAATCCGGCATGTTTGTTGCGTAGGTAGTTACTGTACGACGCGTATAGTTAATGCGATCTGTGCAATGCACGAGTCGCCCAAACCAATCGGATAAACATGAAAAAAGACTTTGCATCG
Source organism: Variovorax sp. LG9.2 (assembly GCF_035018885.1). Taxonomy (NCBI): domain Bacteria; kingdom Pseudomonadati; phylum Pseudomonadota; class Betaproteobacteria; order Burkholderiales; family Comamonadaceae; genus Variovorax; species Variovorax sp. LG9.2. The sequence continues at coordinate 57,582 of NZ_JASJXB010000006.1, read as the reverse complement.
GCAGCTGTCGCGAGCGACAGCGAAGTCTTTCAGGCCGGCAACGTCGTGCTGCAGTCCGGCCGCACCTTCCGCAACATGTCGATCGTCTACAAGACCTTCGGCACGCTGAACGCCGACCGCTCGAACGTGATCGTCTACCCGACGTCGTACAGCGCGCAGCACCACGACACGCAGTTCATGGTGAGCGAGGGCGGCGCGCTCGATCCGTCGAAATACTTCATCGTGATTCCCAACCTGTTCGGCAACGGCCTTTCGAGTTCACCCTCGAACACGCCCTGGCCGGACGTCGGCACGCGCTATCCCGATGTGACGTACTTCGACGCGGTGCACGTGCAGCGGCGCATGCTGGCCGAGTTGTGGGGCATCGACAAGGTGGCGCTGGTGTACGGCTGGTCGATGGGGGCGATGCAGGCTTATCACTGGGCCGCCCTGTTCCCGGACGCGGTCGAGCGCATCGCAGTGGTCTGCGGATCGGCCCGCTGTGCCCCTCACAACAAGGTGTTTATCGAAGGCGCGATGCACGCGCTGATGGCCGACCCGGCCTACCGAGACGGCGTGTTCACCGAGCGGCCGGTGCGCGGCTTCCGCGCCATGGGCCGGGTCTACGCAGGCTGGGCACTGTCGCAGACTTTCTACCGCGAAGAGATGTGGCGCGGGCTGGGCGCCTCGTCGCTCGAAGACTATCTGGTGACGTCGTGGGAGACCACTTTCGCGCGCCGCGACCCGGCCGATCTGCTCGCGCAGTTCCGAACCTGGCAAAGCGGCGACATCAGCGCCAACGACCTGTATGGCGGCGATTTGAAGAAGGCGCTCGGCGCCATCCGCGCCCGCGTGCTGCTGATGCCCGGCGATCACGACCTGTACTTCCAGGTCGACGACAACCGCGCCGAGATGGCGCACCTTCGCAATGCCGAGCTCGCACCGATTCCGTCGGTGTGGGGCCATCGCGCGGGCAACCCGGTGAACCAGCCGGAGGACCGGGCTTTCATCGAAACCCGCGTCAAGACGCTGCTTGCAACATGACCACTTCCATCCACATCGACACCGCCGCTCCCGACCATGCGACGAACACTGCCGCGCCGCGCGCCGCTCGCAAGCCGGCCACTTTCCGCGTCGGCGCGCAGGACCTGAAGGCGCTGGCCGTGCGTTCCGACGCTGCCGCCGTGCGCCGCGCCGCCGGCCACCTGAGCGCCATCGCGCTCGGCGGCTTCGCGCTGTGGCATGCGCTCGGCACCGTGTGGGCCGTCCCGCTCACGCTGCTGCAGGGCTACTTCATCGCCTTCCTGTTCACGGCGGTGCATGAAACAGCGCACCAGACTGCTTTCAAGACACGCACCGGCAACTACCTGCTCGGCCACCTTGCCGGCTTCGCGATCTTCCTGCCCTACGAGTACTACCGCGCCTACCACTGGGTGCACCACCGCCACACGCAGGACCCTGCGCTGGACCCCGAACTCGCGGCGCCGTTGCCGCACACCCGTCCTGGCATCGCATGGCTGTGGACCGGCATGCCGATCTGGATCGGCCGGGCCCGACTGCTGTTCGTCCATGGCGTGTTGGGCAAGGTCAGCGTACCGTGGGTGCCGGAGGACAAGCGAGCGTTGATCGTGCGCGAGGCGCGTTGCTACCTTGCAGGCTACGCAGTGGTGATTGCCGTCTCTCTGGCGGCCGGATCGCTGGCCGCGCTCTGGCTTTGGGTCATCCCGTTGGCGGTCGGCCAGTTGTTCCTGCGCCCCTACCTGCTGGCCGAGCACACCGGCTGCGCGCATTCGCCCGACATGCTGGAGAACACGCGCACCACGTACACCAACCGCGTCGTGCATTTCTTTGCCTGGAACATGCCGTTCCATGTCGAGCACCACGCCTACCCCGCCGTGCCTTTTCATGCGCTGCCCCGGCTCAATGCGCTGCTGGCCGCGCACATCACGCATATCGTCGATGGCTACCCCGCAGCCACTGTCGACGTGCTTCGCCATCTCCGTTCGCTTCCTGCCTCGTCTTCATCAACCCCCGAAAGAAAACTTCCATGAATGCACACAAAAGAAGCCTGCTCGTGCGGCTGCTCCTTGCCGGCGCAAGCATCTTTCTCACGCAGCTGCCGGGGGCGGCCCTGGCGCAAGACAAGCCGGTGTCGGGCGGGACGCTCAACATGCTGGTGCAGCCCGAACCGCCGTCGCTGATGTTGGGCCTCAACCAACTCGGCCCGACGCAATTCGCGGCCAGCAAGATCTACCAATCGTTGCTGACGTACGGGCCCGACCTGAAACCGCTGCCTTCGCTCGCCACCTCGTGGACCATCTCGCCCGACAATTTGACCTACACCTTCGTGCTGCAGAAGAACGTCAAGTGGCACGACGGCAAGCCTTTCAGCTCCGCCGACGTCGTGTTCTCCGCCGATAAGTTCCTGCGTGAGACGCACCCGCGCCTGCGCGCGCTGATGAACCAGCGCGTCGAGTCGGTCAAGGCCGATGGCGACGACAAGGTGGTGTTCAGGCTCAAGGAACCGTTCAACCCCTTCATCTATGCCTTCGAGGTGTCGACGATGCCGATCGTGCCCAAGCACATCTACGACGGCACCGACTACCGCACCAATCCGGCCAACAACACGCCCATCGGCACAGGCCCGTTCAAGCTGAAGGAGTGGAAGCGCGGCTCGTACATCCACCTGGTCAAGAACCCCGACTACTACAAGCCCGGCCTGCCTTACCTCGACGAGATCTACCTGCGCGTGATCCCCGACGCGGCCTCGCGTGCGGTGGCCTTCGAGCGCGGCACGGTCGATGTGCTGCGCGGCGGCGACGTGGAGAATTTCGAAGTGCGGCGCCTGCAGAAGCTGCCCGACGTCGGTGTGACCACCGCCGGCTGGGAAATGTTCTCGCCCAACCTGTGGCTGCAGATGAACCTGCGCAAGCCGCCGTTCGACAAGAAGGAAGTGCGCCAGGCGATCATGTATGCAATGGACCGCAACTTCGTTTTGAAGAACATTTTCTTCAACGTCGGCAAGGTCGCGACCGGTCCGATCGCGTCGACCACGCTCTACTACGACAAGAACGTCCCGAGCTACAACTACGACATGGTCAAGGCCAAAAAGATGCTGGCCGACGCGGGCGTGAAGCCGGGCGACTACACCATCAAGGTGCTGCCCATTCCCTACGGCTCGGTCTGGGACCGGTTGGGTGAATACACCAAGCAGCAACTGGAGCAGCTCGGCTTCAAGGTCACCATCGAGGCGACCGACCCGGCCGGTTGGTCGAAGAAGGTTTCGGACTTCGACTTCGACCTGACGATGAACTTCCTCTACCAATACGCCGACCCGGCCATCGGCGTGACGCGCAACTACGTCAGCACCAACATCATCAAGGGCACGCCGTTCGGCAACAACCACGGCTACAACAACCCCGAAGTCGACCGCCTGTTGGGCGCTGCGCCCCTGCTCAAGAGTGCCGACGCCCGCCAGCGCATGTACTCGGAAGCTCAACGCATCCTGGTCGACGACGTGGCGGTGGGCTACCTGATCGAAATGCAGTACGCCACGCTCTACCGCAACAAGGTGCACAACCTGGTGACGACCGGCATCGGCCTGAACGAGTCGCTCGACAACGTCTGGATTTCGAAGTAACGCTCGCCTGCAGGTCGGAATGAACTCGCTCGAGTTTCTTTTCAAGCGGCTGCTGAAGGCGGCGTTCGTGGTGCTGGGCGTGGTGGTGTTCAACTTCCTGCTGATCCACCTGGCGCCGGGCGATCCGGCGACCGTCATCGCCGGGGAGTCGGGCGCTGGCGATGCCCAGTTCCTGGCGCAGTTGCGCCAGCAATTCGGGCTCGATCAGCCCTTGTACATGCAGCTGTGGCTGTACGTCAAAGGCGTGCTGACCTTCAACATGGGCTTCTCTTACCGCAACAACCTGCCAGTGAGCGAGCTCATCCTCGACCGCCTGCCGGCCACGCTGCTGTTGAGCGCATCGGCCTTCGTTTTTTCGCTGCTGCTGGGCGTCCTTCTCGGCGTGATGGCGGCGGTGCGCCGCGGCAAGCTGGCCGATTCGCTCATCATGTCCGGCGCGTTGCTGTTCTATGCCACGCCGCTGTTCTGGGTCTCGCTGATGGCGATGCTGGTGTTCTCCATTCACCTCGACTGGTTGCCGCCGTTCGGCATGGAGACCATCGGCGGCGGCCTCACCGGTGCAGCCCGCATCTGGGACGTGATGCAGCACATGGTGTTGCCAGTCGTGACGCTCGGCCTGTTCTTCACTGCCATCTACACGCGCCTGACGCGTGCTTCGATGCTCGAAGTCGGCTCGCTCGACTTCGTCAAGACGGCGCGCGCCAAGGGCGTGCCGGCCGGGCAGATCACGCGCCGCCACGTACTGCGCAACGCAGTGCTGCCGGTCTTCACCTTCGCCGGCATCCAGGCCGGCCAGATTCTGGGTGGCGCGGTGCTCACCGAAACCGTGTTTGCCTGGCCCGGCATCGGCCGCCTGATGTTCGACGCGTTGATCCAGCGCGACTATCCGGTGTTGCTCGGCGTGTTCCTGGTGACCTCCGTGCTGGTGGTGCTGGTGAACCTGCTGACCGACGTGTTCTACCGCTTCATCGACCCGCGCATCGAGGCCAGCTCATGAGACATTTCTTTCGACGCTTCGCGCGCAACAAGGGTGCCGTGGTCGGCCTCGTCATCGTCGGCGTGGTGATGCTGGTGGCGCTGTTCGCCGGCCTGGTGTTCCCCGGCAGCCCCTGGAACGCCGTCGGCGAACCTTTGCTCGATCCGTTGACCGATGCGGCCTATCCGCTCGGCACCGACATGCTGGGCCGCGACATCGCATCCGGGCTGGCCTACGGCGCGCGCGTGTCGTTGCTGGTCGGGCTGGTCAGCACGGCGGTGGCGACCTTCATCGGCATCTCGATCGGGGCCGTCGCCGGCTACTACGGCGGCCGCATCGACGACGTCCTGATGCGCCTGACCGAGTTCTTCCAGACCATCCCGACGCTGGCGATGGCCGTGGTGCTGGTCGCCATCTTCCAGCCCAGCCTGACGTCGATCATCACCGCCATCGCCGTGGTGTCGTGGCCGCCTGTGGCGCGGCTGGTGCGCGGCGAGTTCATGTCGCTGCGCTCGCGCGAGTTCGTGCAGGCGGCCGTTGTCATCGGCCAGAGCGCGCCGCGCATCATCTTCACGCAGATCCTGCCCAACACCATGTCGCCCATCATCGTGACCGCCTCGCTGATGATCGCGACCGCCATCCTGACCGAATCGGCGCTGGCCTTCCTCGGCCTGGGCGACCGCAACCTGATGAGTTGGGGCTTCATGATCGGTGCCGCCCGCACCATGATTCGCGAGGCCTGGTGGATGAGCTTTCTGCCGGGGTTGGCGATCCTGTTGACGGTGCTGGCCGTCAACCTGATCGGTGAAGGTTTGAACGATGCGCTGAACCCGCATCTGCGCAACCGGGGCGAGCGATGAGCGGCAGCCCAGGCTCGCCCTTGTTGCAGATCGAGGGCCTGTCGATCCCGATCCCGGGCGGCGGCGACCGCGCCTTCGCCGTGCAGGACATCCATCTCACGCTGTATGCGGGTGAGATCCTGTGCGTGGTGGGCGAGTCCGGCTCGGGCAAGTCGATGAGCGCCAATGCCGTGATGGGCCTGCTGCCTTCGTACATGCAGCCTTCGGCCGGCCGCATCCTGTTTCAGGGCCAGGATCTGCTGCGCCTGCCGGAAACCGCACTGCGCAAACTGCGCGGCAGCGCCATCGGCATGATCTTCCAGGAGCCGTTGTCGGCACTGAACCCGGTGATGCGCGTGGGCGATCAGATCGCCGAGGTGCTCGAGGTGCATGGCGTGCGCGACACCGCGCAGGTGGCGCGCCGCGTGCGTGAGCTGATCGCTTTTGTCGGCCTGCCCGATCCCGACGTGATCCGGCATTCCTACCCGTTTCGCCTGTCCGGTGGCCAACGCCAGCGCGTGATGATTGCGATGGCACTGGCACTCGAACCGGCTGTGCTGATCGCCGACGAACCGACCACCGCGCTGGACGTGACCACGCAGGCGCAGATCCTTGCGCTGATCCAGTCGATCCAGCGCAGCAAGCGAGGCGGCAGCGATGGCAGCGCCAGCGGCATGGGCGTGATGTTCATCACGCACGACTTCGGCGTGGTCGCCGAGATCGCCGATCGCGTGGCGGTGATGGAGAAAGGCGTGCTGGTCGAGGTCGGCACGGCGGCGCAGGTACTCAACGCACCGCAGCATCCCTACACGCAGCGTCTGATAGCCGCCGTGCCGCGTCGGCGCAGCGCCGTGCGCGAGGCCGTGGCCGACAGCGTTCCCGTGCTGGACGTGCGCAACCTGAAGAAAACCTACGCCACCGGCGGCGGCTGGTTCGGCACCAAGCGCGTGGTGCAGGCTGTCGACGATGTCAGCTTCACGGTGCGCCGTGGCGAGACGCTGGGCATCGTCGGCGAATCGGGCTCAGGCAAGTCGACCATCGGCAAGTGCCTGTTGAAGCTGGTGTCGGTCGACGCTGGGCAAATGCTGTTCAACGGCCGCGACATCGCCGCGCTGTCGGCGCACGCCTTTCGCCCGCTGCGCAAGGACATCCAGATGATTTTTCAGGACCCGTTCGCCTCGCTCAATCCACGCCAGACGGTGGGTCGCATCGTCAGCGACGGCCCGGTCGCGAGCGGCAAGACGCGGGCCCAGGCCGAGGCCAGGGCGCGCGAACTGCTGACACTGGTCGGGCTGGAAGATTCATCGTTCGACCGCTATCCGAACGAGTTTTCCGGTGGCCAGCGGCAGCGCATCGGCATCGCACGCGCGTTGGCGCTCGACCCGCAGGTGCTGGTGGCCGACGAGTCGGTTTCTGCTCTCGACGTATCGGTTCAGGCGCAGGTGCTGGCGCTGCTGCATCGGTTGCAGCAGCAGTTGCAGATCGCGCTGGTCTTCATCACGCACGACCTGCGCGTGGCGGCACAGGTATGCGACACGGTGCTCGTGATGCACCGTGGCCGCATCGTCGAGCGCGGCAGTTCGCAGCAGATTTTCGACGCCCCGCAGCACACCTACACGCAACGGCTGATCGCCGCAGTGCCCGGCCAGCAATGGAATCCGACGCAGGCGCCTGGCGCCGCACTTCTTTCCCGGGCCGCCTGAGCGGCCATCACGTACAAGGAACTGAACCACATGAGCACGCTATCGATCAACGGCGACCGCCTCTGGGCCAGCCTGATGGAACTGGCCGCCATCGGCGCCACACCGGCCGGCGGCGTCTGTCGCCTGGCCCTCACCGACCTGGACAGGCAAGGCCGCGACAAGGTCATCGGCTGGGCTCGTGAGGCCGGCTGCACCATTCGCATCGACCAGATCGGCAACATCTTCGCGCGCCGTTTCGGTCGCGAGAACGACGCACCGGCGGTGGCCTCGGGCAGCCACATCGACACGCAGCCGACCGGCGGCAAGTTCGACGGCAACTACGGTGTGCTGGCGGTGCTGGAAGTGTTCCGCACGCTGAACGACCACGACATCCAGACGCGCCTACCGCTCGAGATGGCGATCTGGACCAACGAGGAAGGCTCGCGCTTCGTGCCCGTGATGATGGGCTCGGGCGTGTATGCCGGCGCCTTCACGCTCGCCACCGCGCTGGCTGCGGTCGACCGCGAGGGCATCAGCGTCGAGGCCGCGCTCAAGGCCATCGGCTACGCCGGCGACACGGCCGCTGCCGTATCGGCCGGCGCACCGCTCTTCGCGGCCTACTTCGAAGCGCACATCGAACAGGGCCCGGTGCTGGAAGACGCCGACATCGTGATCGGCGCCGTGACCGGTGCGCTCGGCCAGCGCTGGTACGACATCACGGTGACCGGCCAGGAGGCGCACGCCGGCCCGACGCCGATGGCGTTGCGCCGCGACGCGCTGCAGGCCGCTACCCGGCTGATGCAGGAGACCGTAGCCGTCGCGCTGCGCCACGCGCCGCACGGTCGCGGCACGGTCGGCACGGTCGACGTGTTCCCGAGCTCGCGCAATGTGATCCCTGGCCGCGTGAAGTTCACCGCCGACTTGCGCAACATCGACGACGAAACGCTGTCGAAGATGGACACCGAGATCCGCGCATCCTGTGCCGAAGTGGCTGCCGCGACCCGGACCAAGGTCGACATCGAACAGGTCGTGTACTTCCCGCCGACCGCCTTCGCACCCCATCTTGTCGAAGGCGTGCGCCAGGGCGCGCAGACGCGCGGCTATAGCTGCATGGACGTGGTGAGCGGAGCCGGCCACGACGCGGTGTACGTCGCGAGCCAGTTACCGGTGGCGATGATCTTCGTCCCCTGCAAGGACGGTATTTCGCACAACGAAATCGAAGACGCCAAGCCAGAGCACCTGACCGCCGGCTGCAACGTGCTGCTCGACGCCATGCTGCACGCGGCTGCCTGAGCAACACGACCCATGGCTGCCATTCACTATCTGACGCACATCGAGCTCGAGGCCGGCGCGGTTGCGCTGCTGCCCGGCGTGCTCGCTGAACTCGCCATCAGGCGACCCATGCTGGTCACCGATGCGGGCATCGTGCAGACCGGGATCCTCGCCCGCATCCTCGCGCTATTGCCTTCGCCGGACGACGTCGCCGTGTTCACCGGAACGCCGCCCAATCCGACCGAAGAGGCAGTGGAAGCCGCCGCTGCGCAATACCTCGCGGAAGGCTGCGACGGGTTGGTCGCCATCGGCGGCGGCTCGCCGATCGACCTGGCCAAGGGCGTGGCATTGATGGCAACGCACGAAGGTCCGTTCGCGCGCTATGCCGGCATGGCCGCGATGCCTTTGATCGGCGCGCACGCGGCGCCGATCGTCGCCGTGCCCACGACCGCCGGCACCGGCAGTGAGGTCGGCCGAGGCGCGCTGATCCGGCTGCGCGACGGCCGCAAGCTGGTGTTCGTCAGCCCGCATCTGTTGCCCCGGCGCGCGCTGTGCGATCCGGACCTGACACTCGGCATGCCAGCTGCGCTGACGGCGGGCACCGGCATGGACGCCTTCACGCACTGCATCGAGACTTTTCTTTCGCCCCGCATCAATCCGCCGGCCGAGGCCATCGCGCTCGACGGCGCGGCACGCGCATGGCGCTGGATCGAACGTGCCGTGACGCACCCGGACGACCGGCAGGCGCGCTGGGAGATGATGATGGCCGGCATCCAGGGCGGACTGGCCTTTCAAAAGGGTCTGGGCGCGGTGCATGCGCTGGCGCACCCGCTGGGCGCGCTCACATCGCCGTCACTGCACCACGGCACAGTCAATGCGGTCATCCTTCCAGCCGTGTTGCGCTTCAACGCGGACCACGTGGGCGACAAATACGCACGGTTGCGCACGGCCTTCGGGCTTGACGAAAGTGTCGATCTGGCCGATGCGGTGCAGGCGCTCAACCTGCGGCTCGGACTGCCGACGAGCCTGCGCGCCATGGGCGTGCCACCCGATGTGCTGGAGCACATCGTCGACGGCGCATTGGCCGATCATTCGACACCGACCAACCCGCGTCCGCTGACGCGCGAGAACCTGGCGGCCCTGTTCACGGAAGCCTACCAATGAGCACCGACATCGCGGCTGCCGACACGGTTGCCGAACGCATCGTCCATGGCACCTGTCCGCACGATTGCCCGGACACCTGCGCCATGCTGATCACGGTGAAGGATGGCGTTGCGACCAAGGTGCGGGGCGACCCGGATCACCCGACCACGCAAGGCGTGCTGTGCACCAAGGTCTCGCGCTACCTCGAGCGCACCTACAGCCCCGACCGCGTGCTGTACCCGATGCGCCGCGTCGGCGGCAAGGGACCGGGGCAGGGCAGCTTCGAGCGAATCGGCTGGGACGAGGCGCTCGACATCGTTTCGGCAAAGCTGAAAGCGATCGCCGCAGTCGACGCGCAGGGCGTCATGCCGTACGCGTATTCGGGCACGCTCGGGCTGGTGCACAACTTCGGCATGCCGCGGCGTTTCTTCCACAAGCTGGGCGCTTCGCAACCCGAGCGCGTGCTGTGCGCAACCGCGGGCCGCATGGGCTACAACACCGTGATCGGTGCGCAGATCGGCACCGACATCACGCACTTCGCCGAGTCGCGGCTGATCATTTTGTGGGGCACCAACCCGATCACCTCGAACCTGCACTTGTGGACGCGCATTGCCGAAGCGCGCCGCAAGGGAGCGCGCGTGATCGCGATCGATCCTTACCGCTCGCAGTCGGCGGAAAAGGCCGACTGGCACCTGGCGCCGCTGCCCGGCACCGATGGCGCGCTGGCATTCGGAATCATGCATGTGCTGATCCGCGAGGGCCTGATCGACCGCGACTACATCGACAAGCACACCCTTGGCTTCGATGCGCTGGCGAAGCGTGCGGCGGACTTCACCCCCGACGTGGTTGCCGGCATCACCGGGCTCGATGCCGACGACATCTACCAATTGGCGCGCGAATACGGCGCCGAGCGGGCCAGCGCCATCCGCGTCAACTTCGGCCTGCAACGCCATGCCGGCGGCGGCAATGCGGTGCGCGCCATCGCTTGCTTGCCGGCGCTCACCGGCGCATGGCGCGAAGCGGCCGGCGGCGTGTTGCTCGACAACGCAGGGGCGCACGCGATCGACCTGGCTGCGCTCGATGGCCGGCACTTGTTGCCCGACCCGGCGCATCCGCCGCGCAGCGTCAACATGGCGCAGATAGGCCGCGCCCTCAACGAGTTGAATGACCCGCCGATCCAGGCGATGTTCGTCTACGCCTCGAATCCGATGGCGGTCGCTCCCAACAACATGCTGTTGCGCCAGGGCTTCCTGCGGCCCGACCTGTTCACCGTCGTGCACGAGATCTTTTTGACCGACACCTGCGACTACGCCGACATCGTGCTGCCCGCCACGACGCAGCTGGAGCAGTTCGATGTGCATCGGCCTTACGGCACGCTCTACACCATGCTCAACCAGCAGGCCATCGCGCCGCTTGGCGAGGCTTGCTCCAACGCCGAGCTGTTTCGTCGGCTGGCAGCGCGCATGGGCTACGACGACGACTGCTTCAAGCAAAGCGATGAAGAGGTCGCGCGACAGGCTCACGACATGACAGCGCCCGTCAATGCGACGCTGGATTTCGATGCGCTGAAGCGCAATGGCTGGCAGCGGCTCGACGTGGCGGACCGCTATGCGCCGTTTGCCAACGGCAACTTCCCGACGCCTTCGGGTAAGTGCGAGTTCGAGAGTGCCTCCGCGGCGAAACAGGGATGGAGCGCCGTGCCGGAGTTCATTCCGCCGCGGGAATCGTCATTGGGAAACCCCGAGCTTGCGAAGCAATTTCCGTTGATGTTGCTGACACCGCCTGCGCGGCATTATTTGAATTCAAGCTTCTCGTCGATCGACTCGCTGATCAAAGAAGTTGGTGAGCCGTGGGTCGAAGTTCATGCGGCCGATGCTGCCGCGCGAGGAATTTCAGATGGCGACCGCGTGCGAGTTTTCAACCAGCGTGGCACCTTTACCGTGAACGCGCGCGTCAACACCAAGGTGCGCCCCGGCGTGTTGGTGGCGCCGTCGATCTGGTGGCAGAAGAAGTCGGCGGACGGGGAAAACTCGAACGCCGTGACCTCCGACGGGCTGACCGATATCGGCCGCGGCGCTACTTATTACGACACTGCGGTGGAGATAGCGCCGCTTTTTCCACTAGGGACCATCGGGCTCCCCACCAGTACAAAGTCCGACGGCTTGGCGGCCGGCTTCACGCTGGCGGCATGGGAGCGAAGTCTGGAGCCGATAGGGCCGGTTCAACCGGAGCCGGCTCACTCCAATGCGCGACTGAAGCTTTGAAAGGCCTCTTGGTACTCGGGAAGCCAACGGGACAAAGGTGGCCTGTTCTCGACGATATCGCCAGCCGCCCACAGGATGCGCTTCTCGTCGAGCGACCGCGGCACGTCATTGTCCGGGCACAGGATGTAGAAGTCTCCGGCATCCAATCGTTCCATCATGAAGTCCACAGTCTGCTCGGGTGTCCATGCGGCGGCAGGCCTTTCGGCTCGACCTTGTGCAGTGAGTTGGGTAAACACGAATCCCGGAATAAGCAAGTGCGCGCTGATTTGGCAGCTCGACGTATTTCTCAATTCGTGCTGCAGCGCTTCAGTGCATGCTTTGACGCCAACCTTGGACACGTTGTATGCCGGATCGCCCGGCGGGGTCGTAATGCCTTGCTTGGAGCCGGTGTTGATCACGCAACCAGGTCGGCCGCGCCGGATCATCGAAGGCACGAACGCCTGCACCCCATGAACTACACCCCACAGATTCACGCCGAGCACCCGGTGCCAGTTTTCGACAGGCCCGAAGACAGTGCTGCCCGGCTGGATACCGGCGTTGTTCATCAAGACATCCGTGCCGCCAAAGCGGTCCCTCACCACTTGCTCCAGCCGCTGCAGGTCTTCGACTTCGGCGACATCGGTTTGCTGATAAATGACTTGGCTTTCACCGCCGGAAGCTACTGCGGCGACCTGTTTCGCCGCGCGTGAAAGTTGGTCGACGTCAATGTCCGCGAGGCACACATTGAGCCCCAACTTGGCAAAACGTAGCGCGGCCGCAAAGCCAATGCCGGCGGCGGCGCCCGTGACCACGGCGACGGAACCGGGTGTAAGTGCTGGGTGTGTCATGAATGAGTCCATTGATCAGTTTTGTTGAAAAAAGGCACCTCAGCGCGCAGAAAGCGACTGGGCCAGAAACTCCACGAAGGCCAGCACCCTCGGGGAATGTTGATGCCGTTGCGGATACACAGCAAAGATATCCGCGTCCGGCGTCTCGAAGGTCGGCAGGATCTCCACCAGGCGACCACTGCGCAGGTGCCGGGCGACGTCCCACTGTGCGCGCATCAGGATGCCATGCCCCTCGAGCGCCCAATTAACGGCAATCTCTCCGTCATTGGTCACCAGGTTTCCGCGTACTTTGATCGACTCGGTTCGACGGCTTTCACCTCGGCCACTGCTGAGTCGCCAGACGCCATGGGCTTCATCGCCTTGCCGGATACCGATGCAATTGTGGGTGGTCAGTTGCTGTGGAGTCTTGGGTTGTCCGTGGCGCGCGATGTAACTGGGCGCTGCGCACAGGAGGCGCCGGTTGTTGGCGAGGCGGCGGGCGATGACGCGCGAGTCGGGCGGCTCGCCAAAGCGCACGCACACGTCGAAGACGTCGTCGGTTATCAGCGGTGGATTGACCGAGAGCTGGAGTTGTACCTCGACCAACGGGTACTTGCGTGCAAATTTTGAAATGATCGGCGCCACCTCGCAGCGACCGAAGCCCAGGGTCGCATTGACGCGCAGCAGCCCCTTGGGCGTCACCTTGGCACTACCGAGCAACTGCTTCAGCTCATCGATTTCTCCGAGGATGCGGCGCGCGTGCTCCAGGTAAATTTCTCCCTCTGGAGTCATGCTCATTCGCCGCGTGGTCCGGGTGACCAGTGCCACGCCGAGCCGAGCTTCCATCTGGGAAAGTCGTTTGCTCACCGCCGGCGGTGAAATTCCCAGCTCGCGCGCTGCTGCCGTGAGGCTCCCCGAAGCGGCGAGAGTCGAAAAAAACCCCAGATCGCCGGGCTGGATATCCGTCAGCATGGTTGCCTGCATTCTTGACTTGAAGTTAACAAAGGATTGCTTTCACGGGAGCGTAGCGCCGTACCGATGACCCTACATTGCACTGCTCGCGATCTGCATTGCGAGTGGAGGAGAACGATGCGGAGCCCCGCCCGTCCCTTCAGCCATAAGAGCAATGCCAGGAGACAAAGTGGAAGCTGGATTGAACCCGCCGAGCCGGTGGACGCTGCCTGCGATAGGGCGGGCGTTGCTGAGTCTCACACGCGCCCGTGAAATGAGCGTGCTGATAGCCTTGGTGCTGGTCAGTGCGGGCATTGCGATGGCGACGCCGTACTTTCTGACGAGCGACAACCTCATGGGCGTCTTCCGCTCATTTTCGACAACCGCGATCATGTCGATCGGCATGGTGATGGTCATCATCACCGGGGGCATCGATCTTTCGGTCGGCTCGGTAATGGGACTTGCGGGTCTGGTCACCGCTCTGGCTTTTCAGCACGGCTTTTCGACTGTCGTCAGTGTGGCGTGCGGGCTGGGTGTCGGAGTGGCGTTCGGAATGACGAATGGCTTGCTGGTGACTGTCGGGCGCTTGCCGCCCTTCATCGCGACGCTGGGCACGTTGAGTATCGGACGCGGCCTGATGTACATCGTCACCAAGGGTGTTCCCGTTACGCCCGAGACTCCGGAGATATTCAACCAGATCGGACAGGGTTACCTTGGCAGCGTGCCGGCACCTGTGGTGATCATGGTCGTGCTGGCGATCGTTTTCTCCGTGGTCATGTCCTATACGACCTTCGGCCGGCACGTTTATGCGACCGGCGGCAACGAGCATGCCGCCTGGATCAGCGGCGTGAACACCGCCCGCACCAAGCTCATCGTGTACACGCTGTCCGGAGCCATCTCTTCCCTGGCTGGCATCGTCGCGTTCTCTCGCTTTCTGTCGGCCGAGCCGGCCTCTGGCTTCGGCGTCGAACTCGACGTGATTGCCGCCGCTGCGATCGGCGGCGCCAGCCTCGCGGGCGGCGTGGGCAGCGTGCAGGGCACCGTCATTGGCGCCGCCCTCACTGGAATCATTGCAAATGGCGTAGTGCTGATGAACATCAATACCTATGCGCAACAGGCCATCACTGGAGCGGTCATCCTCATCGCCGTGAGCATCGATGTTTGGCGCCATGGAGCAAAGGAGAACTAACCCCGCCGATCAAACAGAGGCCCACTTTGGGCCGCAAGGTAACCAGCCCGAATCTTCAAACTCAAAAACTACGAGACATCATGAAAAAAATTCTTTCGCTAATTCAAGTTGCCGTTCTTGCCTTGCCCCTGTCGCTGGCATCTCAGACCAGCGCATTCGCAAAGGACCTGAAGGATCTGCAGATCGCCGTGATCCCCAAGGTGGCGGTACCCTTCTTCGATGATTGCAATACCGGCGCCAAGGCAGCGGCCGCAGCGCTGGGTGTTCAGTACCAGTGGGTAGTGCCGCAAAACACGCAGGGCTCGACCCAAGTGCGAATCCTTGAAGATCTGATCGCCAAGAAGGTCGATGGCATTGCCATCTCGGTGAATGAGCCGAAGTCGGTCGAAGCTGCCATCAAGAAGGCCATTGCGAGTGGCATCAAGGTCGTCACCTTCGATTCGGACTCTCCTAACAGCGGACGGTCGATGTATATCGGCACCATCAATACCGCAGCGGGTGAGACGATGGGTGAGTCGATGGCCAAGGCACTCGATGGCGAAGGGGAAGTCGCTGTGGTGACGGGTCAACTCGGTGCGGTGAACCTGAACGAGCGCATTGCAGGAATCAAATCGGCGCTAGGCAAGTATCCGAAGATCAAGATCGTCGCCACCGAAGGCACCGAAGACGATCTGGCAAAGGCTGTCGCCACGACCGAATCGATCATGCGCGCCCATCCTGCGCTCAAGGGAATCTTCGGTGTCAGCCAGGTCGGTGGTCCGGCAGTCTCCAAAGTCATGGCGACCAAGGAGTTCGCCGCCAAAAAGAACACGGTCAAAGTCTTTGCGTTTGATGATCTGCCGGACACCATCAAGGGTGTGAAGGAGGGCTACATCCAGGGAATCATGGTCCAGCGTCCGGTCACCATGGGCAAGCTGTCGGTCGAACATCTGGTCGATCAGATCAGCGGGAAGGAAACGACTTCGTCCAACGTTGACACCGGCGTCAACGTCGTGACGAGTCAGAACCTTGGGTCTTACACCAAGTAACCAGCGTCGACAGGGGCCCGACGCGGGCCTTTGTCTTCCGGAGTCGCGCGTGGCATCTTTTCTGCAGGTCAAAAATATATCGAAGACCTTCACGGGAGTGAAGGCTTTGAGTCAAGTCAGCCTCGATGTGGCCTGTGGAGAGGTCTTGGCTATCGCTGGCGAGAACGGCGCTGGCAAAAGCACCTTGATGAAGATCATGACCGGCGTCTACCAGCCGGACGAAGGCGGAGAGATCTGGATCGACGGCAAGCGCGTGCCGCAGCTCACCGGCACGGCTCACGCGCGGGACCTCGGCGTGTGCATCATTTACCAGGAGCTGTCCGTCGTCGACAACCTGACGATTGCAGAGAACATCTTCCTGAGCAAAGAAATAACCAACCGGCTTGGTTTTCTCGACAGGCGCAGCATGAACGCGGCGGCACGCGGCCTGCTCGATACGCTGGGCATCACGCTCGATCCCACCACCCGCGTAGGTCGACTCAGCGTCGGCCAAAAGCAAATGGTGGAAATCGCCAAGGCGATTTCGAATCGCTCCAAGATCGTCATCATGGACGAGCCGACCGCCTCCCTCAGTCACCATGAGGCCATGGCCCTGAAGGCGACGATTCGAAAGCTCAAGGCCGACGGTATCGGCGTCATCTACATCACGCACCGGCTTGAAGAGATCTTCGACATTGCAGACCGCGTTGCAGTGCTGCGCGACGGGCAAAGTGTCGGCACCCTCGCCGTCGGCGATATCGATCGCACCCGACTGGTGCGAATGATGGTCGACCGCGAACACAGCGACCTCTACGGCGAGTACGAGTGTCATGCCACTCGGACAGTGGCGCTCGAAGTCAAAGGCCTGGACCTGAATCACCGGCTTACCCAGTCGGGTGCGGTCGGGGGCAACAGCTTTCGGGTTCATGAGGGCGAAATCCTGGGGTTCTTCGGATTGATTGGTGCAGGGCGCACCGAGATGATGGAAATGGTTTTCGGCCTTCGTCCGCATCGCGGCTCGGTGGCCATCGGGGGCCAGGTTGTGGCTATCCGGAGTCCACGCGACGCGATCGACAACGGTATTGGCTTTGTCACCGAAGACCGCAAAAAAGATGGACTGGTGCTCGGTATGACAGTGCGCGAGAACTTCAGCCTGACCCACCTAGAAAGCTATACGAAGCTGAGTTTTATCGATCGTCTTGCCGAAGCGCTGGGTTGTCAGACTTTCGTGCGCCGGCTCGGCATAAAAACTCCGACCGTCGAACAGAGATCCGACAAGCTCAGCGGAGGTAACCAGCAAAAAATCGTGATCGCGAAATGGGTTGCTCGCTCGCCCAAAGTCCTCATCGTCGACGAACCGACGCGCGGCATCGACATTGCCGCGAAAGCCGATGTCCACAAGCTCCTTCAGGAGCTCGCCAGCCGCGGGATGGCGATCATCGTCGTGTCCTCCGACTTGCCCGAAGTACTGGCGATCAGCGATCGTGTGACCGTCGTGCGGGAAGGCCGCATCGTCGCAGAGTTGAGTCGTGAAAACGCATCGCAAACTTCGGTGATGGAAGCCGCCGCAGCTTGAATATTTTCTTTGCAATCCATTTGAAAGTTGAACCATGAAAACCGTCGCAGTCGTCCACACCGGACCCGCAACCGTGCAACCGATCAAACAGCAGTTTCAGGAACTGTTGCCCGACGTGCGTGTGATCAATATCGTCGACGACAGCCTGCTGAACGACGTGATCGCAGCAGGTCATCTGACCGAGGCGGTTGCCGGCCGCATCCTCACCTACATGCAGGAGGGGCAGAAGATGGGCGCAGTCGCCATCCTCAATGCCTGTTCATCGGTAGGGGAAGCGGCCACGGCTGCGCGTGCGGGGCTTTCGATTCCGGTCGTCAAGATCGACGAAAGGATGGCCGAACGCGCCGTTGCCCTGGGGCCCCGCATCGGTGTGGTGGCAACCGTCCGTACGACGCTGGAGCCGACCATCCGGCTGATCCGGGCCAAGGCCGAGGAGACCGGCCAACAGATCGAGATCAGCGAGGGGTTGGCCGAGGGCGCCTTCCAGGCTTTGCTCGAAGGCAAGACCGAGGCACACGACGAAGTCGTACGGCGGACGATTCTGTCGCTGGTGGACAAGGTCGATGTCATCGTCCTGGCACAGGCCTCCATGGCGCGACTGACCAGCTCGCTCGGTGACCTGAAAGTGCCCGTGCTGTCGTCTCCGCGCAGCGGCGTGGAGGCGGTGCGCGCCTTGCTCGAAACGCTTGTTTGAGTCCACTGCCGCTTTTGTTACTTTTTAACCGACCAACAACATTCTGAAGAAGGCATCGACATGTCAAAAAATATCATCGTGACAGGCGGCAGCGGCATGGCTGGCAAGTGGGTCGTCAAGGACCTGCTCGATCACGGGCACCGCGTGATGAACCTCGATCGCACCGTGCTCAAGGACTCGGCGGCACGCACCGTCATCACCGACCTGACCGACGCGGGCCAGGTCTTCAACGCGCTGTGCAGCACGACGGTGCGCCACGAATTCAGCCCCTCGATCAAGCCTGAGCCGATCGATGCGATCATTCATTTCGCGGCGATCCCGCGGATCATGACGCACCCGGACAACGAGGTTTTTCGCATCAATGTGATGAGCACCTACAACGTGCTGGATGCAGCGTCCAAGTACGGCATCAAGAAGGTGATCATCGCGTCGAGCGAGACCACCTACGGCATTGTCTTCGCGGACAGTTACCGCATGCCCGAGTACCTGCCCTTGGACGAGGACTATCCGGTCGATCCGATGGACAGCTACGCCATGTCCAAAGTCATCAATGAGGCAACGGCCAAGGCGTTCCATGCGCGCACCGGCTCGGACATCTACTGCCTGCGCATCGGCAACGTGATCGACCCGGTCGAGTACGCAAAATTTCCCGAGTACTTCAAGGATCCCGGGTTCCGACGCCGGATTACCTGGAGCTATATCGATGCGCGCGACCTTGCAACGGCTTCGCGTCTGGCCGTCGACACGGACGGGCTGGGTTTTCAGGTAATGAACGTTGCTGCCGACGATGTCTCTTCCGACCTGCCGACCGCCGAGTTGCTCAAACGTTTCTATCCGACGGTGCCACTCAAGAAGGAGTTGGGCGAGTTCGAAACGCTCTTGAGCAACGAGAAGATCAAGCGCCTGCTCGGCTTCAAGCAGCAGCACAACTGGCGCAGCCACGTCAGCTGACTTCGCACGATATACGGAGCCTTGCATGCACGACTACAGATTGGCAGCTATTCCCGGCGATGGTATCGGGCCCGAAGTCATCGAGGCCGGCCTGGAGGTACTGCGTGTGTGCGCCGCGACCGACGGTGGCTTCGGCGTGGCGATCCAGGCCTTCGACTGGAACTCCGAGAACTACCTGCTGCATGGTCACTACATTCCCGACGGCGGGCTGGAGCAACTGCGGACTTTCGACGCCATCCTTTTCGGTGCGGTGGGCAGCCAGCGCGTACCCGACGATGTGTCGCTGTGGGGCTTGCGACTGGCGATCGTGCAGGCCTTCGACCAATACGCCAATGTGCGGCCAGCGCGGCTGTTGCCCGGCGTCAGCAGTCCGTTGGACAAAGGCGACGACATCGACTGGGTCATCGTCCGCGAGAACTCTGAAGGCGAGTACGCAGGGCACGGCGGCCGGGCGCACCGCGGCTTGCCGATCGAAGTCGGAACCGAGACGGCGGTGTTCACCCGAGTCGGCGTCGAGCGTATCCACCGCTTCGCTTTCGAGTTGGCGAGTCAGCGGCCGCGCCGTCATCTGACGCTGGTCACCAAGTCGAACGCGCAGCGCTTCGGCATGGTGATGTGGGACGAGATCTTCTTTGAGGTTGCGCGCGACTACCCGACGGTCAAGATCGACCGGGAATTGGTGGACGCGGCGACCACCCGCATGGTGTTGAAGCCGGACTCGCTCGACGTGATGGTGGCAACCAACCTGCATGCCGACATCCTGTCGGACCTGGCGTCCGCGTTGTCGGGCAGTCTGGGCATCGGGCCGACCGCCAACCTGAATCCTTCACGACAGTTTCCTTCGATGTTCGAACCTATCCATGGCTCGGCATTCGACATCACAGGCAAGGGCATCGCCAATCCGATCGCGACGTTCTGGTCGGTCGTCATGATGCTGGAGCACCTCGGCGAAGCCAGGGCGGCACAGCGGCTGATGCATGCCATCGAGGCGACCACTGCGACCGGCGAGCACACGCCAGACCTTGGCGGCCAAGCGACAACGCGCAGCGTGACGGCGGCCGTGTGCCGTGCCCTGACTGCCTGAGCTTCAGGCCGACCGCGCAGCCCGTTACAGGTAGTTCGCGCCCGCCTCTTTGGCGAAGCGCGCAGGGTCACCCTCCCAGACGATGCGCGCGTGCTCCAGCACATAGACACGGTCGGCATGCGGCAACGCAAAGGTCACGTTCTGCTCACCCAGCAGCACGGTGATCGATGTGGTCTGACGCAGTTTTTCGAGCGCCTTGGACAACTGCTCCAGGATCACCGGCGCCAGGCCGAGCGTGGGCTCGTCGAGGATCAGGATTTCCGGCTTCATCATCAGGGCACGGCCGATGGCCAGCATCTGTTGTTCCCCACCGCTCAGGGTCTGTGCCATCTGCGTCTGGCGCGACTGCAGGATCGGAAAGAGCTCGAACAGCCACGCCAGTTGTGCAGCCCGTTCAACGTCCGGCAGGTGCTGGCCGCCGAGGTCGAGGTTCTCGCGGATGCTCATTTCGCCGAACAGCTCGCGCGTCTCGGGGCATTGCACGAGGCCGCTGCGGGCGATGCGTGCCGGAGTCAGGCCGCGCTGCTTGACACCGTCGCGAACGATCTCGCCGGCGTAGGGCACAAAGCCCGAGATCGCATTGAACAGCGTCGTCTTGCCCGCACCGTTGAGGCCGACGACCGATACGAATTCGCCCCGGTGAACATGGATTGACACGGTGTCGAGTGCCTGCGCCTTGCCGTAGTAAACACTGAGATTCTCGACCTGCAGCAGCGGCCTCTGGTCCGCGAAGTTGGTCTCCGGGCGGGCCGATGTCTCGATCGCGCCGCCGAGGTAGACGCGGCGCACGGTCTCGTTCTGCAGCACCTCCTCTGCACGACCGGTGACGATCTCTTCGCCCAGGTACATCGCCAGCACGCGGTCGACCAGCGAAGACACGCTCTTGACGTTGTGGTCGACCAGCAGCACGGCGCGGCCTTCGTCGCGAAAGCTGCGGATCAGGTCGGAGAAGGCGCCGACCTCGGCGAGCGTCAGGCCGGCAAACGGTTCGTCGACCAGCACGACTTGCGGATCGCGCGCGATGGCTTTGGCCAGTTCGAGGCGCCGCAGGTCGGCGAAGGGCAGCGTGGGCGGGCGCCGGTCGACCACGGCACCGAGGCCGACCCGCTCGGCGATTTTTTCGGCTCGCTCTTTCAGCGAGCGATCGGCAAACACCTTCAGCAGGCTGTCGGGGAGCAGCGCCACCATGATGTTCTCGAGCACGGTCTGGCGGTTCAGCGGCCGCGAGTGCTGGAACACCATGCCGAAGCCGCGACGCGCGATCTTGTGTGCCGGCAGACCGGCAAGGTTGTCGCCATGGAACAGCACCTGGCCATCGGTCGGGCGCTCGATCCCCATGATGCTTTTCATGGCGGTCGATTTGCCCGACCCGTTCGGCCCGATCAGCCCGAGGATTTCGCCGGCCGCGAGGTCGAAGCTCAGGTCCTTGACGGCGATCAGGCCGCCAAAGCGCTTGGTCAGCTTGCGGACCTGGAGGAGGGGTTGCGGCGCCGCTGCGGTCACAGTGCGTGTCACGATCGGGTGCCTCGCGACAGCACGGAACCCAGGAAGCCGTTCGGGAAGAAAAGGATGGCCAACAGCGCGACGGCCGAGACGATGAAGGTCGCCAACTCGCCGGCCGGCCGGAGGAACTCGCCGGCCACGATCAGGAACACCGCACCCAGCGCCGCACCGAGCACGGTGCGGCGTCCGCCCAGCACCGCGGCCACGATCACCTGGACACCGACCGCCACGTCGACCACCGTGCTGACCGAGGCCGTGCCCATGTAGAACACCAGCAAGGCGCCCGCCAGCCCGGAGAAAAAGGCGCTGACGATGAACGCGGCGAGCTTGTGCTTGACGATGTTGAAGCCCAACGCACCGGCCTGCACCGGGTCTTGGCCGCTGGCCTGCAGGATCAGGCCGACGGGCGATTGCGCCAGCCCATACAGGATGGCGCCGCTGACGGCCATGAAGCCCAGCGCGATCCAGTAGTTGGCACCGGCGTCGATGGTCAGCACATCCGGGATCGTGAGGCCGATCTCGCCACCGGTCAGGTCGGCAAAGACGACCACGAAGTTTTGCAGGATCAGCACCGCCACCAGCGTCGTGAGTCCGAAGTAGGGCCCGCGCAAACGCAGCGCCGGCAACGCCAGCACGAAGCCAGCCAGCACGGAAGCGGCGGCACCGCAAGCGATGCAGAGATACACCGACAGGCCGTATTGGTGGTTGAGGATGCCGGCCGTGTACGCACCAACGCCGATCAAAAAGGTCGGGCCGAAATTGACCTCGCCGGCAAACCCGAACAGCAGGTCCCAGCTCATCGCGAAGACGCCGAAATAGTAGGCGACCGTCAGCAAGCCGAGGATGTAGGCCGACACGTACCATGGCAACGTGGCGGCGACCACCAGGATCCCGAGCGTGATCCAGAAGAAGCGCGATGTCACGAGCGCTCTCATGACGCACGCCGCCCTAGCAGACCTTGCGGCTTGATGTACATCACGACGATCAGCAGCAGCAGCGCCGGCACCGTGCGGTAAGCCGGCGAGATCAGGTAGGCCGTCATGGTTTCGAGATAGCCGACCACGTAGGCGGCGATGAGCGAGCCGGACACGCTGCCCAGGCCGCCCAACACCACGATCGAAAAGGCGCTCGCGGTGAGCGGCCCGACGCTGTACGAGCTGACGCCGAGAAACATGCCGAGCAGCACGCCGGCAATCCCTGCGAGCAGGCCGTAGATGGCCCAGACCACGATGTACACCTGCGTCAGTTCATGGCCCAGCAGTGTCACGCCGCGTGGATTCATCGAAGCCGCCAGCACCACCTTGCCCATCTTCGTGCGGTTGACGAAGAGCCACAGCATGCCGATCACGCCCCAGCAGACGATGGCGGTGAAGATCTCGTTCTTCGGTGTTCTCACGCCCAGGATCGAGATCACGCCTTCGACGATCGGCATCACGGTCTTGGCGTTGTTGGTGAAGAAATACGCCACCAGCTCCTGCAGCATGATTCCCCACAGCAAGGTGGCGGTGAGGATGAAGATCTCTTTCTCTTCGGTCGCAATCCGCTTGGAGCGCTGGATCGGCTTGACGATCAGGAAGTAGGTCGCCAAAGCCGCCAGCAGCGCTGTGGCCAGACCGACCAGCGCGCCCGCATAGCTGTCGAGGTGAAGCACGTTCCCGGCCGCCCATGCGGCCACCGCCGCCGACACCATGATCGCGCCGTGCGACAGGTTAAGTACGCCGGAGACACCGAAGATCAGGGTGAAGCCGGTCGCGCCTAGGGCATAGAGCGCACTGATGGCAAAGCCATCTATCAGAATTTGAAGGGCAGTCATGGAGCGTGGACCGCCGTGACCGGCTGGTCTGGGTAATGAGCGGAAAAAATAGCGAACCGTGCAATCAGGCGCGTGACGCCCAGCTTGCGAACCGCCCGCCTTTGCACCGGCACGGGCATCGGCATCGGCGGCGGGATCGCCTCGGCTAGTTGCTGGCGTTCAGCTTGACGAAAGCGGGGAACTTGAGCTTGCCCTTCGCGAGCTCTTTCGGCCACACCGTGACCTGCTTGCCGTCCTGCCATTGCGACATCAGTCCGGTGATCAGGCCCTTGCCGTACTTGATGGAGTGGGTGAATGTATCGGCCTGACCGTAGAACTGGACGCGACCAATCGTGCCCTCCCAATCGGTTTTTTCGAGTGCCGCGACCAACTTGTCTGCATCGGTCGAGCCGGCGCGATGAATGGCATCGGCAATGAAGTAGACCTCGTCGTAAGAGGTGTATCCGGCGTACGAAGGGAAGTTGCCGAAGCGCTTCTTGAAGGCATCGGCGAAGGGAATCGTCTTCGGCGTCATCGGTGCGTCAGGTGCCGACACCGCCTGCAAAACAACGCCCGCGGCCGCCCCGTTGGTATCGTTCCAGAACGTGCTGCTGGAGGCCTGCGAGGTGATCCCGAACATCGGAATCGGCACCTCCTGCGTCTTCCATTGCACCGTCGGCTGAACCCCCACATGCGAGATGCCGGTGATGATGACGTCCGGTTTGACGCCTTCGATCTTGTTGAAGATCGGCGTGAAGTCGGTGGTGTCCGGGGAGAAGCGGATGTGGTCGAGCACCTTCAGCCCGACCTTCGGCAGACAGGCCTCGTAGGCGACATCGAGCGGCTTGGTCCACGCTGCGTCTTCGCTCATGATCACTGCCGTCTTCATGTGCATGCCATCGACCAGCACGTCCTTGGCGGCATCGCAGACCGAGTTGGCTAGCGCATCCGAGGTCAGGTAGCCGTGGAAGGTGTACTTGTTCTTCTCGTAGTCCTTGTGCACGCTCAGGCTGATCTCGTTGGAGGCGGCGCCTGGCGTGATGAAGGGCGTCTTCAGGCGCGCCGCCCAGGGCTCGAGCGCCAGCACCACTTCGCTGATGTAGCTGCCGATCACGGCCACCACCTTGTCTTCGCTCACCGCGCGCTGAAACGCACGCACCGCATCGGCGGAGGAACTGTGGTCGTCGTAAGTGACGAGTTCGATCTTTCGCCCGTCGATGCCACCTTTGGCATTGATCTCGTCGGCGGCCAGTTGCGCTGCCTGCGGGATGGACGCGCCGGCAATGGCCTGCGCCTCGGCGATCACGCCGATTTTGATGGTGTCGGCCGCCACCGCCAGCGTCGAGGCGCCGCCGGTTGCGCACAGTGTGAGCGCGACCGGAAGCCAGCGGTTGCGCAATGCGCGTGAATAAAGCAAAGCAGTACGTCGTGCCATGTCAAGTGCCTTCGATGTTGTTTTGGATGTTGGCGAGGTCAACGGGTCCATTGTTCAACGCTACCCGCAGACGGTCTCAAGGACTTTCCCTTAGAGCGGGTCGCCTTAGCGCCTCGCAGAAACGTCCTGGAACAGGGTTCTGAAAGGAGACGTTGTGGCGCCTTGGCTCTGCACCTTCAGGGCTTGACGAACTTGAGCACGAATTCGTCCTTGGATTGGGGTGGCGGTGGCGTGTTGCTGTCGCGTGCGTCGGCTGGGTTGTGCATGAAGTTGCCCTCGGCGGCCAACCTGAATCCGGCCTGCTCGACCTCGTTACGCAGGAAGCTCTCTTCGATGCGATGCAGCGTGCCCGCTTCTGAAATGCCCGTACCCGGCCGCCCCGCGTGGTCGGCGATGACGTAGACGCCGCCGGGTTTCAGGGCAGCGAAGACGGCGCGGTTGACCGCCGCGCGGTCGACGCCCATATGACCGAAGTCGTGGTAGTTGAACATCAGCGTGACCAGGTCCAGTCCGTTCGATGCGAGTTCCGGTGGCACGGGGTCCTCGAACGGCCGGACGACCGCCACGATGTTGGACGCATTCGGGTTCTTTGCGCGTTCGGCCAGCGCCATCGGTGATGGCCGCGGCGCGGCGCCTGCAACGGCTGCTGGCATGGGCCCGGTAGCGCCTTCCGGTTGTGCGGGCCGACTGCTCGGCGGACGCGGCGGGCTCTGTCCGTAGACACGGCCGGTCGGGCCCGTTGCGCGCGCGATGAGTTCGGTCGTGTAGCCCCCGGCGGCGCTCAGGTCCAGCGCCACCATGCCGGGATACACGCCGATGAAAGCCAGCATTTCCTGCGGCTTGCGTCGTGCGTCGTTGCGGCGGTCCGCTTCGCTTCGGTCGGGACTGGAGACGATCTGCGCGATGCGGTCCGGTGAGAGTGTCGGCTGGTCCGGTCCTCGCGCGGGCGGCGCCACGCAGGCCGCGAGGCCGACCAAGGCGAAAGCCGCTGCGCTCGCGTGGGCAGCCCAGCGACGGGCGGGAAAATTCAGGCGGGTGGGCGTGTGTGGCATGGGTTCGGTCTCGTCTGTGTCTTGGGGCGTTCGCAAGTCTAGGCCTGCGTGCCCCGTCACGCCAACGGGTGACTAGGGCAATCCCTGATGGTCGCCTGAAACCGGTTTCATACAATCCGCTTCGTGGAAACGAAACCCGTCGCACGCGGGTCGCACGAGTGAACTATCAATTCCAGTTCGATGCAGTGTTCGCGGCATGGCCGCTGCTGCTCAAGGGCACCTGGATCACCATCCAGCTGTCGCTGATCGCGACCGTGCTCGGCCTGGTCGTCGCCATCTTCTGTGCATGGGGCAAGACCTCCGGTCCGGGCTGGCTGCGCTTCGTGATCAATGCGTACATCGAGGTCATTCGCAACACGCCTTTCCTCGTCCAGCTCTTTTTCTTCTTCTTCGCGCTGCCGGCCATCGGGCTGCGCTGGTCGCCGCAAACCGCCGCGCTGGTGGCGATGGTGGTCAACCTCGGCGCCTATGCGACCGAGATCATTCGCGCTGGCATCGAGTCGATTCCCAAGGGACAGATCGAAGCGGGCCGCGCGCTCAACCTGAAGGCGTGGGAAATCTTTCGCTTCGTGATCATCAAGCCAGCGTTGAAGGCGATCTACCCGGCGCTCACCAGCCAATTCATTTTGCTGATGCTGAGTTCGGCGGTGGTGTCGGTGATCTCGGCGGACGACCTCACCTCTGTCGCCGCCAACCTGCAGTCGCAGACCTTTCGCAGCTTCGAGATCTACATCGTCGTGGCTGCGATCTACCTGCTGCTGGCGCTCGCTTTCTCGGCGTTGTTCAAGCTGATCTATCAGCGCACGCTCAACTATCCGGACCGCCGGTAAGGCAGGGGCACCACGACCATGCGTACCTTCGGATTTCCCGAATTCATGTTCATCCTCGAGGCGGCGCGCTGGACGCTGGCCTTGTCGCTCATCGCTTTCATCGGCGGCGCCGTTCTGGGCCTGATCATCGCGTTGATGCGCAC
This sequence comes from Variovorax sp. LG9.2, assembly GCF_035018885.1. NCBI lineage: Bacteria > Pseudomonadati > Pseudomonadota > Betaproteobacteria > Burkholderiales > Comamonadaceae > Variovorax > Variovorax sp. LG9.2. Next base: position 30,774 of record NZ_JASJXB010000006.1, on the reverse strand, counting down.
GTCGGACTCGATGGCGGCGCGCCGCGGGTCGACCGTGTTCATCCAGATCTTTCAGGGCACGCCGCTGCTGCTGCAACTGTTCCTGATCTTCTTCGGCGCTCCGGTGCTCGGCTTCGACATCAACCCGTGGATCGCCGCAGGTGTCGCACTGATCCTGAACAGCGCCGCCTTCCTCGGCGAGATCTGGCGCGGCTGCATCGAGGCGGTACCGAGCGGTCAGCGTGAAGCGGCCGAAGCGTTGAGCCTGAAGTACGTCGCCCGCATGCGCGACGTCGTGTTGCCGCAGGCATTCAAGATCGCTTTGGCGCCGACGGTTGGCTACCTGGTGCAGATCATCAAAGGCACATCGCTGGCCGCGATCATCGGCTTCACCGAGATCACGCGCGCCGGCCAGATCATCAACAGTGCGACTTTCCAGCCGCTCGTTGTCTTCTCGGTCGTGGCGGTCATCTACTTTGCGATCTGCTGGCCGCTTTCGCTGCTGGCGGCTCGCATCGAGCGCCGGGGTGCCCGTACTTTCACGCGCTGATTCCCAGTCCAATCACATTCACATACCTAGGAGATAACGAATGTCCCATCCTATTTTTCGCCGCGCTTTGACGGGTGCCATGGCCGCATTGGGTCTTGGCGCCGCGCTTGTCGCTTTTTCTCCGCTCGCGTTTGCACAGTCCATGGCCGACATAAAGAAGAAGGGCGAGATCACCATCGGGGTGATGGTCGACGTACCGCCGTATGCGACCACCGACGTCCAGAATCAGCCCGATGGCTATGACGCCGACGTGGCCAAGTTGCTTGGCAAGGACTGGGGCGTCAAGGTCAACACCGTGACGGTGACCGGCCCGAACCGCATTCCCTATGTGCTGACCAACAAGGTCGATGTGTTGGTCGCCGTGCTCGCCATCACGCCCGAACGGTCGAAGCAGGTTCAGTTTTCGTCGCCATATTCGGCCGCGACCATCGTTCTCTACGGGTCGGTCAAATCACCCATCAAGAGCGCAGCCGATCTGAAGGGGATTCGCGTTGGCGTGGCGCGTGCGAGTACGCAGGACGTGGCGCTGTCGGCAGTGGCACCTGAAGGTACCGAGATCCGCCGCTTCGACGACGATGCTTCGGCCATGCAGGCGCTGATCTCGGGCCAGGTCGACGCCATCGGCTGCCCCACCACCGTTGCAGCGCAAATCGCCAAGCGCGTGCCTGCCAACACATTCGAAGAGAAATTCGTGGTGCGCCAGCAATTCATGGGCATCGTCATGCGACTCGGGCAAGACGATCTGCTGAAGAACCTGAACGAGTTCGTTGCGCGAAACACCGCAAACGGCGAACTCAACAAGCTGTATAGAAAATGGCTGGGCGTCGATCTGCCGAAGATGCAGTGATGGCGGTCGATTCGATCATCCGCATCGAAGCGGTCAACAAGTGGTACGGCACTTTCCAGGTGCTGACCGACATCGACCTCGACGTGAAGCAGGGTGAGCGCATCGTGGTGTGCGGGCCTTCGGGCTCGGGCAAGTCGACGCTGATTCGTTGCATCAACAGGCTCGAGACCGTGCAAAAGGGAAAGATCGTCGTCGACGGCATCGACCTCACGGCCGGCGGCAAGAACGTCGATGCGGTGCGGGCCGAGGTCGGCATGGTGTTCCAGCAGTTCAACCTGTTCCCGCACCTGACGATTTTGCAAAACTGCACGCTGGCGCCGATGCGCTCGCGCGGCATGACGAAGCCGCAAGCCGAGGAAGTCGCGATGAAGTACCTCACGCGTGTGCGCATCCCCGAGCAGGCGCACAAGTACCCGAGCCAGTTGTCGGGTGGCCAGCAGCAACGCGTGGCGATTGCGCGCGCGCTCTGCATGACGCCGAAGATCATGTTGTTCGACGAGCCGACCTCTGCGCTCGACCCCGAGATGGTCAAGGAAGTTCTCGACACCATGATCAGCCTGGCCGACGACGGCATGACGATGCTGTGCGTCACGCACGAGATGGGCTTTGCCCGCAGCGTGGCCGACCGCGTGATTTTCATGGCCGACGGCAAGATCCTCGAACAAGCGCCGCCCGCCGAATTCTTCGGCAACCCGAAGAACGAAAAGCTCAAGCAGTTTCTCGGACAGATCCTCAGCTCGAATCAGGCGCATTGATGTCCACCGTTCTCGTTTCGCTGTCGTCTTTCGGCGCTGCCGAAGTCGGCCGCCATGGTCAGTTGTGGTACGCCCAGTTGGCGAAATCCGCCGGTGCGGATTCGGTCGAAGTGCGCGGCGAAATGCTGCGCGATGCGGCGACTGAATTGCCTGCACTGGCTGGCCTGGCTTCGGTCTACTCGAGTCCCGAAGGCTTGTGGGCCGAAGGCGGCTGGCTCGACAGCGCCGCGCTGGGTCGCGGCATCGCGGCAGCGACCACACTCGGTGCCAAGCGGTTGAAGATGTCGATCGGTGACTTTCGGGCCAGCTCGCACGGATCGCTGTGGGGCCTGAAGGTGCAGTTGTCCGAGACGCGCATCGAGCTCCTGATCGAGAACGACCAGACCGTGTCGGCGGGCTCGCTGCCGGCCTTGATGACCTTCTTCAATGCGGCGGAGACCGCCGGCATTTCACTCGGAATGACATTCGACATGGGCAACTGGCACTACGTCGGTGAATGTCCGATCGAGGCGGCCAAGGCGCTCGGCAAACGCGTGCGCTATGTCCATTGCAAAGGCGTGCAACGGCTGCCTGCGAAGTGGGTGGCGGTGCCGCTCGCTGAATCCGCAGCACCCTGGCGTGCGCTGTTCCGGGTCTTGCCAGCCGATGTGCCGCGCGCCATCGAATACCCGCTGACGGGCGACGACCTGCTGGCCGTGGCGCGCGAGCAGATCGCGTTCGTCCGCGCGTTGTGAGCGCACTGGAATCCGCATGACAGACGCTGCCCTCGACATCCCGCTGTTCGATGTCGCGCTGTTCGGGGAAGCGATGCTGTTGCTGGTCGCCGACCGGCCCGGTCCCCTCGAGAACGCCGAGTCTTTTTACAAGCGTACCGCCGGCGCCGAAACCAACGTGGCCATTGGTTTGGCGCGCCTCGGACTCAAGGTCGGCTGGGCCAGCCGGCTCGGCACCGATTCGATGGGGCGCTACCTGATTGCGGCCATGAAGGGCGAGGGCATCGATTGTTCGCATGTGATTTGCGACGCAGCACAGCGCACCGGCTTTCAGTTCAAAGGTCGCGTGACCGACGGCAGCGATCCGCCGGTCGAGTACCACCGCAAGGGTTCGGCTGCGAGCCAGATGGGGTCGGCCGATGTCGACGAGGCATGGCTGCGATCGGCGCGACATCTGCACGCCACCGGCGTCTTCGCCGCCATCTCCGACACGAGTCTGCAAGCTGCGCTGAAAACGATGGACGTCATGCGCGCGGCAGGCCGCAGCATCTCTTTCGACCCTAACCTGCGGCCGACGCTCTGGACTTCGACCGAGGCCATGCGGCATTGGATCAACGAGCTTGCGTCGCGTGCCGACTGGGTCTTGCCAGGCTTGGAAGAAGGCTTGCTCCTGACCGGCGAAACCGAGCCGGAAGCCATCGCTAAGTTCTACCGCCGGCTCGGCGCGAAACTGGTCGTGGTCAAGCTCGGTGCCCAGGGCGCTTACTACGACAGTGACGTGGTCGGCACGGGCTGCATCGAAGGTTTTCCCGTGGCGGAAGTGATCGACACCGTAGGCGCCGGTGACGGCTTTGCCGCTGGTGTCGTCAGCGCGCTGCTCGAAGGCAAGAGCGTGCCGGAGGCCGTCCGTCGCGGCGCCTGGATCGGCGCGCGCGCGGTGCAGGTGCTGGGCGATACCGAAGGCCTGCCGACGCGGGCACAACTCAATGAGGCAGGACTGTGACAGTGACTATGACGCGCAAGAACGTATTGGTGTTTCGCGATCTCCCCGAAGATCAACTGGCTCGTCTGCGAGCGGCGCATGAAGTGACGGTGGCCGATCCGCGCACGCTGCCCGACGTGTTCAACGCCGCGCTGCCGACGACGCACGGACTCATCGGCGCCAGCCATCCGGTCGACGCGGCGCTGCTCGATGCAGCACCGCGACTCGAGGTGATTTCCAGCATTTCGGTCGGCGTCGACAACTACCCGCTGGCCGAGCTGAATGCGCGCGGCATCGTGCTGTGCCACACCCCCGGCGTACTCACCGAAACCGTGGCGGACACGGTGTTCGTGTTGTTGATGGCCACGCAACGGCGTGTGGTCGAGCTGGCGAATCTGGTGCGCGATGGGCAATGGAAGAGCAGCGTGGGCGAAGACTTGTTCGGCTACGACGTGCACGGCAAGACGCTCGGCATCCTCGGCTTCGGGCGCATCGGTCAAGCGGTGGCGCGTCGTGCGGCGCTCGGCTTCGGCATGCCGGTTCTGTATCACTCGCGCCGCGCGGTCGACCTTGCTACGCAAGCACCGGAACTTCAAGGCCGCGCCACCCACACGCCGCTCGATGCGCTGCTCGCGCAGTCGGATATCGTGCTGGCGATGCTGCCTTTGTCTGATGCAACGCGCGGGATGATCGATGCGAAGTTCTTCGCGCGCATGAAGCCGGGTGCGGCTTTCATCAATGTGGGCCGCGGCGCAACGGTCGATGAGGCCGCGTTGCTGGCCGCACTCGATCAAGGCAGCCTTCGTGCAGCCGGGCTCGATGTGTTCGCGAAAGAACCACTGCCGCTCGATTCACCGCTGCGCACGCATCCGCGCGTCACGCCATTGCCGCACATCGGCTCGGCCACGCACGAGACGCGACACGCGATGGCTGCGCTGGCCACTACCAACTTGCTGCAGGCGTTGGCGGGGGAGCAGCCGACTGCCGCGTACGACACGGCCGCAGGTTGACCGCAAAGGCTTCCTTGCAGCGCCCCGGCAAATCCACCATCGCCGATGTGGCAGCGGCGGCGGGCGTCTCGAAAGCGACGGTCTCGCGCTTTCTGAATCACCGCGAACGATTGCTGAGCCCCGACATCGCGACGCGCGTCGAAACCGCCATCGCCGCGCTCGGTTATTCGCCGAGCCCGATGGCGCAAGCGCTGAGCCGCGGTCGTTCGCGCCTCATCGGCCTGATCGTCGCGGACATCACCAACCCCTATTCGGTGGCGGTGTTGCGCGGCGCCGAGAAGGCCTGTCAGGACGCTGGCTACCTCGTGATGCTGTTCAACCTGGGCAACGACGTCGATCGGGAGCGCGAGGCGATCGATGCACTGGCCGGGTACCAGGTCGACGGCTTCATCCTCAATACGTTGGGCCGCGGCGCGGGTCTGGTCGATGCCGATGCGCTGCATGGCAAACCGGCGGTGCTGGTCGACCGTCGGCACGCGGGCATGCACACCGACTTCGTCTCACTCGACAACCGTTCTGCGATGCGAGCTGCCTGCGGGCATCTGGTCGATGGCGGCTATCGCGAATTGCTTTACATCACCGAACCGTCGAAGGGCGTGAGTTCACGGCGCGAGCGCACAGCGGCTTTCGGCGCCTGCATGACCGCGCACCAGCCGAAGGTAGCGGGAGAAGTCTTCGAGAGCGTAGGAGATGGAGGTGCAGCGCTCGACGAAGCACTGCGTGCACTGCGCAAGCGCGCCATGCGGGGTCAGCGAACAACTTCTGGCAAAGGTGCCGCAGTCATTGCCGGCAACGCAGTCGTCACGCTGCGCGTGGCGCAGGCGATGGCGCGGCTCGATCTGCAGTTCGGACGCGACATCGGCTTCGTGGGATTCGACGACCCGGACTGGGCCTCGTTGATCGGGCCGGGACTCAGCACCATCTCGCAGCCGACCGACGAGATCGGCCGCGCGGCAGCGAATTGTCTGATCGAACGGTTGAAGGGGCTTGATTCGGCACCGCGGCAGTTGTTGCTGCCGGGGGAGCTGGTGGTGCGAGGATCTTCGCTGCGCGTGGCGGGCTGATCAGCCTACTTCAGCGATCAGCTCGATCTCCACACAAGCACCCATCGGGATCTGCGCCACGCCGAACGCGCTGCGCGCATGCGCGCCTTTGACGGCGCCAAAGACTTCCGCGAAGAGCTCGCTGGCGCCGTTGGTGACCAGATGCTGTTCGGTAAAGGTGGGCGCGGAATTGACCAGGCTCATGACCTTGACGATGCGCGTGATCTTGTTCAGATCGCCGACTGCCGCATGCAGGGTGCCGAGCAGGTCGATGGCGATGGCGCGGGCCGCCTTCCTGCCTTCGTCGGTGCCGATGTTGACGCCCAGCTGGCCGACCCATGGCTTGCCGTCTTGCTTGGCGATGTGACCCGACAGAAAGATCAGGTTGCCGGTTTGCACGAAGGGCACATAGGCCGCGGCGGGCACGGAGACGGCTGGCAGGGAGATGCCGAGTTGGGTCAGTTTGTCGTAAACGCTCATGGGGATTCCGAAAGAAGGGCAGCGTCAGCGCTGCGATTGGGATTGAGATTGAGATTGAGATTGAGATTGGGATGAAGACGCAGAACCGGCGGCAGCGAGTGCAGCAGCCGCTTTCGCTTCGCGCTCCCGCAACTCTTCGGCAGGCTGCACCGTCACGCCGACATGCAGCGTATGCCTGGCGCCGCCGTGCAGCACGCCGCGCATCGGAGACACGTCGGAATAGTCGCGGCCCAGCGCCAGCGTCACATAGTCTTCGCCAGGCTGGCGACCGTTGGTGGGATCGAAGTCGGCCCAGTCGCCAGCGCTTCCCGCGCCGTCGCCGCGGCCCGGCAGGTACACCGATACCCAGGCATGCGAAGCGTCGGCGCCGATGAGGCGGGCCTTGCCGGGCGGTGGTTGCGTGAGCAGGTAGCCGCTCACATAGCGCGCCGGCAGACCCATCGTGCGAAAGCACGCGATCATGATGTGCGCGAAGTCCTGGCAGACGCCTTTGCGCTGCGCCAGTGCCTCGACCGCGGGCGTGTTGATCTCGGTGCTTTCAGGCTCGTAGTCGAAGTCGCGGTACATGCGCTGCGTCAAGTCCATCGCGACGTCGAAGGTCGGCCGGCCGGGCACGAAGCTGGGCCGTGCATAGGCCGCGAAATTGTCGTGACGCGGCACGTAAGGCGACGGAAAGACAAAGTCCGAGGCGGCATCGAAGGTCGTGCCCTTGCGGTAGATGAAGCGCTCGCGGACCGCTTCCCAAGCCAGGTCGCGTGCCACGGCCGGCGAGAGCACGGGGGTCTTCGTATCGACCACGCTTTCAGCGATGACGACCAATTCGTCGTGCGTCGAATCGAGCGCAAAAAATGCGCGTGCGTTGCCGTACAAATCAGGCAACTCGCTGCGTTGCGCCGGCTCGGGCGTGATGCGCAGCGTGTGGCTCACGAGCCGCTGCGACGCGGTGGCGAGCGGCTTCAAGTGCGCAAGGTGCTGCGCCGTCTCGACGGGCGGCGTGTAGTCGTAGCGGGTTTCGTGGGTGACGTGCAGCAGCATGTTTGGCTCCGGTGCGTTCCGGCTAGGCTCCGACGGAGCGAAGCGATTCGGACGTCAGGGTGAAGTAGCGAATGCCGATCGCGTCCGACACATGGTAAGCCGCCAGCTCGCACGCGCCGAACAGGTCCACGAGGGCGGGGTACTGGGCCTCGGCGCCGGCTTCGCACATGCGTTCCAGCGTCCAGCTGGCGGGGTCGGGCAGCTCGTAGGAAAGGGCACTCAGCTTGCCCGGTGCGCTGCCGGCCAACTTTGCAATGCGGCCCCGCAGCGTCTGTGTGACCCATGCCAGCGAGCGCGGATTGTCCCCGTCGAGCACCAGCAGGTCGACCATCGTTGCAACATCGCGGCGCTGCTGGTAGCGCGCATGAAAAGTGATGGTGCTGTCGAACAGGGCGATCATCGCTTCGAAACCACTGATCTCGTGGACGGCGCCGTTCGCAAAGCCGGATGCGAGTGCGCTCGACAGGAATCCCAGCCGCTCGATGTGGCGACCGATCGACAGCAGGCGCCAGGCATCGTCGCGCGTCATGCGGTCGGTTTGCGCGCCGGTCATGGCTGCGAGCGCTGCGCTGGCGGCTTCGAGTGATCGCATGGCCGCGCCGGTGGCGTAGCTGCCTTCGCCGACTTCACCCGCCTGCTCCACGCTGCGGCGCAGGAATTCGTCTTCAGCGCGAACGATCTGGTTCCAGTGATCTTGCGACAGACGTTCTCGCACTGCGGCGGCCGATTCACGGATGCAGCGGAGACTGAAGCCGACGCTTCCGCCTTTGTCGACGTTGCCCAACTCGGCGATGAGCGCGCGTTCGAACACGCGGCGCGATTTGGGAGCGCTTGGAACGTCGCGTGGCACCAGTGCATTGCGCAGCGCCAGGCGATGCAGCCAGGCGAGGAGCGGGCGCGATGACTGGTCTTCGCCGCGCAGCAGATCGAGGGTGAGGCGCGACAAACGCACGGCGTTTTCGGCGCGTTCGGTGTAGCGGCCCAACCAGAACATGTGTTCGGCGGCACGGCTCGTGACCGGGGCCCGATGGCGCGCCAGCGACGCGGGCGTGGCGTGCGGTTGCAGCAGGGTGGTCCGGTCGACCTCGCCGTGCGTTTGAACCCAGACGTCGGCACTGCTGCCGCCACGCTGCATCGATGCGATTTGCGCGTTGGAGCCGGTGAGCCTCGCCAGGCCGCCTGGCAGTACGCGCCAGGACTGGGCGCCATCGCTCACTGCGAAGACGCGCAGCAGCATGGCGCGCGGCGCGATGTGGCCGGGGCTGAGGTCGGCCGTCCAGGTCGGCATCTGCGACAGCGGAAGGTAGCTTTGAACGGTGTGCGCTTCGCCCTGTCGCACGATGCGGCCGGCCCATTCGTCGAGCTCGCGGCGACCCAACTGGCTGCCGAGCACTGCCTCGAAGGTGGTGTGCGCGTTGGAGCCGGGGTAGGTGGGCTTGATGGCGCAATCGCCAAGCTGCGGCAGCACGGCTTCCATGGCCGCGCGCTCGCCGCACCACCAGGTCGGCAAGGCGGGGAGCTGCAGCTTTTCGCCGATGAGCCGACGGGCCAGTGCGGGCAAGAACCCAAGGAGCGCCGGCGATTCGAGGAACGCCGAGCCCGGCATGTTGGCGACGAGAAGGTTGCCGGCGCGAATAGCCTGTAGCAAGCCCGGTACGCCGAGCGTCGAGTCGGGGCGCAGTTCGAGCGGGTCAAGGTATTGGTCGTCGAGCCGCTTGATGAGGCCGTGCACCGGCCGCAAGCCTTGCAAGGTCTTGAGATAGAGCCGCTGGTCGCGCACGGTGAGGTCGCTGCCTTCGACCAACGTTACGCCGAGGTAGCGCGCGAGGTACGCGTGCTCGAAGTAGGTTTCGTTGTACGGGCCGGGCGTCAGCAGGGCGATGTGCGGCGGCGCGCCCGCGGGGCACATGGCCTGCAGGCCCTCCATCATTGCGCTGTAGGTCGAAGCCAGTCGCTGCACGTCGAGCGCTTCGAACGCCTGCGGAAACTGACGTGAGATCGCGAGCCGGTTTTCGAGCAGGTAGCCGAGGCCTGAAGGCGCCTGCGTGCGCTGCGACACGACCCACCAGTTGCCGTCGGGGCCGCGAGCGAGATCGAACGCGGTGATGTGCAGCCATGTATCGCCGGGCGGTTTGACGCCGTGCATCGGCCGCAGGTAGCCCGGATGGCCGCGCACCAGCGCCGCCGGCAACAAGCCTTCTGCCAGCAATTGCTGCGGACCGTAGACGTCTGCCATGACGCGATCGAGCACGCGCACGCGTTGCAGCACGCCGGCCTCGATCTGCGCCCAGCTTTCGGGCGAGACGATGAGCGGAAACAGGTCGAGCGACCAAGGCCGCTGCGGACCGTCGGCGTCTGCATAGACGTTGTAAGTGACGCCGTTGTCGCGAATCTGCCGTTCAAGACTGACGGCGCGGCGCGGCAGGTCGCTGAAGCTGCCTGAACCCAGGTTCTCGAAAAACTTGCCCCAGGCCGGTGTCAGCGGCGGCTTGTCTTGCGGTCCTGCGGCTTCTTCAGGCGCCGGCACTGGAGGCGCGGGCTGAGCCGACGCCGTGTCGTACAGCGGTGCGCCGGGCGGCGGGTTGACGGTTCGCGCCGGCGTCGGCCGCGTGGCCTCGCCTCGCAACTCATCGTAATGACCGGGCGCGGCCGCAGGCGCAAGCGATGAGGCAAGCGCGGCGGGTGATTCGAGCGCTTGCGCGCCGAAGAGAGATTCGTTCAGAGGTTCCACAGACTGTGGATTGTCACATCGCGCTCACTTTGATGGAGTGACCACTAAACGAAATAGCCGGCTGAAGTGTGGCTAGACACAATCAACGACGCAGATCGAGCGTGAACGGGAACTCGCGGCTGCCCGCCAGTTCGATGGTCGCTGGCGGCGTATTGAGCACGCCGGGGGTGTGGCCCATGCGCGTAAAGCGCGAGTGGCGCCGGCTCTCGGCCTCGTAGGCATTCACCGGAAATGTCTCGTAGTTGCGACCACCCGGATGCGCCACGAAGTATTGGCATCCGCCCAGCGAACGCTTCATCCAGGTGTCGACCAGGTCGAAGGTCAGCGGTGCATGCGCGCCGATGCTCGGATGCAGCGCCGACGGCGGATTCCAGGCCTTGTAGCGCACGCCGGCCACGAACTCGCCGGTGGTGCCGGTGGGTTGCAGCGGCAGCACCTTGCCATTGACGGTGATGACGTGGCGGCTCTCGTTCAGGCCGGTCACGCGAACTTCGATTCGCTCCAGCGACGAGTCGACATAGCGAACGGTGCCGCCCGAGGAGCCTTCTTCGCCCATGACATGCCACGGTTCGAGCGCGTTGCGAAGCGACAGCTCCACACCCATGGCCTGAATCTGGCCGACCAGCGGAAAGCGGAACTCGAGGTGCGGCGCGAACCAGTTCGGATCGAACGGAAAGCCGGCTTGGCGCATCTCGCTGATGACGTCGTCGAAGTCCATCTTGACGAATGTCGGCAGCAGAAAGCGGTCGTGCAGCTCGGTGCCCCAGCGCGTCATCGGCGCCTTATACGGCTCGTCCCAGAAGCGGGCGACGAAGGCGCGAATCAGCAACTGTTGCGCAATGCTCATGCGTGCGTGCGGCGGCATTTCAAAGGCACGCAATTCCAGCAGGCCGAGGCGGCCGGTGCTCGAATCGGGCGAGTAGAGCTTGTCGATGCAGAACTCGCTGCGGTGCGTGTTGCCCGACACGTCCACCAGGATGTTGCGCAGCGTGCGGTCGACCAACCAGGCCGGCATGTTCTCGCCGTAGATCTCGCGGTTTCGAGCGATCTCTTTCAGCGCGATTTCAAGCTCGTACACCTGATCGTTGCGGGCTTCGTCCACACGCGGCGCCTGGCTTGTCGGGCCGATGAACATGCCCGAGAACAAGTAGCTGAGCGACGGATGGTTGTGCCAATACAGCAGCAGGCTGGCGAGCAGCTCCGGTCGGCGCAGGAACGGGCTGTCCGCCGGCGTGGCGCCGCCCATCACGAAGTGATTGCCGCCGCCAGTGCCGGTATGGCGGCCGTCGGTCATGAACTTCTCGGCCGACAGGCGTGTCTCGAACGCGGCGTTGTAGAGGAACTCGGTGTGCTCGACCAGTTCCTTCCAGTTGCTGGCGGGATGGATGTTGACTTCGATGACGCCCGGGTCGGGCGTGACGGCCAGCATCTTCAAGCGCGGATCGCGTGGTGGCGGATAGCCTTCCATGACGACCTGCACGCCGAGTTGGGCCGACGTCGCTTCGATGGCGGCGACGAGGTCGAGGTAATCCTCGAGGCGTGCCAGTGGCGGCATGAAGACGTACAGCACGCCCGATGCAGTACCGACCTTTTCAGCGGCCGGGCCATTGGCGCGGCGCGGGTCGCGCACTTCGACGCAGAGCGCGGTGCGCGTGACCCAATGGGCCGACTCGCCGCGTTGCGGTTGCCGCGTGGCGCCGGGTGCAACGGACGCGGCAGCAGCACTGGCTGAAGCGGCATCGACCTCCGCCGCAGGGCCTTCACCGGCAGCAGCGGCGGTCGTGGCCTCTGCGCCGGTGGCCGATGCCTCAGCGGCAGCGCTCGCACCGTCTGCTGCGGCAGCAGCAGCAGCATGGCCACCAGCGCCTTGAAAGCGCAGCTCCGGCGCGGTAACCGGTGGCGCGCCGAAGACATAGGGCACGGCACCCAGGTCACCTGTCGGGGGCTCAGAGCTGGTCGCGTAGCGTTCGCGGTAGTCCGCTGAAGTCGGCAGCGCGGCGCGCGGTGCTGTCGGATCGCGTTCGATCAGGTATGGGTAGTCGCCCTTGCTGGCCCAGGGCTGCGAATCGAGCGGCAAGCGGTAACCCATCGGCGAGTCACCGGGGATGAGATACAGCCGGTCGTCACGCAGGAACCACGGGCCGGTTTTCCAGCCCGGTCCCTCCAGCGGCGGCGCATCCTTGTCGGCGCTGCCGGGCTCGATCGGCAGCATGTAGCCGATGACCGCATCGAGCTTTTGGGTGAACACGCGGCGCAGGCGCACGCGCTCCAGTTCGTCGTCGAGCTTCGACTCGAACGGGTCGACGTTGACAGGCAGCCGACGCTCGCGCCAGAGATAGTAGTAAACGTCTTCGTAGCCCGGCTGCATGTAGCGCTCGGTCAAGCCCAGCTTGTGCGCCAGTACGGTGGTGAAGCGGCGCGCGTCTTCGCTGGTGTAGTGCGTCGGCACGCGTTCGTCGGCGAAGAGTTCGGGGTTGTGCCACAGCGTCTCGCCGTCGCCACGCCAGAAAATCGACAGTGCCCATCGCGGCAATTGCTCGCCGGGATACCACTTGCCCTGGCCGAAATGCAGAAAGCCGCCTTTGCCGTATTCGGCACGCAGCTTTTGGACCAACTCGGTCGCGTAGCCGCGCTTCGTCGGGCCGAGGGCGTCGATGTTCCATTCCGCCGCATCGCGGTCGCTGGTCGCCACATAGGTCGGTTCTCCGCCCATCGTCAAGCGCACGTCGCCGGCTTGCAGCCGCTTGTCGACCGCATCGCCGAGGGCCAGCACTTCGGCCCATTGCTCTTCGGTGTAGGGCTTGGTCACGCGCGGCGATTCGTAGATGCGCGAGACCTTCATTTCATGGCCGAATTCGACCTCTGCATCGTCGACCACGCCTTCGATCGGCGCGGCACTCGACGGCGTCGGCGTGCAGGCGAGCGGAATGTGGCCTTCGCCGGCGAGCAGGCCGGAGGTGGCGTCGAGGCCGACCCAGCCTGCCCCCGGCAGGAACACTTCGCACCATGCGTGCAGATCGGTGAAGTCGACCGTCGTACCGCTCGGGCCGTCGAGTGCTTTCACGTCCGGCGTGAGCTGGATGAGGTAGCCCGAAACGAAGCGCGCCGCCAGGCCGATGTGACGCAGCAACTGAACCAGCAGCCAGCCCGAATCGCGACAAGAACCACTGCCGTTGGTCAGCGTTTCTTCCGGCGTTTGCACACCGGGCTCCATGCGAATCAGGTAGTTGACGTCCTTCTGCACCTGCTGGTTGATGCCGACCAGAAAGTCGATGGTGGGCTGCTCTTTGCGATCGACTTTTTCAAGATAGGCCTCGACCAGCGGTGTCCCCGGGTCTGCGACAAGGTAAGGCGCAAGTTCGACAGCCTGCGACTCGGTGTACTTGAAGGGGAAGTTCTCGGCCTGCGGCTCGAGGAAAAAGTCGAACGGGTTGTAGACCGCCATTTCGACCACCAGGTCGACCGTGACCTTGAATTCGGTTGTCTTCTCCGGGAACACCAGCCGCGCCTGGTAGTTGGCGAACGGGTCTTGCATCCAGTTGACGAAATGCTCTGCAGGCTCGACCTGCAACGAATACGAAATGATGTTGCTGCGGCAATGTGGTGCCGGGCGGAGCCGAACGACCTGCGGCCCCAATTGCACCGGACGGTCGTACTTGTAATGCGTGACGTGGTGAAGTGCGGCGTGAATAGACATGTTTTTTGGGCGCCGGAAGCGTCGAAAAGTGCAGGCTGAGAGGCGGTTGAGCGAAGGCCTCGTTCGAGACGCATACTAGCCGAGGTCAAGCAATTAACGCGCCAAAGAGCGCCTCAACGAGATTGATCAGGGAGTGATTCAAGTCATGCCACAGGGAGTGGATCTGAGCACACGCGTGCGTCGGTTTTGTGGCGCTGCGGGTGTGCGTTCGTGAGCGCCGACGCGGAGTCGGACACGGGGGTGCGCGGCCGCGGTGCCTTTGCCGCACTGGCGGGTTCGGTCGCTGGCGCTGTCGTGCAGTTGCAACAGGGCGAGCTCTGGAATGCAGTTGTTTACGCGGCTTTTCTGGCTGTCGGCGTGGTCGGGTTGTGCCTGATGGCACGGATTCGAGCGGACACGACCAGGCTCCGCAGTCTCCTGCTCGTCATCGCGTGTGCGGCGGGCATGCTGGCCGGCGCTGGGTCCGCCGGATGGCGCGCTGCAAGCTATTTGCGTGACGCGCTCGCCCCGGCACTCGAAGGCCGTGATGTCGTGGTCGAGGGCGTGGTGGCGCAGATGCCGCAGCACAGTGAGACGGGTACGCGCTTCCGGTTGGAAGTCGCATCGGCACGATGGGCCATGCAAACGTCCGCGCCCGCAAACGACGACGACTCGTCCGGACCGACACGGGCCACACGGACGGCACCGGCCGCACCTGTCGTGCCGCCGGGCATCGCTCTCGGTTGGTATGCCGCCAACACCTCGGCGTGGGGCAATGCATCCGACGATGGCGCGCGCACCCGACCTGCGGTTGCACCCGGCCCCCTGCACGCAGGCGAACGCTGGCGCATGACCGTGCGGCTCAAGGCAAAGCATGGCAGCTCGAACCCGCATGGCTACGACTTCGAGTTGTGGATGTGGGAGCAGGGCTTGCAGGCCAACGGCTACGTGCGCACCGGCGCGGGCGATGCGGCCCCCTTGCGCCTTGCCGATACATGGCAGCACCCGATCGAGCGTGGGCGCGAGTCGGTGCGCGATGCCGTGTTCACGCACGTGCCGGATCGCAAGTTGGCCGGCGTCATCGCGGCGCTCATCACCGGCGATCAGAACGCGATCGATCGAGCCGACTGGGATGTCTTTCGTGCCACCGGCGTCGCCCATTTGATGAGCATTTCAGGTGTATATGTCACTTTAGAAATAGCACATTTTTCCATCTGGACTTGCGGCGTGACACCCAGTGCGCTCGGTCTTATGCAGGTGTAGGTCTAACAACGAACTCGATATCGACACATCCAGGAGGCTCTGGGCATCAGGCAATTACGTTGTCATAGGCCTCAGCAACTCCATCAGCTAACAGGCCCATGTAGACGCGCGTTTGGGCTTCGGAGGCGTGACCCAATGCTTGAGAAAGGATATAGAGCGGTACCTTGTGGATCTCATGCTGCGCTCGGACCCAGGTCTTGCGAAGACTGTGAGTCGAAACCCGCTGTGCGTTCACACCGGCGTCGCATGCAATTGACTTAAGCATCCGACCTACCGATGCAACGGTGAGCGGGCCACGCTGACCGGAGAACACATAGTCAGAAGTAGAAAGAGTTTTCCAAGCGCGAAGGTCAGCACTCGCGACGAGATTCAAGACGATCCGACGGATTTTTCCTGTCTTTTTCTCACGCAAAAGGATGGCGAAGCGACCAGCAGAATCTTCGAGGTCACTCCATTTGAGTGCCAGTAGGTCACCGGCACGCAGCGCGCAGTTCGTTCCCACAGACCAGATCGCGAGATCTCGTGGACGGTCGCGAAGGTAGTCGCGCACCCGCATTATGTCGTTTCCTCGGATGGGGTCGGTCGTGACGATCCGGCCTTTGTGTGCGGGCTTATGACCAGGGTTGAACATTGCAGTAGACGTTGACAGTTGTTCAGTCAATCGTAATCAAGGCCCTCAAAAAGTACACAAGATATTGAAGAACACTGACCCGGGGTGAAGCAGTTCTCAAGGGAACACAAGGGGTGTAACGTTTGCCTAAAAAATAGGCACTCGACCCCCGTCTTGATTCAATAGCCAGTACCACATCGTCGTGGTGTTTAAGACTGGAAGAATCAAATGGCAACTCAAGTTCAAGCTACTAAAGCACCGTCTGCACCAAAGGTCGCAAAGGCGCCTATCGCCACGGTTCAGCGCGTGACCGAACAGATGAAGCGAGCCGCTTTGCAAGGGAAGATCAGCAACGAAGACCTCGACGCGATCTCTAACCTCGCGGGCGCGCTGAAGACGTTCATGTCCGCATGAAGTTCGACACCGGGAATTGCTATGCGACGCCCGGAGCGCTCGACGCGATCGAGCGTGCCGGGGTGTCGTTTGCGGAGTTGCTCGGGCGCCATGTGCGCGGCGACTGGGGCGACCTCGGCAACGAGGATCGCGCGGCGAACATACAGGCGCTTCGCCATGGGAGCCGCATCTTCTCGGCGTACCATCTCAAGAGCGGTGCCAGAGTCTGGGTGATTACGGAAGCGGTCAGCGATGACGGGCAGAGAGCGAGCACGACGCTGATGCTGCCGGCCGACTACTGAGGGCGCTGAATGCGACAGCTGCAAGCGAAGCAGTTGGAGTTCATGCGGCTTCTGATGTTCTGCGGCCGTACTCCCGACGTTCATGCTGGTCCCTTATGGGAGAACCATCTCACCTTGTAGCCCTCCCCCTTCCAGAGCTATCTGGTGAGTATTCGGAAGGTCGCGCCCTGTTGCACCGCGAACGATCGAGCAGCCTTGAACTTCGCTTGATTGACGATGTAGCGGAAGCGCTCGTCTTGGCCCGCCGTGGCCGCTAGGACGAGGTGCTTCGCCGGCTTAATCTCAACGATAAACTTCATCTCCTCACCGCCACGTCCGCTGCACTCCACCCAAAAATCCGGGAGGTATTTGCTGACGCGGTCGGGCCAAAGTGGGTTCAAGTAGGGGATGAAAAACGGCTCGTAGTTCCAACACATGACCGCTGGATGCAGATCAAGGTGCTCCATGAAAGTGATCTCCCATGAGCTGCGGGCGCGAAGGTACGACAGATCGCCGGTGTACCTGGATCGGTTGACCGGCTTAAACAGGTAGCGATCGGTTTTCATCTTGTCATCAGTGTGTGTCGTGCCAATTCGCGCCGACCTTGAACTCGGCGGCGATCGGGCACTTGAACAAAAAGAACGTGCCGGCCCGCTCTGCGCACACGACCACCATCCTTCCGAAGTCGTCAGCGATATCAGTCCTCGTAGCCCACTGCAGTTCGTCGTGGATGTAACCAAGCAGCACGAAATCGCCATCCCAGCCGTGCCGAAGACCGCGCCGTTCAGCTTCCAGCACACACTCGACGAGCCATCGCTTGCTGATCAAGGCGCCTGCGGATTGCAGCTTGGTGTTCAGCGCGGCGTGCGCGCTGCGCACGGGCAAGTGGCGACCGTCGAGACCAGTGAGAACACCCCGCTGAGCTTCCAGCGCGATGGACGCCTTCAGGAAGCGTAGCGCCGGGGTTCTGGAGAGAAACGTCTGTCGCAGGCGCGCGCCAGCTGCTCGGTCAGCACCGATCACTTGGCCAAGGCGCTCGTCACCGGCACCGTACAGAAACGCATAGATGAACGTCTTTGCGGCATCACGGGTCGGCAGGCCCGCCGTGTGCTGGTTCTCGGTGTGCACATCCCCATAGAGGATGGTCTCGACGTACTTGCAGTGGTCCCAGGGAGCCATGTAGTGCGCCAGGCAACGCAGCTCGATGCCCGAGAGATCAGCACCGACGGCGCTGAACCCCGGCCGCACTGTGAAAAGGGCCCGGCACTCAGGGCCATACGCTGTGTTAGAGGAGGGCACCTGGGCGATGTTGGGACGCGCGTGCGTGCAACGGCCCGTCACCGCGCCGTTTGTGTTTATCGACCCATGGAGATGCCCATCTCGCACCAGCTTGAGCCAGGCCTGATTGCCTTCAGCCAACTGACCGAGACGCTTGTCGACGGTGAAGTATCGGGACAGGATCTTCGCCTCGGGAAAATGCAACGCGGCCAGGATGTCGTCATCAATCTTGACCGCGCCCTTCGTCGTCTTCTCGGTAGGTACCCACCTGTACTTGGCGGTTAGGCGGTCGGCAATCTGCTTGCGGCTGCCAGGGTTGAAATCCTGGATAGTGGCCTTGCCAGCCTTTTCGACTGTCAAGGGCGGAAACGCCACCTGCAGCTGCTCGCTGATGGCCGTCCGCTCAGCGACGAGCTTAGACGTCAGCGTCGCGGCCGTCGTCTCATCAAAGGGCCAGCCAGCGCGTTCCATTTGGGCGCAGGTGTGCGCCACCGCGTGCTCCAGCGCGATTGCACCGCGCGGATATGGCTGGCGCGTGAGGAAACGCATGAGCGTGTGCGCGACATCAACGTCCTGCGTGCAGTAATCGAGCATTTCGGGGACAAAGACGTCCCACCTGCGCTCCTCATCGTCAGCACCGAAGTCACCCTTGCGATTGCCCAGTCGCCAGCCCCAAGCCTGCAGTGAATGGCGGCCCCGAAGGGCCTTCGGGAACCGCGTATTGCTTGGCGTGTTGCGGGAGATCAAAACATCGTCCTGCGCCCCGATATCGCTCCACATCACGCGGGCAAGCACCAGCGAGTCGACCAGTGAGGCGTCGAGAACGTTGAACCAGTCGTACAGCCTTTTGAGTACCGGGATGTCGTACTTGATGATGTTGTGGCCAGCAATCAGTTCGCCGGCCATGGTCGCTTCCATTAACGCGCGCACGCCGTCCTCCAGCGTCTCACCAGCGAACTGATCCCTCCGGCCCGTCTTTGTGTCCATCATGACGATGCAGTGCACCTTCGTGACCATGTGGAGCAGGCCATTGGCTTCGATGTCGAAGAGCTTCATGGCTTGGTCACCTCCGCGAAAAACTCGTCGATGGTTTGAATGGTGAGTGGCACCATCTGGCCAGGTTGCAGGGGTTCGTCCGGCGGTGGCTGCTGTGGGAGAGCCTGCGGCGCTGCGGGCTCGTCATCGGACCAGCCAGCGATGATTTCAAATTGCGCGTCGCTGATCGGCGCGTCAAAGCGCGCGCTCTTCTGGAGCGCGGCGAGCATGTCCGCTGGCTTTGGCAACGCAACGTAGATGGTGTGCTGCGCGCGCGTGACGGTGTTTGCGCCATAGGGCAAAAGCAGGCCTTTAATGCGGTTGCGCGCTGGCACGTTCGCATATGACGCTTTGCACAGCTCCTCAAGCACAGCGTAAAAGTCAGCGAACAGAACCTCACGCCTCCAGGTGAGTGGCAAATCGATTTCTTGCCTATCGCCACCACCGATCGACACCGAGCTGTGGCGGTAGAGCGTGAGGTTCTCGTCGCGCAACCACTCCCACCACATCGCCGTGATCGGGTCATCCTTGTACAAGCCGCGCAGCTTGGTGTCGAAGCCGGTGTCCTGCATGGGCAGTGCGACCGGATCGAAAGCGGAGATGTCCAATGACATCAGGTGGTGCTTGAACCAACTGGCGTAGTTCGGCTCGGCGCCAGGCACTTCGCCGTTGTTACCGATCTTGTCTGCCAGCGCTTTGAGCTTGGCTGCCGGTACCCCAGCTTTGCACTCCATGATGAGCCAACGCCGATCGGCCAGTGAGGCCGGCACGGCGCTGTGCATGTTGTTCGATGTGATCAGGACACGGGCAAAGTTATCCACCTCGAAGGCGTCAATGCCTTTCTGTTCAACCCGCAGGCGGGGCTCGGTGACCAGCTTTTTCATAAAGTCGGACTGCGAACGGTCACCGGCGAAAGTGGCCTCGTCAAAGACGACTAGCACCTTGTTGGCAAGAGCGAAATTGAACGACTTCGTGTCGGTGCTGGAGGCGGTGGTGTTGCAGTTCCGATCGCCGCCGAGGAGAACGCGTAGGAAGTCCATGAAGACGCCTTTGCCCGTACCTTGACTGCCGATGATGGCGATGCCCGTCTTTGGACGAACAGCAGGCTTCTGCATCATGTGCGCCAACCACTTGAGCAGGTACTCAAAGTAGGCGACGTTTTCGTTGCAAATGTTCTCCAGCAGGTGGCCGAAAATGTCTTGCAAGGCGCCGGAGTCCGGGGGTTCGATCGCTACGACGGAGACATCCTTGTACATGTTCAGCTTGTCATTGACGATCTCGGGACCGCCGGGCAGGTAGCAGAAGCCAGACAGGCGCCCGACCTGGGTCGCCGGCTGCCGACGCCAGGCAGCCAGAATGTTGTCCCGGTACATCTTCGCGTTGCCAGAATCTGAGACAGTCGGATAAACGATGGCAGTGGGGATATCGGCAGCTGCAAGCATGTCGATGACGTCGCGATCGGCACGGTACGTTGTCGGCAAAAACCGGTTCGGGTCAGAGCCAGGCAGCGCGCGGATCAGGAGGTATTCGTCCTGGCTGCGCTGGGCCGTCTTAAACAGACGGAAGTAGGTTGAGATGAGGCCAAAGACCTCTCGCTCAAGTAGCGTGTACGCCTCGGTTGCGCTTTCAGCGCGCAGCACTGTTTTGGACATGACAAATCGATCAGGAATCAGGTGAATGACTGGGGTCCACTGGACGCGGCGCGCTGGGTCGCGAAGGAGTCAGAACGCGCTCCGGAGGCAGCGGCGCCGGTGGTGGTCCACCCCGGCGGCCGACGTGCTGTGTCCGAATTCCGGCGGGGCAGATTGGGGCGCACGCGGGCGCAGATACAGACGTAACAGGACGGCCGCAGTTTCGACACCGGGCGATCCGACACGCGTAGGAGGCGCATGCCGGATGATCGGCATGGCTAGCGCAAGGCCGCGCTGGCGCGGCCTAGGACGAAAAAGCGAATTTGTGGCGCATTGCGCACTCCCCAGTGCTGTGCCGACCAGGGTCGGACAGTGGGTCCCGTCTGTGACAAAGGGGCGGTCCAGACAGTACTTGGACTATACGTCGACTCCACGCGCTGCGCAAAGAAAAATCCACATTGACGGAGTGTCTGCGTGAAGTAGAAGCGCGAGCCGTTGCGCGAGCCTCGCGTTATGGCGGGCAGCGGGCGCGTACGCCGTGCAGGGGAACATCTGCTAGCCGGATGAAGAATGGCGGCATGGCAGACGTCAACGCGCAAATTGCGTTTGCTCGTGCATGGCAGTCGACCTCCACACGTTCTGAGCTCAACGCGTGGAGGTCGATGGCGCGTCGAGCTTTTCGCGCCGCTATACATACAGAGTCAGCATTGGGAAGCGCTGTCGCCGACATCTTGCCGGCGCATAGCCGTACTGCCTAGTGAGTGGGCTTTCCTCTGCTGACCCTGGTACTTGGCGGCGCCAGGCCACACGACGGAAGACAAGAACATGCGCCTGACACTGACCACATACGAGCCCAACTTCAACGACCCCCGCGTTCGACGGCGCGTTACGGCAGTTCTCGACTGGTGTTCCCATCACCTGTCCGAGAAAAGGGCAATACCAGTTCATCACGACGTGCTTCACCGAGTTTTTGGCAATGCAACCAATCAGTTAACAAAGTTCTTGCGGGCGAACCTGCTAGTTTTAACGGGGAGCTACCAGCCCGGTAAATCTTCTTACAGTTACCTTCGAAAGCAGATTGGCTTCGACAAGTTACTGCACAGCACACAGCATATGGTTGCTACAAGTGCCATAGATTCAGAGCCTGAACTGCGGACCTTGAAGTTCGAGTACAGCCTCAAGTCGGATCGGTATTTTCATCGGTTGCAGCAGTTGCCGTCTGGAGAGAAAAAGGCTTTTTGGGCTGACTATCTTCCTTTCGACTATGACATTGAGGCATGTGCACCGACCGTTCTCTTTCAACTTGCGCGTAGGGCGGGACTTTGCGCGAGCTTGCTCCTATGCCTTCAGAGCTACCTGCACGACAAGGCGATTCTCAGAAAGCACGTCATGGAGCTGACGGGACTTTCCATGAAGGAGTCAAAGCGCCTGATCAATAGTCTGTTCAATGGCGCTCGCTTGGCCCGCAGCCGATACTGCGCCATTTTTCGCATGCTGCGTTGCGATCGAGCAGCTATGGAAAGCTTGCAAAGCTGCGCCGAAATACGACGCTTGCGCTGGGAAATCGCACTCGTGTGGAACCGCCTTGAACAAATCGAGCAGGACAAGGAGAGTCCGACGACGGAAGGGCTCTCCAGTTCCAGTGCGCCGCCTTGCAAACGGAGGTTTAAGACTGGCTCGCAAAAATGGTGTTTTTACTTTTCTCAAGAACGCAAGATCCTCGATGCCATCGTTGATGAATTGAGTCGAGCCGGAGTCAGACATTTCACTGAGCACGACGGATTTCGAACCGACCGCCCGGTAGACGCTCGGATGGTCGAGGGCGCGGTCTTTAAGAGAACCGGCTTTTCGATCAAACTTAAGTCAGAGAGCAACTGGCCGGGCGCGCCGTATGCGCGCGCCAGATGAATGCTTGAGGTACGGAGGCGCCCACCTGGCTGATCAAGGTACTAACGCCGAGCAATGATCCTCTGAATTTTCATGAGATCCTTATATTGCGATTCATCAGCGCAGTGGAAAGGCGGTGGCCTAGTCGTTCAAGCGAGTACTTTTCGCGCACCAAGCTTTGAATCCGTTGCCTGTCGTTGAGCGAGGTCGTTTCGAATCTGCTGCCCCACTCGAGAATCAGTTCCTTGAAACTTTGCAGGGCAGGCGGCACTTCCATTGCCATCACCGGCACGCCATGCGCCATCGCCTCCATCGCAACGTGACAGTACGTCTCTTTGCGCGAGGATAGGATCAAGGCGTCGGCGCCGGCCGGCACCTCCATAATCTCGTCGTGGCTGGCGTCTACAAACACTTCTGAGCCCAGCGCTCGAACTTTCTGCACCTGCTCAGCCTGCCCGCCTTCAGATTTCGTCGTGAAGACGAAGTGCGACAGTTCAAGCTTTCTCGCCATCCGGCTCGCAAGCGGCAACCGCTTTTCCCCACCTGGCCGGCCGACAGAGACGACGCAGACGCCGCTTTTCCTCGGTGCCGCAATGTTTGGCGGACAAATCGCTTCGTCTAGCCTGTCGTCGAACATGTCAACAGCGAGATAATTAGCGTTGCCTACGACTCGCTTCCCAGCCTCGCCAAATCGACTCGTGCTGTACGACTGCGGTCCGACCTTTGCCCATTGCCGCTGCAGCTTGAAATGATTCTGTTCGGAGAGGTACATGGCCTTTCCGCCCAGGTGGCGAAGCAGTTTCAGATGACCGAGCAGTCGCATTCCGGCCTGTGCGGACACGTACCACGGGGATCCATTGTGGTTTACGTAAGTGCAGCGACGCAGGATATCCGGCGGCATCCGAAACGCGGTTGGCGAATCCAGAGGGTGGTTCAACAAGATCACGTCGTAGTTGGCGCCGACCTTTGCGAGAAATTGATACCAGAGCCGCATATTCAGCCGGCCGCGTCGACCTGAAAGCACCGGCGACCTAATGTGGTCGCCCTTGACGCTGTCGGCGGGGACCACAAGGTCGACCTGATGACCGGCAAGCCGCAGGGCATCAACTGCAAGGTAGGCGCTGCGCTCACTGCCACCGGTGATCTTGCCGGTGTAGGGCTCCTGGACGATATGTTCTACAAGAATTTTCATGCGCTCATCGTCCTGCGAAAACAGGCGTCGGGCGCGTCTTTGTGGATCAAGATTTGCATTCACCGAGCACCAGTCTTGTGGTAACCAGCCCGCAATTATTGGATGCAGCAAATCCGCGTCAACATCCAACCAGCGCCGGCTCGGCGACCGCACCAAGCCTTGTTTGATCACGGCCTGACTAAGGTCCGTCCGAGGCTAGCGACTACAGCTGTTATGCAGGATCGCGTCGAACGTCTTGAAGCTAAAGTTCCGAGGAATGCATCAATATCCACTTTCGTGGAAACGATCGCCGACGCCTACAGCAACAGACCCTGCCTTATTGATGTTTGCGCTATTGACGATTAACGACTTAATCTTGTACGCGTTCAACCACTCACCGGTAACAGATATCCACCGATGTACAAGGCGATGGCAGTTCGCACAGAGAAGCGCGACATCGTCAAGCTTGGTCTTTGATTCACCTGCTTTCGCCAAAGGCAAGAGATGGTGTGCTTCAAAAGCCGCTAGCGCCAAGCGCTCATCGCCGTTCAAAGGAATCCAGCCGCAAGCATCGCAACAGACCCTTCCAGTCTTCGCTCGTTTGGATAAAAGCGCCTTGCGAAGTTTGGGAGACCGCTCGCGCCGGTGGTGAACGGCCGTTAAGACGCCCCCCTCAGGAAATACATCCTCAATTTCAGCTTTGTCGTCACTCAGACTGTTAAGCGACGCGACCGCCAAAATCGCCGTGGCAATTTGCTTTACTTCTCCTGGCTTGTCACCATAGGCAGCCCACACTTCGCGGTCTATCCGTGAGACATTCGCTAGTCCTTTTCCAGAAGCCACCTGTTTGATGTTTTGAAGCTTAAAGGAAACACCATCTGGATTCCGGAAGGAACCCACTCGGCTGCTCGCTGGGTGAATCACGAGACCGCGCAAGATCTTCGACAAGTGCTTAACTCTTGGATCCGAGCCACTCGGAATGGTTCCGCCACATGACAGGTACAGATCGAGCGCAAGTATTACTTCGTCGCGACTCCAATCCGGGTTGCCGTGACCCTGCGTTTTCGCCATGCAATCTCCTAATGAGGCGTCTATCGCACCTGGTTATTGACCTTGAGGTCTACTGCGAGCGCCGCGACCGTTTCCTGTTTGTGAGCCTTTTTCAATTGGCACTCCCAAACGGTGAAGACCCGCCAACCAAGATCACGAATACCCTGTTCCTTACGCTTATCACGCTCGCGATTGGCCTCAATTTTCGGGAGCCAGTAGCTTTCATTGCTGGAAGGCGCTCGGCCTTGGCGGCAATGGTGTCCGTGCCAAAAGCAACCATGCACAAAAACCGCAGCTTTGAGCTTGGGAAATGATAGGTCTGGTGTCCCCGGGAGACGCTTGTCACCGATTACGTACCGAAAGCCCAGTTGGTGCAGGGCTTTGCGAAGGGTCAGCTCGGGTTCGGTGTCCGACCGCTTGACGCGCTTCATGAGCGCAGAGCGGCGTTCGGGCGGCAAACTGTCCATCGGGGCCTACATGCGCAGCATCAGGGGTAGCGTCGCAGCGTAACCGAGCAGAGGAGGTACGGCGTCGCCGATCCACTTTTGAAGAGCGGTGCGGCTTGGTGGTTCCTGCGGGTCGACAACAAAATTGAACGTGTCGGGAAAAGTCTGTATGCGCGCTGCCTCATGCGGGCTGATCACTCGACGGCGGAGTGGATGGATGTGACGACCGCGCCCCGGAGTCAAGAACCCGGTAGTGATCGTCTGTGCTGGTTTACCCCAATGCATTCGACCGTAAACCGACGGGTACGTGTTCCCGTTCTTGTGCGAGTCAGGTCGTTCTTTGTCCGGGAGGTCATAGAGGTCGTGCTCGAAAAGGTGTTGGATGCGCGCAGCATTCTCGGCAGACATAATCGGCGTTTTGTCCATGATTGAGACGCTAAGTTCCTTGGGGTCGCGCATTAGATCGTGGATGGCCCACGACACGGGCTGAGGTGGCTGCTTCAATGCCTTTGCGATGTCCTTAATGTGTACGGTACTTTCAGAAACGGCAATTCGCGACGCAATCAGGAAGTATCGCTTTCGTGTCTGCGCGCCACCAAGGTGGTCAGTCGCTAGGACACCGCTGTCGATCCACTCGTAGCCGGACGCTTTAAGAAGCGCCTTAGCGGTGTTAACCACGTTACTTTTGTCGTTAACGACCTCCGGCACGTTCTCCATCACGATGGACTTGGCGCGCAGGCCAACACCCAGCGCGACTGCGGTGATGTAGAGCAGATTACGGGGATCCTCCCGCCGCGTTTTGTTATTCAAGTTTGAGTGTCCTTGACAAGGTGGGCCAGCAAGAAAAACGTCTATTTTTCCAATCTCAGCAGCGAGTTCTTCATCAAGAATTTCTGGTTCATACGCGAAGCAAGATGACTCGCCTTCTCCCCGCACGCGCCAATCAACCAGGCTTGATGCATTCGTGTGCATCAAAAGCTTAGTCCCGAAGTTGGCTTGGTGCACGGCCAAGCCGCCGCTGTCGACATCAATTGCAGCGACGGACTCTAGCCGGCGTCCAGTTGCGATCGCGGCTTGAGCTGCCCCGAGTGTCAGCCCTCCACACCCGCAGAATGCGTCAACAGATCTCAGGGGCGGCATCGTCGCGCCCGAGGCGTCCGGAAAAACTTTTGCGCCCCGGAGAAAGCTCTGCCACCAAGCCGCTGATGCTGATAAGTTTTTGTCAGCAATGTTCTCGACCGCAGAACTACGAACGCCGTATGCGGCGTTTATCTTGCGGACAACCTTTGAGCCCTCATAGGCGTAGACCTCTATCAATTCGCTATTCATTCGGCCGCCAAAACTACGGCTGCCTCCGTCTCGATTACGTATCGGCAGTCGTCCTCTGCGAGGATTTCTAGAAAAAGATTGGACTTCATGCGGCGCAGCCTCTTCACTAGCTCGCGAATTTCAAGCGTCTTGAGCCGCGGTTCAGTGAGGTCCTTGTTAGGGTATTGATAGCGGAGCAGCGCGCGCGAGAAGTTGCGCGCGTTTGCGTACCCCTGACGGAACAGATGACTCCGATAGAAGTCGATCTGCCCCGCGTCAGCCAAATGATAACGATCCTTTGCGTCTGCGTCGAGCACAAGCTCAGCTCTAAGCCATAGCCGATAGATGAGGTTGTCGGACCGCGAACCGATCCCATAGTTGTCAAGCTGCGCGAACGTGTCGCTTTTCCGGTTCTGGTACCGGTACCGCCACTCGACAACCTCAGGAAAATGAACGACTGCAAGCCAGACCCAAAAGTCGGGATCGATCAGCATCTCGGTCGAGTTCGGTATCGCTGCGTGAACGATCCTGGACGCCCTTGCCTCGAATGTATTGGCCGCGGGATCCGTTTTAGACGACAGGCCATTTGGCAGCTTCGCGCACTGGCGTTCAAGATGCTCCCGCAATGGCTTGATGAACCACTGATCAAGCTCCGTCCCGGAGCCACGGTGCTGAACTATTGAGTCTAATTCCGGCTCAGTGCCTTCACGCTTTGCGAGTAAATACCTTGTCGCATCAACGGCTGTGATGATGGGGTAGCGCATGCTTTAACCTTCTTTGATGAAACGGACGGTCTGCTCGCTTGAGTGCAGAAGCGCCTTTAGCTTCGCCATGCCTGGCTGCATCGCGAGTTTCTTGAGCTCTGCAAAGCTCGTTTTTTGCACAGCATCCAAACGCTTCATGAACGCCGAGAGGGGGCTCAGTGGCACCACATCATCAGCGTCTTGCCATTCGTGAAGGCTCGACGCAACGATTTGGGCAGTAATCTCGGCCGCAAGCGCTGCTTCAATCGGCTTTGCCAGTCTCTGACTCGATTCGAGAGTCAGCTTGCGGTGAACGTCAGAGTGCACGCGCACATTCGCCAGCGGGCGGTCTTTTGCCGCGGGGTCATTAAAGCCTCCGATGTAGTCCACCGAATACATGGTTTTCGCTGGCCAGCCCATCGCTTCCCAGTCCTTGTCACTCATCGGAATGACATTGAACACTTCGACAGGCTTCGGGACGCGGAGCGCAAAACTCTTCTTCGAGAGCCAGTGACCAAGGAGAAATGGGCTGCCAGGCGTCTTGGACAGCCTTTTCGCCAGGCACAACGCCACTTCAATCACGACATTGGACCCACCTCCGAGTTGCTCAAGCACCTCAGCTCCGACTGCGATCTCGTCAGGCAATGCATGTGAGACAGGGTACTGGCCGATCACGACCGTCTTCTTCAAAAACGGCTGGAGCACGCTAACCGCCAAGACTAGATCGCCTCTCTTTATGGTGCCGGTCAAGAGTGCAGGAGCTGATAGGTGTGGTCGAATTGTGATTGCTAGACGGCTTGCGTCAGACGGCTCAACCAAGTAGCTCATTTCGCCGCTGAATTCACCATCTTCAAAAAGTCGGATCTCTGCGGTATCCGTGCTGTTCTCGAGAGTTGCCGCACCAAAGAAAGGGCGGACGTCTTTCGAAGCAGACTTGCGCCAGGTGATCTTGCTCACAGTTCTGACTCCCGCTCAAAGTCAGGGCGCAGACGAACGGTCCAAGCTGCGTCGTAGGGGGCCGACTCAACCTTGAACTTCGCCTTCACATTTTTCGGCAGCGTGAAGCGATACACCAGGGGGTCGGACTCGTCGACTTGGGCTTTCACACCCTCAATTGATACGTTCAAATCAAGGTCTTCCCCTTCTTCGTTGTCGTCCTCCATCACGGGGCAGTTCAACTTCAGTCGCAGATCAACGGAATCAAGTTCTGAAGAACTGTCAAGGCGAATGGCGAAGGTGCTTCGAAGGCGAAGCTTTCCGTCGTCAGTCGCCTCGGCGTATGCCGGCTTCAAAAATTCCAAGTGCAGGGGTGATGGCGATGCGTCGGGGTTTTGACTTCCTGCGCCGCGAGGCCGAAACCAGCCTCCGAGTGAGCGTTCCAGTTGATTTAGCCGACGTTCTTTTGCCTGTGCGGGTGGTGAAGCTTCGCCTTGGAAGCGCCTAAGACCTTGTTGGATACGGCTCAGAATCGACCGCACCATCTTCTGCCTCTTGCCGCTTTCGTCACGAAGATTTTCTGAGTCTGGATCCCACCGGTCATGAGCCGGGGGCTCGCTCTTGCGAAGCACCTCTTCAACGCTTTTTTCGTCCGGCGCAAGGTAAACACCAACCACGGCCGGCAGCGCCTGAGACACAACATGGTAAGCGACGACCATGTGCGGCTCTCTGATGAGAGCAACCGCGTTGAGCCTATTCCCAGGAACTACCAGCGTGCCATCCTTTGCTACCGGAGCAACGACAAATCCACAGCCTCCCATCAGTACGCCATCTTCACGATTGAAGGCAGCGTACTTCTGTGTGCCGGACTTCGCCGCAGCGCGTCCCTTAGCAATCTCAAACGCTTCAATGAACGGACGCAATGCTTCATTTTTCTTTGGCTTCGGGTAGTGGGGGGTTCCGTCTGCGTCTAGAAACTCGACGTCAAGCTTGCCGTCCTCCAGTCGCGGCCACCACCACTCTTCAACACCCCTGATCACCGTTGTTGTGTCTACATGGGCATCAACAATCAGAATCGAAGTGCCGGTCTCGCCCGCCTTGCGCAGCTTAAAACCCAACTTGGTAGCGAGCGCATCGGCAGTTGCGTTCTCTAGTGGATCAATCACAACGCGGCCAAGGTCGTCCTCGCGGGGTTTTCCTCCGAGCCAAGCCCGGCCGCTGTAAGGGTTCTTTTTAAATCTGTGGCTGACGAAGTAGCCGCAGCCAAAGACACGCGTGATTTCCTTTCCGTTTTCAGCCTTAAACCTCGTGTAGGCGAAGATGGTGCGAATCTTTGAACTTGACGAATAGACCGACTTTCCGAAACCGTACGAACCACCTCGGCTTCCCTTTGCTGTTTCGACCTCTGATCGATCGCCCAGCGACAAGAGCAGCCGATAGAAGTTCGACTGTGAGTCGTGTGGCTCGCCAGTAAGTCCCACTGCGTTGTAGTCTTCAACGTAAAGCAATGGCAATGCTGCACGTGGCTTGTCGAGGGTATGCAGGCAGTTTGGGCTGGTGAGTTTCAGCTCCTCAATTCGCGCCGCTAGATCCATCAGCCCAGCCGCCTCCACGAAAGTGGCCTTCCGCGCCCCGCTAAGAGCATCAGAGCGAAATCTCACGGCGACTTTGTTGCCATTTCCCGCGTCGCATGAGTTTTGGATCGCTTCGCGTGCGAGCACGTGAGCCGGCGGCATGCCCGGTGATGCCAGCGTGTTTGCGTACGCCTCGCCCGCAGCGCCCCCCATCGGGTCGCTAACGTGGAAAAACCATCCCATGTTGTCCCTCACTTTCAGTCGAGTTTGAACTCGCTTTTGTCACGTTTGCTCAAAGCCGCTTGGAATTTGGCCCTAAGAAGCTTCACCTCACCATCAAGCGTGGTGAGGATTTTCTGCGCGTCGTCTTCCGAGTACGCGTAGTTGTTCTGGTTTGACAGATTCCCGATCAACCGGATCGTTTGAGCGGCCTTGGTAACCCTAGCTTGAGCCAGCTCGACAAATCGATCGCGTTTGTCTCTCATCGACAACCCTCATCGTTTATTGCTTACACGTTCAAAATGTAGCACACCTGCATAGGATACGGCAGACAAGCGTGTTGCGATGTCCTTAATAAGCTTCTCGCCGAACTCGGTTGGAGCGAGTCGCCGGCTTGCTCTATCGCTGCGTTCAGCACCGTACCGATCTTGAGCATGTGTTGCTGGATGGCATCGAATGCGACTTTGGAGAACGGCACCGCCCAATGTTGGGGGTACGACTTTCCGCGGTGCTCGAACGCCTCAAACTTCAGCCCGTGGGGTAGCTCGCTTTCCACAAAGCTCACCGATAGAGGTGTACCCACCACGCTGCGGTGCTTTGAGGTGTTCACCAGTGCCGCTACATGTCGAAGATCGGCGTTGTCGAGCATTCACTGAACCTCGTCTTTGAGGTCCCCGGATGAAAGCAACTTCTTCACGGCGTAAATGTTGACCTTGTCCGCGTCCAGCTGATCGAAGTTCTTGGCGAAGTAGATGACGTGCGCCAGCGTGTCCTCAATGGCGTGTACGCATTGAAGTAGGGCCACCAAGTTCGCTTCGACATGGGTGCGCCGATGGTGAAAGTCACGCGATTCGGCGGTATCGCTCCACATCAATTTGAACAGCACAGCTTCGGAGTCGGCAGTCTGGAGTTCCGTTCCCACAAGCCGTTCTACCTCGCTGTAGTGGCACTTCATGTACTCCTGGCGCTTCACGATCGACTGCGCCGACTTGCCCACCCTCATGGCTTGGTCGCCACCATGCAGCCGCTCAACCGTTGCTTGAAGCTCCTTGAGGTCCCATTTTGAATCGCCCCCGGTTTTTGAGGAGGCTCAACACTCTGAGAGGATTGAGCCATGAACAAGTCGAACAAGTTCTCACCCGAGGTCC